>CAZCZX010000001.1:0-52799 GCA_964503095.1 uncultured Sangeribacter sp.
TCGGTAAAGGAGGCTGAGACGGAGGTATTGACTGATTCCGGATAGCGGATATCTGTGAATACTTGGGCTAAGGACTCTTTTTTGTTTTCTTCTACAAATTTCTTGTTGGCCTCGAAGTCATCTTTTGCCTTGAAAAGATCCAGGATTTCTTCTTTTGAATCTTTTCTGTATGTTTCATTATGCCTTATTGCATTGAGTGGCAGACGCTCGCATTGCTCCTCTGATTCGTTAGCCGGAAATCCGAGAGACAAGGATGCAACGGGGACTACGAGATCTGGAAGTTGGAGTAGTTCTGAGATTTGTTTTGCATTATAGTTTACTGTGCCGAGATAGCATGTTCCGAGACCTTCCATCTCAGCGATAGTGACAATCTGCTGTGCATAAATCACTGCATCAGTCAGTGCCATCATGAAAGAATGGAAATTATCATAACCAGGTTTTGCATTGCTTGCCTCACACCATTGAGTGAAGCGGTTGAAGTCAGCACAAATAGTCAGGATCACATCGGCACCCGTTGCCGCAGGTTGATTAAAATGCTCTTTTGCAAGCCTTTCAAGATTTGCCTTATCTCGGGTTACGATGACACTATAAAGTTGCATGTTGCCACAAGTTGGTGCACGCATCGCTTTTTCGAGGATACTATCTAAAAGCTCCTCAGGTATATGTTTTTTAGAATAGTTTCTGACAGTAACGCGATTTGAGAAATAGTCTTTTTTCATAATAGTTCTGTTTTTAGCATGTCTTGGATTATTGCAAGGTCGCTTTTCACTTCACCTTGCAGGAGATACTGGTCTTTGCGAGAATTGAATTTTTCATATATTTCTTTCGCTTTTGCCTCATCTTTGTCAAGATATAGAGCGATAGCCACAAGAATCCTCTCTTTCGATGACATTGTCTTCCGATAGGTGTCGATATATTTCCTAAGGTCTTTATCGAGAAGAGCTTCAGCTTTATCGAGATTGCCAGTGCGAAGATACAGGAAAACAAGTTCACATGCTATCTCCTTAACATATAGCGGCATTATCTCTTCTTTGTGGGAATAAAGAGACTCCATTTCGTATAGAGCTTCTTCATATTGAAAATTGTCGATCATCCGACTTGTATACATCAAAGGAATGGAGACTTCAAGGGCATTTTTGTAATTAATATCTTTTGGATTAGAGAAAAGCGCATCGGGCATATCCTTCGGTCGGATACCATCCTGAATAAGGGCATTCGCGCGAAGTTGATTTACGATTCCTTGTTTGCTGAGAAGATTATTCTTCAGTAATTTTATGTTGTATCCGTCATTGCCTATGCCCCCGGCCTGCATCGGGATGCCATTCATAAGAATCATGATTGTATCAATCATGGCAAATACAGCAAGAGCTTCCACCACAAATGGATTAAGGTCAAGAAAAAAGAAAGGAATGACAATAAGCAGCAAGATGATATTGGCAAGAACTCCTCCGAAGTTATACCAACCTGTAGGAATCTTCTCAAGTGGAAGATCCGGAGGAGTCAGCAAACACTGTCCTCCTGTGCCGGCAATTGCGAATTTCTTGATGCGTATTTTTCCATCAATTTTTATGAATGTCCAATTAAATATTCGGAAACTCACAAACTTATATCCAGTCAAAAGCCCACAGACAAGATGGCCAAGTTCGTGAATAGGAATAATTATCAATAGAGATACGATAAGTGAACAGATGGCCACAAAGAATACAGCAAGACCTTCAGAAATGTCGATGGAATAATATTTTTGAATATATTCACTCCACGTAGTGTCAGTAAAAAGCACTACTACCAGTCCGCCTATGAGAAGACCTAACAAACCTCCCAACAGAAGCCCTCCTAACAACTTGAATATCGTTTTCATAAAATATTTATTTCATCCGCTTGAGAATATTATAACTTGGCAATATTCCAAGTTCGCCAGCTCTTGAGAGGTCGGAAAAAGCCTCGCTCTTTTTCCCTAACGAGAGTTCACATAGTCCGCGATTATAATACGCTGCTCCAAAATCAGGGTCAAGTTCTATGGCCTTTGTAAAGCATTCGGCAGCCTGAGTATAATCACGTTGGGTGTAAAGGATATATCCTTTATTATACCATGCGTGTTGCAATCGTGGATTCAGTCTGGTGGCAGTGTCGAAGTCGGCTGCCGCCATTGCAATCCCTTGCATAGCAAATCTTTGATCTTCCTGAGTCTTGGAATCTTCATAACGCGCAACTCCTCTTGCTATATATGCCGGAGTAAATTCTTGGTTTGAGGCAATAATTGCATCAAAATCTTCAATAGCAGCCTTATAGTTTTTCAACATAGACAAAGCTACTCCTCGAGCCATTCTGTCTGCGGGACGCACTTTGTTGCCACTGCTCGCAATTATTGACCCATAATCATCAGCAAGTTTGAAAAGCGATTCATAATCAGATTCAGACATTACATTATTAAGAGGAGCAAGATAAAGAGTCCGAGTTATATATCGTCCTCTATTGAATGCATCCAATTCACGAAAATAGTTAGTGACCCCTCCAAGAGATTCTGAAGATGGATTAAAAGAAATAAAATATAGCGGCTCAGGTTCTGCAGAGACGTTACGATCTTGTACTCTTCCTTTGATTCGCTCATTATATGATAATTGCGTCTGAGGAATCTCATTCATTGTTACGAGTTGGTTGAATCTGTCCATCACCTCGTTTTCATCCTCTTCTTCTCCATCCGGCGTCTTATTGGCATTCCGTGGAGTTCCGGCAGCAATCGTCGGGCGGTCTAATGGATTGCTTTCAGGATTTGCTACATATTTCCTAACCAGGCTCTCTGCATAGTTAACATTTGCGCCAACTGCTTTAAGATTTCCGAGATTTCTTTCTGTCTCGGCAATAGCATAATATACAGGATAGAAATTTGGATATTTGCGCGCTATGCTTTTGAAGTCGGCAAGCGCTTCCTTGTATTCTCCTGATTCGAGCTCAACAAGTCCTCGATTGTAGAGGGCATGGAAATTTTGAGGATTGAGGTCAAGAACTGATGAAAAGTCCTTTTTTGCGTTAATGAGGTCCTTGACTTCAAATCGCAGAAGGGCACGGTTGAATAGAGCCGCAATATTTTTGGAATCAAGTTGTAGGGCATAGTTATAGTCAGACATTGCACCAAGATAATTGTCGGTGTTATATCTCAGATATGCCCGATTTATATATAATCCCGGTTCATCAGGATATAGCTTGACGGCTTCTTCCATATCAGCCAAAGCTGTTTCCCAATTTCCTCTGTTGCTTTCAATATCTGCCCTAATCAGATATGGATTGAGCAACGCCCTGTTGAGTTTCAATGCTTTCTCTACATCATCCAATGCAGCTACGGTGTCTTCTCTTTGAAGATTAAGAGATGCGCGGGCAGCATATCCTTCCTCAAATCGGGGATATAAGCGAAGAAGATTGGACAGAGTAGTGAGAGCATCGTCATATTTTTTCATTGATGTGAGCGCGACACCCTTATAAAACAGAAAGTATTTTTCTGTTGGATCATATTTCAAACCCTCATTATAGTCTTCGATAGCAAGGGAGTCGAGACCCATTGTTTGTCTTACAAACCCACGGAGTTTATAAGCTTCGGTCTTGAATTTATTTCGGTTTATAGCCTCCGTGCAGTCAAGTTCCGCGCCTACATAATCTTCCAGATTCATTTTAGCGAGACCCCGGAAAAAATAAGGATCTGCAAGATATGGCTTTGCTTTGATTGCTTGATTAAAATATTGGATGGCAAGCATGTAGTCATCCATCGAAAGAACATTTCTTCCGATAGTGATCACTTGATCAGCATTGATCTGAGCATTAATTCCCGCAGGAACAATGAGGGATATGATGAGAATATATAAGATGCGTACACATTTCATATGGCAAAGTTAGCAAGTTTTTTTGGATTTTGCAAACCTGAAATAGGTTCAGAATGTTGTTAATATTGTAAAAAGACAATAAGATTTCCCGAAAAAGGATTTTCTTATTAGCAACTATCTCAATATTCCTCCTCACGCAAGCGAAAGTTGAATTAATAAAAAATTATGGAAAAACAGACAATCGTGATTATTGGCGGTGGTTTTGCCGGTATGAATCTGGCAAAGCGTATCGATAAAAAGAAATACTTAGTAAAGTTGGTAGACAGACACAATTATCATTCATTCCCACCACTTTTCTATCAAATTGCTTCATCGGCTCTCGATGTGCCAAGTATATCTTTCCCTTTCCGTAGGGAATTTAAAAAGACGAGAGGGGATGTGACATATCATATGGGACATGTCAAAAATATCGATCTTGAGAAAAAAAGCATAGAGACAAGTTATGAGACTATCAACTACGATAAACTCGTAATAGCAGCCGGATCAACCAACAATTATTTCGGTATGGAAGGCCTGGATGAAAAAGTCTTCGGAATCAAAACATCCGGAGAGGCAAGCCATACACGCGATGAAATACTCGACCGACTTGAGCGCGGATGTCTTGAAAAAGATCCGGAACGCAGAAAACAGTTGTTGAGTTTCCTCGTTATTGGTGGAGGACCTGCTGGAGTTGAGATTGCCGGGGCTCTTGGCGAAATGAAACGAGATGTGCTTCCAAGAGAATACCCAGAGTTAAATCCAGATGATATGACAATTACTCTTGTGGAGGGTGCAGACCGTCTTCTTTCTGCTTTCGATCCAAAATTGAGCCAGAAAGCCTACGTCTATCTGAGTCAACTTTTGGTAGACATTCGTCTGAATACTGTAATGAAAGGCTACGATAATAAGATGGTGGCATTTGCAGATGGTCATGAAGAATATTGGGAGACCCTGATTTGGACCGCCGGAGTGAAAGGGGAACCCATGCCAGGCATTCCTTCAGAAATGATTGGAAGAGGAGGCAGAATCATAGTCGATGAATTCAATCAAGTCAAAGGAGCAGATTCTCTATATGCAATAGGCGACATCGCATTAATGCAGACAGAAGAATATCCAAATGGACATCCACAGGTGGCCCAACCAGCCATACAGCAAGCCAAGAATCTTGCAGCCAACCTAAATAGGGGAGAGATGACAACTCCTTTCAAATACAACGATAAGGGCACAATGGCTACAATCGGACGTAATAAAGCTATTGCTCAGATTGGCAAGATGACATTTGCCGGAAGGTTTGCTTGGTGGCTGTGGATGGCAATTCACCTGATAAGTATTCTGGGAGTAAGAACTAAAGTAACAGTTCTTCTCAACTGGATATGGAACTATTGCACTTACTCCACATCGCTTCGACTGCTTATGCGTCCGGTGAAATACCCTCTAAGAAAGCATTGGGGTGATTGATGGTTGGATAAAAGAAAATTTTTTGTTAATTTTGCAAATCTCTAAAATTTGAAAAAATGAAAAATAGAAATAACGTAATGGTTGCAGCCTTGGGGCTTGCAATGCTTTTTGGGACATCGAGTTGTTCAATTTTTAAACCCTCTACAAATTACGAAGGTAGCGGTAAAGGTATTCAAGGCTGGGTAGAATCCGGCAAAGAAGATGCAACAACTTTGAAAGACAAGACAAAGAAAGAAACTAAAAAAGTGGAGAAAAAAACTGATAATGCTATCGCTGATGTAAAAGAAAAACTTGAAGAAATAGCCAATTCTCAGGTCAATGGCACACTGACCGGCGATTGGGCCATAGAGTCAGTATTGGGAAAGAAAGCAATAGGAGAAACGGCACCGTTCATAAAGTTCGTGCCCAATGAGGGTCGTATTTATGGAAATAACGGGTGTAACATCATAAATGGCTTCTTCAAATCAAACTATTCCGACAAGACTCTCTCGTTCAGTCAACTCGCCACTACTATGATGCTTTGCGGCGACAGCAATATCACCGACACTGAAATTGGAGAGGCACTCGGGCTTACCGCAAGTTATTCTATGGAAAATGGGAAAGATTCTGAAAGCATCTTGAGATTATACGATGCAGGAGGCAGAGAGGTGATGCAGTTGATGCATCGTGATTTCCATTTCTTGGATGGCACTTGGGCTGTAAAAGCCATCGATGGGGAAGCAGTCGATATTAAAGATATGAAGATTGCCCTCGACGTTGATGAAAAGAAGATGCATGGCAACACAGGATGCAATATAATCAATGGTGAACTTGAAACAGACATGGATGCAGCCAACTCCATTTCTTTCTCAAAGATTGCAATGACAAGAATGGCTTGTCCTAACTCCGGATGGGAGACAAGGATGACTATGGCTCTCGAAGAGGCTGTGACTGCTGAGAAAATAAATGCTGATGAAATTGCTTTCTTGGGAAGCAATGGCAAGCAAGTGATGCTCTTAAAGAAAACATCTCCGATTGAAGACTGATGGAAGTAAGAATTGACAAATGGCTTTGGGCTATGCGAGTTTTCAAGACTCGCACGATAGCTACGGATGCATGCAAGAAAGGAAGAGTGATGATGGGAGGAGCTCCAGTGAAACCTTCAAGAGCCATAAAAGAAGGTGATATCATTGAAGTCAGAAAACCACCTATCACATATACATTCCGCGTCAAAGCAACCACTCAGAATCGTCTCGGTGCCAAACTTGTGGCTGACTACCTCGAAAATCTCACGCCACAAAGCCAATATGATCTCCTGGAGATGACTAAGATATCCGGATTTATAGATCGTCGCAAAGGTATGGGGCGTCCTACAAAAAGAGACAGCCGCGAGATGTCGCGATTCAAAGAGGATTCTTATGCAGACACATACTTCCTCGACTGGGAAGATGACGATGATGATGACGAATAGCAAAATTGGCGCGGTTTTTGCTATATAATTATGTTATGAGTAAACGACAAATTGAAATAAAAGGAGCAAGGGTCAACAATCTTAAGAATGTTGACCTCTCTCTTCCTATCGGCAATTTTATAGTGATGACCGGAGTCAGCGGAAGCGGAAAGTCATCGCTTGCTTTTGATACCCTCTATGCAGAAGGGCAGCGTCGATATGTGGAGAGCCTGTCGGCATATGCCCGCCAATTCCTGGGCAGAATGGCAAAGCCAGAGTGCGACTATATCAAAGGTCTACCACCTGCGATTGCAATCGAGCAGAAAGTGAACACTCGCAATCCACGAAGCACCGTCGGCACTTCAACTGAAATATATGACTATATGCGTATGCTCTTCGCTCGCGCAGGACACACTATTTCTCCTGTCACCGGCAAAGAAGTGAAGCGTGAGACTATTGAGGAGATGGTGCGACAGATTCTTTCTTTGCCGGAAGGAACTCGTCTTGCGGTTTTAATTCAGTTAAATGTGCCTGAAGGGAGAAACATCCTCACCCAACTTGAAATTTACAGGAAAGAAGGATATTCAAGGCTGGAGAAAGACGGACGTTTTGAAGACATCTCCGAGGTGGTTGAGAAAATTGGCAGTGGTTCTCTTTCAGAAGAACAAGCTTTGACATATAGACTATTGATCGACCGTCTCTCAGTAAATGGCGAAAAGGATGAGATAGCCCGACTCACCGATTCTTTGGAGACTGCATATTTCGAAGGCAGAGACAAGTGTATAGTAAAGATTTGGGGTGAGGATGGTGTCAATGAACGCGAGTTTTCCCGACAGTTTTCTGCCGATGGCATTGAGTTTCGCGAACCCACCGACCTTATGTTTAACTTCAACAATCCCTATGGCGCATGCCCTACTTGCGAAGGATTTGGAAAAGTTTTGGGTGTAAGTGAAGACCTTGTGATTCCTGATAAGACCTTATCTGTATATCAAGACGCTGTAATGTGTTTTCGAGGTGAGAAGATGAGCGAATGGAAAAATTGGCTTATCAAGCTTGCTCCATCCTTAGGATTTCCCATCCATAAGCCGTATATGGAACTATCCCAAGAAGAAAAGGATATTCTTTGGCATGGTAAAGGGAAGTGGGAAGGAATTGACGGTTTCTTTAAATGGGTAGATGAAAACCAATATAAGATCCAATACAGAGTGATGAAAGCCAGGTACAGGGGACGCACCACATGCCCTACTTGTCACGGCACACGCCTACGAAAAGATGCAGAGTATGTTAAGGTGGGTGGCAAAAGCATCACAGAACTTGTAAGGATGCCTATATCAGAACTCCAAAAATTCTTTGATTCTCTTCAACTTAACGAAGAAGATACAGCTATAGCAAATCGCTTGCTTATTGAGATTAGAAGTAGACTCGATTTCCTAAATAAAGTCGGCCTTGGCTATTTGACTCTCGACCGTCTTTCCTCTTCTCTTTCCGGAGGAGAAAGCCAACGCATTAATCTTGCCACTTCTCTTGGAAGTTCACTTGTTGGATCTCTCTATATTCTTGATGAACCTTCTATTGGACTTCATTCAAGAGACACTGAGAAACTGATTGGCGTATTGCGCAATCTTCAGAAGATTGGAAATACAGTGGTAGTGGTAGAGCATGATGAGGATATTATGCTTGCTGCTGATGAAATAGTGGATATTGGGCGCGATGCAGGAAGCCACGGAGGAAGTATCATCTATCAAGGAAATCTGCAAGAGACTCTTGAAAAAGGATATGAAGGGGAATCATATACTTTAGATTACCTTTCCGGCAAGCGGTCAATTCCGGTGCCTTCACTGCGTAGACCTTGGAAAAAATTTGTGGAAGTGATTGGAGCAAGAGAAAACAATCTAAAGGGTATAGATGTGAAGTTTCCTCTCGGTGTTATGTCAGTAGTGACCGGTGTGAGTGGGAGCGGAAAGTCTACTCTTGTAAGGGAAATTCTCTACAAGGCGATTGTGCGTCTGCTTGGCGACCCATGCGACGCTCCCGGCGCACACAAGAAAATCGGGGGAGACGTGAATGCAATCGGTGCGATAGAGTTTGTAGATCAAAATCCAATAGGTACTTCCTCACGATCTAACCCCGCGACCTATCTGAAAGCTTTTGATGAGATTCGAAAGCTCTTTGCAGAGCAACCACTTGCCAAGCAGTTGGGATTCACACCTGGATTCTTCTCTTTCAATGCTGAAGGGGGAAGATGCGAGGAGTGCAAAGGTGAGGGCACCATCACTATTCCTATGCAGTTTATGGCAGACATTACTGTGGAATGTGAGGAATGTCACGGCAAGCGATTCAAACAGGATGTTCTTGATGTGCTATATCGAGGTAAGAATATCTTCGATTTCCTTGAGATGACAGTGGATGAGTGTATTGCTTTCCTTCAAGAAGACAACAAAGACTCCACTGTGAAGAAGATCATCAAAAAACTCCTTCCTCTTCAGGAAGTAGGACTTGGATATGTCAAGCTTGGGCAAAGCAGTTCATCCTTATCGGGGGGCGAGAGTCAACGTGTGAAGTTGGCATATTTCATATCTCAGGAAAAGCAACCTCGCACCATGTTTATCTTTGATGAACCCACAACCGGTCTTCACTTCCATGATATTTCTACGCTTCTGAAATCACTCAATCGTCTTGTAGATGCCGGGCATACAGTGGTGATTATAGAGCATAATATGGATGTCATCAAGAGTGCGGATTGGGTTATTGACATAGGGCCTGAAGGTGGCGACGCCGGAGGAAATCTTGTCATTGCCGGCACTCCTGAGGAAGTGGCAGCTTGCCCTGAATCATATACAGGTAAGTATCTTAAAGCAAAACTTGAAGCAAAATGAGAAAGAGTCGTGTTTGTGTATTCTTGCTTGCCGTGACTATGTTGGCAAGTTGTTCTTCAGAAAAGCAGAAGAAAGATCGTAGGGATGCCGACGATATGTTTGGCAAGATTAGTGCTCTTATATCTGATTATACTTTGAAAGTTTCAGAAGCAAAAGACAGCGCATCTTGGGCGGAGGCTTGCTCTGAATTTGAAGAAAAACTTGACAAGGTCAATTTTTCCTATCCTCCAGACACTGACATATTGCTGACAGAAGGACAAAATGACACAATCCAGTCATTGCTTCAGGAATATGTCAATGCAAGAGATATCCGCATCCGGGATATTTTACATCCGAAAATTGAGAATGACACGATTTCTGACAGCCTTGGCGTAGATGTCAATGTTCCTGAGACCTCTCCTCAGCCAAAAGTCAGCCAAGCAGGTGCATCTCACAATCACGACAATTGAATTCGAGAGAGAAAGTCTCTTTCCCTGTTGAAAGTCTAAGGGGTTCGGAATATTTTCCGAGTCCCTTTTCTCTTTTGCACATCCCAAATTCTCTCAATATGCAATGGCGGGTTGTCATGAGGCGTTTACCGATTCTTTTTGACTCAGGCAGAGATTCCATAGCACTCTCTATTTTCTTGACTCCATGATCACGATAGAATTTTTCAGCAAGACTATTGGCAACATTGTCACGATAATCAAGACTATCGGTCATGTATCTCGCTTGCGGATTTTCTTTCCTTCTATATGAATAGGGATATGTGGATAAGTTTGCTTGGTCAAGGGCTGTTATCACTTTTCTTCTCAATTCGGTAAGTTGTCCGGCAGGAATGAAGACAGTGGGGTCAAGTTTAGATTCGAAGCTGATCAATCTATATGGCGTATTGCCAAGTTTTGAGAAAATGGGAGAGTAGTCCATTCTCTTTTTTGCTAAGTCTCGGGAACAGTCTAATGGAATACGTATTTCGCAACCTCTCTCATCACTGGCTGTGATCCCTGTATCATCAATAGTAAAGGAGACTCCGATTTTTCTTGCTGCTGTCTCGCGTTGCAATTCTTTGTCCCAAACACGGTCGAAAGTGCGATGTATTTCTGCTCCTTTGGGTATGGCGACAGGTTTTGATGTCAGTATGCGGTTACCTTGCACTCCATTCACCATTGCCCCTGTATAATTTCCGTCAGCATCAAAGAAACTTATTCCATCTCCATTATTTAGTTTTGAGATGTTGCTTATAATCTCTCCTAAAGATTTTGGAGTGTCGGGAGAGATTATGCTTTTCGGACGTCTTGAATCAATGAAATAATGTGTAAATCCTCGGTTGAACGACTTTGAAAGTTCAGGGGTGAAAGATATTTCAGAAACTCCGAAACTGCTGCGTTTATATTTTTCAGGATGAATTGCAATAATGTTATCAATTGCTTTCCGGTAGGATGCCACAGTATTTTTCACATATGCTGCCTCCTTGAGTCGACCCTCGATTTTAAAACTTGATACTCCGGCTTCGATCATCTTCGGCAATATGTCTATGGTGTTCAAATCCCGAAGCGACAGCAAATGCTTGTCTTTGGCTATTACTTTTCCTGTGGAATCTGTAAGAGTATAAGGCAGTCGGCAAAGTTGGGCACATTCTCCTCTATTGGCACTTCTTCCGCATGTTGCAAAACTGGCATGGCATCGTCCGGAATAGCTTACGCATAGTGCCCCATGGATAAATGATTCCAAGGGAATTATGACGCACTCTGCCATCTTCCGTATCTCTTCGAGTGTCAGTTCTCGGGGGAGGACAAGTTGGCTAAACCCTACATCTTGAAGAAACTTTGCTTTTTCGGGTGTACGGATATCACACTGCGTGCTGGCATGAAGTTCTATAGGAGGAATGTTCATGCGAAGAATACCCATGTCTTGTACTATAATCGCATCCACGCCTGCATGGTATAGATCATTTATCAGGCGTTCAGCAATTTTAAGTTCTTTCTCATAAACTATAGTATTGACCGTCACATAAACTTTTGCTCTGAAAATATGGGCAAAATCCACTGTCCGCTTGATATCGTCGATAGAGTTTGCGGCATTGCGACGAGCACCATGACTCGAGGCCCCCATATAGACAGCATCAGCGCCATGCAAGATAGCCTGCATGGCGATGTCAGCATTCCCAGCCGGAGCAAGAAGTTCCAGTTTTCTCATCTTATCGAGGGATTATTTCTTCATCATTCGGTCGAGGATACGCTTGTCTTCACGCTCCTTGATGGCCTGACGCTTATCATATTGCTTCTTGCCTCGCGCAACTCCAACCACAAGTTTTGCATACCCCCGATCGTTTATGAAAATTCTTAAAGGTATCAGTGTATAACCGGGATCCGCAATTGCCTTTTCTATCTTTGCTATCTCCTTTTTTGAGAGAAGGAGTTTACGGTCACGACGTGCAATATGGTTATTATATGATCCATAAAAATACTCTGAGATATTCATACCTTTCACCCAAACTTCACCTCCGTCAATAATGCAATATGAGTCTGTAAGAGAGGCCTTACCGCTCCTTATTGACTTGATTTCAGTGCCTGTAAGCACCATCCCTGCCGTGTAAGTATCTCCGATTTCATAATCAAACGAAGCACGTCGGTTCTTTATATTTATATTTTTTGCATCCATTATTAGAAAATTAATTCAGAAAGCCACATGAAAAAATATGGCATCACTATTACTGTTACAACAATCGTCACCATGCAGCGGTTGTGATATTGCTCGGGCAATCTGAGAAATCTCACCCCTTTAGTGATGATGAATGCTGTCCATATGGGCAAGAATACTGTCAGAGGTTCTAATATTGGCAAAACTTCCGCTGGGATCCAGAAAAGAGCAAGGCTTGCCAAGGCATATTGCACTATCAGTTTGAAATAAGCAGATTCAGTTTTTGTTTTGGCAGCATACGGGAAGAGCCAACGGCAAACCACTTGCACTGCAAAATAACTGAAGAAAAATGATGCGAAGATTGAAACTGCGCTTATAAGGGTAGTGGAAAGATTGAATTCCGGAAGATAAAACCAATCGGAAAAACGGCAAACGGAGGCCAGAGCCACGATAGGGTAGAAGCATCCTGCGGCAGTCTGCTCGGGTGTAAGACGAGAGCGCCGCAAGTCTTTCCACCCTGCAGTCCCCATCATTAGAATATTAAGCAGCAACAAAAAAGCATTTCGCCCCTTTTTCTGCTTTTTCTCGGATGCAACCTCATTAGATGTCTCTTCCGAATTTATATTTAAATCATCTGATTCTAAATTGCTCATTGCTTATAAAGATATCCTCAACTTCCATCATAGAAAGTTAAATCGTTACAAACTGCAAAATTAATGATTTGTTCATAAATATCAAAAGATTTTCCCCAATTTATTACACTTCGTTTTATAATCTTCACTAATTATTGCTCCTCATTTTTGGAATCAACATATTATGTTTTCTCTTACGCCTTAAAGAACTTCTGAAATAATTTCACCATCTTCAGTAATACCTTCAATGATTATCTGATAATCCGGGGAGATCTTTGATTTCAAATTGATTGAATGACCATTCCCATCAAATCTGACCCTTGGCAGCCAAAGAAGTGTAGGATGTGTCGCGAGATCATATTCATCAGAATCCGAAGAAAGAAGAGGACTCGCATATTCCTTATATCTCTGGTATCCAAGCGGAAGATAATCTTTCAGTTCAAACTGTTTTTCTTTTTGATTCTTATCACCTGTTTTGGTAATAATCCAAAGCATTCCTCCTAACCCATAAGATTTGACAAAGTCAAGACTTTCAATACTGCTAAATGGAATATATAGTTCCAGTTCATCCAAAGTCGGAGTGAAATTTCTGCCTGTAAGGCTGTTTACACTGTTTTTGTTGGGATATGCACCGCTCAATAGCATTCGTGTATTGTAGGGATTGACGTTCGCAATACTGTTATCCGCAAAGCGAGAAGTCGCGTATGTGCCAGGTATAGCTTCATTAAGAATACCTGATCCGCTCCCACTGCTTTCCACAGGCATATCCAACGGTGTCCCATCTATGAAGAAGACTACTTTTTCGTTTCTATACATCAGATGGCCGTTTCTGATACTCATGCCTGGAATTCCCCTTAAAGCCTGTTCCAAAGACGTTATTCCTTTTTTACTAAAGTCTTCGGCATTCCTTGTATAGGATGATATGGTATGGAAGACGTTAATATCGGGATTGTTGTTGAATGCCTGCACCTTGATCTCATCGAGCATAATCCAGCGGATATTTTTGAAATACTCTGCCGGGTCTAATTCCATCGCGATAGTTGGCTTTTCGTTCAACCAGTCTATAGAAGGATATTCTTCTTCATCTATGTCATAGTTGCTCTCGTTGTTTCCTTTTAAGTTCATGGCTCTAATGATGAACGACGTACCCTCTGGGAGATCAAAACCGTTAAGACGGAAATTTCCCTGTGCATCGGTCTCGGCAAAGGTGCCGAAGTTGCTTTTTGGGGCTATGGCATATATGAGCACATCTTTCATTGGTTTTCCCTTCCATCTCGAGCGCACTTGTCCGGATATCTCCTGTCCAATTTCAAGAGGAATCTGAGGCTCTTCATATTTTCCTTTGATTGCCTCCGGAATATTGTATCGACTCCAGCCATTTACCATCATCACTAAATCAAGATTTTGCTCTGCATCAGGATCGTCTGAAAAATAATAAGCAGGATTTTCTATACGGCCTCGCAACTCGCTTTCCAGAAGAAGCCTTGTGCGTATGTCCCTGTCGACTTTTTCTTTCAATATCTTTCCATTTAGAATTCTTACAGAACAGTCTGCCGACGATATAGCAGGGGCTTTCAATGATATTGACATCGAATCCAGAGAAACTTTTGATATTTTTGGTGCTTCACTGTCTGCTCCAACAAAGAATAGACGTTCGCTCATCACTACGCTGTCTGATCGCGACACCAATAAGGCTTGATAAAGTCCCGTAGGCAATTCGCTTCTATTGATGTATAGGGGGGCATCGGCAGATATGGGCGAGGCAAGGATACCACCGCCTCTCAATGCCAAAACCAACTCAAGATCAAGACCCTCTCCTCCGGCTACGCTGAAATATGATTTGTCATCGGCCACATCATATCGCAATGAAGCTGCTTCTGATCTCGGAGAGCCTATCTCGACGGATCTCGCCTCACCATCTCGCCCTAAATATTTTGCATAGTAGCGGTTTCCTTCTTCGGGAGTAAACTCAACACAACCCATACCGTTGTGGACAGTACTGAACTCTGCAATTACATTATCAGCATCGTCACAGACAATACCGGATGCAGAGACCCCATTACCCACTTCGTCAATCGCTTTGAAAGCCACTCTACACTCCTTTCCTCCAATAAGCCATCCACCCTCCGGATAGAATACAATATCGATCTTTTCTATTGGATATTCTACAGGCACATATCGGTAATAGTCTCCAAATCTCACAAGAACTATATCCTCCCCCTTGCCGCGATTGAACTTTCGGCTGAATCCTTTTCTTGCATCAGGCATTTCTTTATATTTTCCATCCTTCATGGTCCACGACATGACATTATAATTCATTTTCTCACCATTGATAGACTTGATCCTGAAAGATCCTTTGACTTCTCCTGAAACAGTTGGTGTAAATTCCGATTCTATTACATATTTTGAACTGTATTGCGAAAGAAGCCTTAAAGGCTTACGAAAAAAATAGTCTTTTCCTTCGTTTTCGGAATACATGGTATATGCTGCTAATGTATAGTCCCCTTGGTATATATCCTCGTCGATTGGAATATAACCGGAGTAGACTCCATCTTTTTCGATTATCTTGATTCTATCCGATACTTCTCCAAAAGGATTAAGCAATTCAAGATACACATATTTGCTTATATTGACCTGCTTATGATTGGCTGCATCCACAACGAATACCCTACACCATACAGTGTCACCACTTGAATAGACGTTTCGGTCAGTGACGACATGAAGTTTTTCCTGCGGATATATACATTGCTGAATATTTATTCGGTCAAGAGCCGTTTCCCTAACTTCCGATTTGGCACAGATATCATTAGGAAGCATGCAAGCGCACCCCAGAATTGCAGAATATACAAATCCACGAAGAAAGTAATTCAATTTTATCATAAATCGTCAAATTAAGTGGCATATTGCAAATTTATACAAAATCTTCGATAATACCAAATTTTCACCTCATAAAATGATAAACAACAGGAAAATTGTTACAAATAATAAAATCGCATCTGCGATGGCAGATGCGATTTATTTTGCTTGGCGTTTTGATTTCTTTAGAAGTGGGAGGTGCCGTCGAAGCAGTGGGTGCATACCTGGTCTTTGGGGAGGCCTATAGCTTCGATGAGGTTTTCGAGGGTGTTGAATTTGAGGGAGGTGAGGCCGTAGCGTTCTCTCATTTTTTCTACCATCTTACAGTAGCGGCAACTTCCGGTCTTGGCATATTCATCCAAGTGTGCGTTGGGGTCTCCTTCCAGTTCTTCGATGATGCGGCGTGTGAGCAATTCCATCTCCGATTTTGAGGATGTGAAGTTGAGATAGCGGCATCCATAGATGAGTGGAGGACATGCAATACGCATGTGCACCTCTTTAGCACCACAATCAAACAGCACCTTAACATTGTCGTTGAGCTGAGTGCCTCTTACGATTGAGTCATCGCAGAAAAGTGCCTTCTTCCCTTTGAGCATAGCCTCATTAGGCACGAGTTTCATCTTTGCAATGAAGGAACGCATCGATTGGTCGGCAGGTGTGAAACTGCGTGGCCAAGTAGGTGTATACTTTGATATGCAACGCTGATAAGGTGTGCCATGGCCGGCAGCATATCCGAGTGCCATGCCAACTCCGGAATCAGGAATACCGGCTACACAGTCTATCTCAGTCTCCTTGTCTTGCTGTCCGAGGGCATATCCTGATTTGAAGCGGACTTCCTCAACGTTGCGGTTCTCATATGTAGAGGTTGGGAATCCATAATAGACCCACATGAAAGCACAAATCTGCATTTCCTTGTTGGGAGCACGTAGTTGTCGGATTCCGTCAGGCTTGAGCTCGACAATCTCACCCGGACCAACATCACGAAGCAAGCGATAGTCAAGGTTGGGGAATGAGGTAGACTCACTGCTCACAGCGTAGCCCTCTTCTTTCTCACCGATAACTATGGATGTGCGGCCAAGTTTGTCGCGTGCTACGATTACTGAATTTTCTGTAAGAATCAGCATTGAGCATGAACCTTTCACCTTATTATATACATTCTCAATCCCTTCAACAAAAGTCTTGCCTTGATTGATAAGGAGGGCTACCAATTCAGTAGGATTAGTGACTCCGGAACTGAGTTCTGCAAAGTGTTCTCCATTATCGAGAAGTTCTTTTTCCAGTTCATCAAGATTGTCGATTTTGGCCACAGTGACGATAGCGTATCTGCCAAGGTGGGAATTGATAGTGATAGGTTGCGGATCAGTGTCGCTGATGACTCCAATGCCCATGTTGCCCTTATATTTGTGCAACTCCGATTCAAATTTTGTGCGGAAATAAGTGCTTTCGAGCGAGTGGATAGAACGGCAGAACCGTTTTTCTTCCGGATCGTAGGTCACCATACCACCGCGGCGAGTGCCGAGATGTGAGTTATAGTCAACGCCATAAAAGATATCGTTGACACACTTTCGTTTTAAGGCTGCGCCAAAAAAACCTCCCATAAGATTGTCAAGTTTAGCTTGTTACCTGTATTAATATTGAATTTGGCTTTGGTTAGTATTTCCTTTGCCTCTTTCACGATGCAAAATTAATAAAAAGTTAGATACAATCCACTATACAATGCAAAAAAAATTCAGAGTAGAAAAAAATTTAGAAATGAGATGAACCTTTTTTTACATGCTTTTGTTTAGTGTTAAAAATCACAAATAAACCTATAAACTATATAAAAAATGAAAGAACTCAAAGGAAGTAAGACCGAAGAATGTCTGTTGGCTGCTTTAGCCGGTGAATCTCAAGCATGTGTGAAATACTCTTTCTATGCAAAGAAAGCCAAGAAAGATGGATATCAGCAGATTGGCAACATCTTCGAAGAGACATCCAAAAACGAGCATGCGCACGCTAAGCTCTGGTTTAAATATCTACATGGCGGTGACGTTCCAGAAACTCCTGAAAATCTTGTTGATGCAGCAGCAGGCGAGGAATACGAATGGGAAGATATGTATGTAAGATTTGCAGCGATTGCCCGCGAAGAAGGCTTTACAGAAATTGCTAAGAAATTCGAGATGGTTGGAGCCATTGAGAAAGCACACATGGAACGCTATCGCAAACTTCTAAAGAACATTGAGGAAGGAATCGTATTCTCACGCGATGGCGACCGCGTCTGGATGTGCCTTGAGTGTGGAAATCTCCATATCGGAAAGTCTGCCCCACAGATCTGCCCGGTATGCAGCCATCCGCAAGCATATTTTGAACTTCGCCCTGAAAATTATTAATCAAATCACTAACACAGTATATATAATGGCGTCGAGGAAAATCCTCGACGCCATTATGATTTTTATCATTAATCGTTGTTCATTGTTCATTAATGGTTGGTTCAATAACTTGATAATTGCCGCTTAAAAGCATAAAAGAAAATAGGCGTAGCAATCCATCATAATACGCGTCAAAATAGCCATCTTCATAAGGCTCGTGTTTGGAATTCCAAACTCGCTCTGCAAATTCACGAGACTTAGGGTCGGTGGCAGCCAAAGACACGGCTCCAAGCGTCCCAACAAGACCTACAGAATGACGCAGCGACTGATGCTGGCCTGCTTCAAGTATTTTCTCAACTTGACTTCCGTCTATCTTATACTGGTCTACAAAAGAGTCTATTCCCTCTCCATAGAAAAAATCCTGAATCCTATCTGCATACTCACGTTGCCAATCGGCATCCGCTCCGCTCCAAGCATAGTCAATAGCAATATTCAAAGGCACTCTCCATGAGTCGAAACGGAAATCATCGCCGATAATAAATCTTGATCCGCGTGGACTGCCATCGTAAGCAGTATAATCAGGGGTCAGTCCTGTCATCGGGTGAGTGGCTTTATGGAGATATGCCCTGCTCTTGTCGGCGCAAGATTTCCAGAAATTGCTTCTTCCATCATTTGCCCACTTTGCCCACACATCATAAAAAGCCGGAATATTATATGATGGATCTGTGTAACTGCCACCCCAAGGGTCTGGGGTGAAAGTGATTAGTTTTTCCTCTATATTGATGAGTGGGGAAACACGGTCCATACCGGTTTTCTGCATTGATTTATTCAGAATGTTTTGAGCTTCTTCGAGATAATTGATGCCCGTGTCGTTGCCCCAACGGTTGGAGGCAAAGATGAGGGAGGTGATGAAGAAAAGTTCTCCATCAGAGGCAGATCCATGCGCATTGGGGGTGCCGTCGGTCTTGCAGCTCCATGCGAAATATCCATCATTCGGGCCGTCTTGATGCTGCATATTTTTTTTTGCCCATCTCCAAAGTTTATCAAAAATATCCTTTTTGTCAAGTTGCACAGCAATCATCATGCCATAAGACATTCCCTCAGTGCGGACATCATTATTTTTGATATCACTTATGTAAGCTGTGTAATCATCGGCTTCGAAATAAACCTTATTGGGACCATAAAAGAGGTCGTTGAATATCCGGTTGAGCCGATTGTTGATATCTTCTTCAGAATACCCCAGTTGTTTGAAATAGTTGCGGTATTGTCCTGAGGAAAACGCACCTCCCTCAAGTGGAAGAGCGTCAAAACCTATCCAATCAATTTCTGCAGATGATCCTTTTGTCATGGTCACCTTAATATCTTTTATCCCTTCGGGAGAATAACTGACAGGCACACCCACCTCTTGCCAGCTCTTGCTTGCATGCACATTGAATGTGGCAATGATTTTTCCACCATTCTCACTAATTTGAATGGTGCAACCTTTTTTGCTAAGAATCCTGACGGTTGCTTCCTTTACTGGGCGATTGCCAAAATCCACACGATCATATGCAACCCATGCACCTATTTTTGAAAATTCAACTGCCCAACCTTTGAATGTGTCGTTTGGGTCGAGGAAGTTGAGTTTTATTCCATTTGGGCTAATGTCACTATAGCGGTCGATGTGAATTCTTTTCCTTGCATCGCTTACTCCGACACCTCGCAAGGTTGGGGTCACTTTATTAATACTACCATCTGGATTGAACGTCAATTTATCTATCCTTGCAGATCGACGCTTATCCATGTCGGGAGAATAGTCATTGTGATGATAGAATAGATACCATTCCCCATCTTTCTCTACGATCGAGTGGTGATTGGTCCAGCATCCTGTAGGAGATTCTTCCATTATGATTCCCTTGAATTCAAACGGACCGTAAGGATTGTCAGCGACAGCATATGCAAGAGTCTCCGTCACATCTCTGACCCATGGGAAAGTGAGATAGTAGATGCCGTCACGCTTGAAAGCAAAGGGTCCTTCCTTGAAACCTTCTGGTAGACCTTGGATTTTTTGAGGTTCTCCATCGAGTTCCATCATATTGTCTTTAAGAGGGGCTACAGAGAGTCCCATTCCGCTCCAATATATATAGCTTTTGCCATCATCGTCAATAAGAACACAAGGATCTATACCCATCACCCCTTTAATTGGATGCGGCATAGGCATGAACGGACCTTCCGGAGAATTTGCAATGGCGACACCGATACCGAACCCTCTCTCCAAATCTTTTGGAGATGCAGGGAAGTAAAAATAGTAGCGACCATCTTTCTCAACGCAATCCGGAGCCCACATGGCATAGGAATTTGGTTTTACCCATGGGATATTGTTCTGAGTGAGAATTACGCCGTGGTCAGTCCAGTCCACCAAGTTGTCGGATGAAAACACATGATAGTCTGCCATGCAAAACCACTCTTTCAACTCGTCGACAGGACTTACAATATCATGAGAAGGATAGAGATACATCTTTCCATTGAATACTCTCGCCGTTGGGTCAGCCGTGAATTGGTCGTGGATTATTGGGTTTTGAGCAGACATTCCAGTTGCCAACAAAACACAACCCATTGAAATAATCTTTCTCATGGCATCAACGCTTTCTGAAGTTCCACTTTGAATTATCGCTTGAGAAATCAAACTTACCAAGAGAAGGAGTGCTGTCTGCAACGGAAACGAGAGCAAGCATCTCGTCGCATCCTGGAATCGCCTTTGGCATTATTCGATAAGTGCCATCGATAAGTTGCTCTATTCTCCAAAGCTGTTCGTCGGCTCCGGTGAAGTGTTCCACTGTTGAGACTTCTTTATCAGCGGTGGCACAAAGAGCCCTATCAGTACCTGCGATTGTGATCTTATAATAAGGAGCCCCAAGATACCCACCGGCATCAGGCACCGCTGTAACAGTCCATTTCTGATGAGGGCGAAACATATAGTCGCCAATTCTAACATCAATATTTCCAGAAGGCCAAGTCGCAATCACGTCTTCGAGTTTCTGATCGGGTAGTGGCTCTATAGGTTCCGTCTGAGGTTCCCAAAAACGATGAAGTCCTCCTTGCATTCTGACAAAATCCACAGCAAGCTCTAAGCCATATCCTCTTCTTTCCGATTCAATTTCATAAGTATCCTCCACAAATGGATCGCCAGCCACCGGCCATTCATTTTTCCATAGTAATGGAAGAACGGCCAATACGCTTCTCCCACCAAGATTGAAATCTGCTTCATAGTGGAGCGACATTTTCTCAACACCTTCATCTTCAATATATCGTCCGAAGTGTCCTGCTCCAGTCTTACGGTTGCCTGAGCTTGCCACCATCTTGCCGCCACCCTTAAGCATATCTCTTCCCATATTGTCAAGGTATGGTCCTTCCACATTGCGCGAGCGACCCACCACAATATTATATGTCGAATTTGGACCATCGCAACAAGTGCCGTGTGTGCCAAGAAGATAATACCAGCCATCGCGATAGAGAAGATCAGTAGCCTCACAATCTATGGCAATATTAATAGCCTCATTTCCTTCCTTTCGCGCTCCGGTAGCCGGATCAAGCTCTACAAGACGGATGAATCCAAAATAAGTGCCATAAGAGAGCCAGAGTCTGCCTGTATTAGGATCGAGAAGCAATCCGGGATCGATTGCATCGCAATCTTCGTTCTCTTCTGAATATGCCACCTCTATAGGCTCAGTATATTCAAAATCAGGTGAATTTGGATCAAGAGTCTTATTCCACATAGTCAGTACCTTTCCACTATGTCCACCACCAAGACCTCCACCAGTGGCACTATAAGCCACGAGATATCTATCGCCGATTTTCACAACATCAGGAGCCGCACCACGCCCGGGGCGCACGCCACCTTGATGCCAGTGGTAACCGTCGTCGGAAATAAGACCGCCACCTCCCGTGCCGAAAGTGTAATATTTGCCATCGCATTTCATTATCGTCGAAGGATCGTGAATGTATGGCTCTCCGACCTGAGCCGATGCACTTGCCGCTGTCAAGGCAAGAATAATTGAGGGAATATATTTAAATCTATTGAATTTCATGGCAAAAAATAGTTTATAGAGTGCTGATAGTGTAGTTAGTTACAGGAGTTCCATCATCGTGAAGAAAACGCAAGCAGAAATCGCTCATACCTGGACCATTGATGATCGCACCTCTTATGATGTTGCGTCCCTTCTTAAGTGTCAGTCGTTTTGAAGTGCCATCATCCATCACCATTCGGCGGTCGCCTGAAAGCAGCACGGCTTCCTCGCCATTAAGCCACCACATGGAAGCGGAATTTGAACCGACCGACATCCTGACATCTGCAATTTCTTCTTCACAGTCAATAGCGGTCACCACCCAGAAAAGAACTCCATAGTAAGGTTTTTCAAGTCCGGTAGCAAATCGAAATAACTTGACGTTGAATAGTTTACTGTCTAAAGCATGCCATTTCAAGGACTGCTTGCCAACTTTCACCTTTTGTCCGTCTTTTGGAAATGCTGTAGTTTGACCTGGGAAATATTCAGTATTAAATACCTCACGGAGATAACTATCAGTGAAAACTGTATTGCTTCTGTTGGGTTTTTCGATTGGCTCCAGCATGAGCCATCGACCAATGAAACCTTCCGCGTTTGGTTTTGCCACTCCAGAAATAGAAGTGGAGAAATATGGCGTCAACCCATTTTCTTCATTCCCCTTGGCTGAGGAATTGATTGGGGTTGTCATTATGCCACATGCCAACGTGGCATAGGCCAGCCCACGCTTTAAAAGTTGTTTTGTCTGCATCTGGTATATAATTTAAGGTATTTGTGTTTTGCTAACTATGCAAAATTAACAAAAAATATGATACAAACTTTAATTTTGCATTAAAAAATGTAAATATATATGAAAGGAGTGCAAGTTCAATTTATATTATTTGTATAATTAATGAATTTTGATTAATTTTGTGGGTGAATATACACAAAAGAAAAAGAATGAAAATACTGATAGCAGATGCGGGTGCATCAAAGACCGACTGGGTAAAACTGACCATAAATCACTCTTCAGAAGTTGAGGAGGAACATTACACAGGAATTGGGATTAGCCCGCTTCATCATGATACTGATATGATTGAAGAAGAGTTGCGTCTGGTAAGAGTGGCTCTTGGAGAATCATTTGATAAGATATGTTTTTTTGGTGCCGGAATAGGCAGTCCGATTATTGCCAACAGAATGGAGACTCTGCTTTCTGAAATGTTCACATGTAAAGACATTAAAGCAGAAGGCGACATGTCCGGTGCAGCCAGTGCAGTATTAGGCAGAGAGCCTGGAATAGCATGTATCATGGGCACGGGAAGCAATTCTTGTCATTATGATGGCTCTTCAGTCGACCGAAAATCAGTATCATTGGGATATCTTTTGGACGACCAAGGAGGTGGAGTGGCATTTTGCCGGCACTTGTTGCGCGATGTTTATAAGAATCTCGCTCCAGAAGACATAATCAGGAAATTTAATGAGAAATATAACCTAACGGTGGGAGAAGTGGTAGATCATCTTTATCGCCAGCCTTCGCCAAACCGCTGGATTTCAAGTTTCATGCCATTTATTACAGAAAACTTGTCTCATCCCTATATTGCCTCTCTTGTTAACACTCAGATTAAAAAGTTTTTCGATAGTGAGTTTGCATCTTATTCTGAGAAAGAACTGAAAGAAGAGGGGATAGGATTTGTAGGATCAGTTGCCCATGAACTTTCCCAATCTTTATCTGAGGAAATGCAGAAAAGAAACTGGAAATTGCGTGCAATCATACGTAAACCTCTTCCTGGCATTATTAATCAATTTAGTGCACTGCTTATAAATTAGGTGTCGAGGTATCAAGGTGTCTAGGTGTCGAGGTGTCGAGGTGATGATATTTAAATGTTTATTTAATATTGATTGAAATGAAAATTAGAATATTGCTTATGTCAATGGTGCTTTTAGCTACTGCCGTGACTGTATCAGCACAGGAAGAAAATGATTCCACATCACTGATAGATGCAGGAGTGATGTATGTGGATCCTCTTTTTGAGTATCCTACGGCACCGGAAGATTTAGAGACATTCACTGAAAAATGTGATTGGCTTGCAGAAAACTTTTGGAACAAATTGAATTTGAAGAGTCAGGAAGTCGTAGACCAGGCTAAACTGAATGATGCATTCCAAGTTTATGCCACTACAATCCAATATGCCACAAAAGATAAAGTGACTGCCGCTGTGGATAAACTGATGAAAAACCTTCAGAAAAATCCTACGCTTCTTTATCAGATGACTAAGGCAGCAGAAGAACAAATCTATGGACCCAGAGCTGAGTTTTGGATTGATGAACTTTATGCAAGAATATTGAGTGCATCCCTTTCAAATAAGAAATTTCCTAAGAACAAGCGTGCAAGATATGAACTTCAACTCAAGCAACTTGAACATTCCTTGATAGGGGAGACTCCGAATAGGTTTGAATTTACACGAGCAAATGGAGAGGCTGCAAAATACTTCCCAATGTCAACACCTACTATCATGATTTTTGGAGATCCTGATTGCGATGATTGCAGGATGTCAAAACTTAGGATGCAGTCGAATGTTGCCTTCAATAAAGCTGTGACAGATGGGAAAATAAATGTGCTTTTCATCATTCCTGATCCGGAAGAAGGATGGGAGAAAAAGACTACTGATTTCCCCAAAAACTGGACCGTAGGAGGATCCGAGACTGTGAGTGATCTATATGACATCAGAGAAATTCCTGAGATTTATATTATAGGGTCAGATGGCAAGATTGTCGCTAAGCATATCAATGCTATGCAAGCCATGGAAAAAGCAATGGACATGCTTAAAAATTAAAATAACGGAGAATAATAACCATGGACACACATAAAGTGCTTGATCTTCCACGTAAGATCTATGTAGCAACTACAGGATATAGCTATACGCATCTTGGACGCCTGTTTTTGCGTCTGTTTGTAGGAATAATGCTCATGCAGTTTGGTATCCGACAACTACATCAATCAGAAATACTATCTCAGACATTTCCTTCAGTGTTAGGACTTGGATCAGAGGTTACATTTTGGATAATGATATGCATAGAGATAGGCTGCAGTCTCTTTATAATGGCAGGATTCATCACCAGAGTGATGATTCTTCCTCCATTTATTGCCATGACAGTGGCAGAATATTATCTGCTTCATGATATGGTCTCAACTGCTTCTTATCAACTGAGTTGGGAGCAGCCTGGATATCTTCCGATAATGTTCTTAGGAATCTATTTCTTCCTAATTCTTGTAGGACCAGGGAAAATATCAGTAGATTACTTCTTGTCTCTTCATCTCTTGCATTCCTCTGATGCGAGCGAAGATGAACTGGAGGAAGTGTGAAATATTATTCAACAATAAAAAAATATAAAATAAAAGGATTTGAAAATTGCTGTTTTGATATCTGGAGGAGTAGACAGTGCAGTGACCTTAGACCGACTTTACCGTCAGGGCCATGACCTGCATTTATTCTACATCCGCATAGGGATGGACAATGGGGAAGGAGAGTGCACGGCTGAGGAAGATATAGAGATGTGCACACTAATAGCAAAGAAGTATAACCTGCCTTTTAAGGTAGTGTCTCTTCATGAAGAATATTGGGAATACGTGATGCAATATGCCCTTCGCACTGTCAAGGAAGGACTAACACCACATCCCGACATTATGTGTAATAAAATCATAAAGTTCGGATTCTTTGAAGAAAGATGGGGTAAATATTTTGATAAGACGGCTACAGGCCATTATGCAAAGGTGATAGAAGAAGATGGCAAATATTGGCTTGCCACAGCACCAGATGCTGTGAAGGATCAGACAGATTTTCTTGCCCAGATAAGCTACGACCAGTTGAGCCACATCATCTTCCCGCTCGGCGACATGACAAAAGAAGAAGTGAGAGAGGCAGCCAAAGAAGCAAATTTGCCCAACGCCACCAGGAAAGACAGCCAAGGCATCTGTTTCCTTGGAAAAATTGACTATAGCTACTTCCTTGAGCGTCAACTCGGCACCAAGCCCGGTCCTGTAATAGAGATAGAAACAGGAAAGAAAATCGGAGAACATAAAGGTTACTGGTTTTATACCATAGGGCAGAGAAAGGGTCTTGGACTTGGAGGTGGCCCTTGGTTTGTGGTCAGGAAGAATATACGCGACAACGTTGTATATGTGAGCCATGGCTACGACACCAAAATGCAATATGGGAAGAAGATTGAGATGGATGAAGTGGACTGGATTACTGTCAATCCATTTGAATATGACAAATTTAAGAAAGAAGAGGATGGATCATTAAGGGTATCATTTAAGAATCGTCATACTCCGGAATTTCTTGATGGAATCTTGAGGTGGGAAGGAGAGAGAGGGTATATTCTTGAATCTGAGAAAGATGTGCAGGGAATAGCACCGGGGCAGTATTGCATCATTTACACTCCCGATCGCAAGGTATGTCTCGGATCAGGAATGATTGTGATAGAAAATAAAAAGAAAAAACATGGAAAATGAATTTGTCAGACTCAAGATAGTCGGCATCACATATAATCAAATAGAAAATGGCATGTATGCTATGGTACTTGAAGACCAAGATGGCACACTTCGCCTTCCTATAATTATTGGATACAACGAGGCGCAATCTATTGAATGTCTGCTTCAGAAAATCAAGACCCCACGCCCATTGACCCATGAATTCACCACTGAGATACTTGATTCTTTTGGCATCAACATTGAATCCGTAGTCATAAAGCAACTTGAAAATGGTATTTTCACAGGAGATGTGACTTTAGTCAAGGATGGCGAAAAGCACGTGATCGATGCAAGGTCGAGCGATGCAATAGCAATGGCAATGCGTGCGAATGCGCCTATCTATACCGCACGGACTCTGCTTGAGAAATGTGGAGTGGAGAAAGACTCTATGAGCACAAGAAATCTCAATGCCTCTTCAAGACATTCCATCCCGGCTCAGCAAGCAATAGAACGAGTGAAAAGACCTGATGCCAATATTTATGAGAAATCATCTGAAATAGATCTGCTCACCATGATGGAGCAAGCAGTACAAGATGAAGATTATGAAAAAGCAGCGGAGATAAAATTGGAAATAGAAAAAAGGCGAGGAGCCACAGAACCAAATACATAAGATATGAGCAAGAAAAACGACAGAATTGAGGCATTGGTAGAAATCATTAAGAACAATAATGTTGGGAGTCAAGAAGAATTGCTCGGTATGCTCGCCAACAAAGGTATATATGTGACTCAAGCCACTCTTTCAAGAGATTTGAAGATGCTTAAGACAACCAAGGTGCCTCTTGAACATGGAGAATATGCGTATATGCTTCCCGATGCGAGAACCGCAAGAATCACCTCAGGATCTGGAAGGCAAAAATTAGACTTGTCGCGTCGCGGAGAGAATGGCTTGATTTCTCTTGAATTTTCAGGCAATATCGGAGTTATGCTGACAAGAAACGGATATGCTTCCGGAATAGCATACGACATCGACATGCTTAATGCTCCGGAAATAGCCGGAACAATAGCGGGAGCCAATACTGTCTTTATAGTGCTCAGGGAGGGTATTTCTCACGACAAGGCTACGGAAGTACTGTCTACTATACTTCCATTATGAACAAAGAAATATTCTTAATAATATGATAAGAGTTGGAATAGCAGGAGCTGACACTGCCATGGCAGGAGAATTGATTAGGATACTTGTGAATCATCCTGATGTGGAGTTGACGAGTGCCTTTGCTCCGGGGAAGGTTGGAAGGAAAGTTGCCTCTGTGCATCATGGACTGGCAGGGGAATGTGATCTTGAATTTTCACCTGATATCAACCCCCAGAAACTCGATGTGATATTCATTGACGCTCACTCCGATGTAGCTGACAGATTCCGAATGAATACCGACCGATGGCCGGAGCTGAGAATAATAGACATGTCACACTGTCCCTCGCTTGATTTTGAGGCTCTTGAGATGGCGTATGGATTGCCAGAAATCAACCGCAAAGAACTCGTAAGAGGTTGTAAAAGAGCAGTCGTGCCTCGCTCTGTAGCTGCGGCAGCAATAATAGGACTTTACCCATTAGCTCGTCATCTTTTGCTTAAAGGGAATATAACTGTGGGGTATGCTTGCCCTGTTGATATTGACACAGAGGAAAAGATAGGAATGGCACGCCAAGAAATACTGCATGTCTTGAAAAAGACTCAAAATTCTTTTGACGGAGATATAATAATGCGACATCTTGGGGAGGAAGTGACTGACCGAGGTCTCAAGGTCAACATCGATCTGCCATGCTCTCTCGACATAAACGAGGTATTTAAACTTTATGAGCATTGCTATGATGATCATAATTTCACATTTATGTTGTCAAGTTCTGTTCCCGGCTATGAGGTGGAAGGAACTCAAAAGACCCTTGTCACTCTACAAAAAATTTCCGATGACAAACTGACCGTCACTGTAGTGGCAGACTGCAGGATGCGGGGAGGAGCAGGAGATGCTGTGCATATTATGAATCTGCTGTTTGGACTGCATGAGCGCACCGGCTTATATCTGAAGGCTCATAAGTTTTGATGGATAAAAGGTTGGGAATCAGAATATGGAAATAGGGTTTGTAATGATTAAAGATAGAAGATATGAGTGTAAATAAAGTGATACTTATAGGGAATGTCGGAGGTGATCCTGACGTCAGATATCCGGAGCAGGATTTTCCAGTGGCATACTTTTCTCTTGCTACCAACGAACTTCGTGGCAACTCGGAAGTGACTGAATGGCATAATATTGTAATGACCGGCGAAAAGGCAAAATATGCAGAGCGATATATCAGAAAAGGTATGAAACTCTATGTGGAAGGGTCATTGCGTACAAGGCAATATACTGACAAGTTTAATATAGTCCGAAAACGTACGGAAATATATGCCCAAGTCTTTGAGATTCTTAGCAGGCCCCAAGGGCAAATCCAATTACAATCGCAATCGCAGCCACCGGCAGAGTGAAAATAAACAGGAATAAACTTTTATCAGATAAATAAAATGAGGAAATGGAGAATTGAGGACTCAAGTGAGCTCTACAATATTCAGGGATGGGGCCTAAGCTATTTCAGCATCAACGACCAAGGACATGTGCAAGTGACTCCTAAAGCAGATTATGCTCCCGTAGACATTCGCCAGGTGCTTGATGAACTGAAATTGCGCGATATTTCAGCACCCATGTTGTTGAGGTTTCCAGATATTCTTGACGACAGAATCCGCAAGATAACAAGTTGCTTCAAAACAGCCAGCAAAGAATATAATTTTGAAGGGGAGAGCTATCTTGTGTATCCAATCAAAGTGAATCAGATGCGCCAGGTGGTGGAGGAGATCGTAAGCCATGGCAATAAATACAATATCGGTCTTGAAGCCGGTTCAAAACCTGAATTGCATGCAGTCCTCGCTGTCAATACGCATGAAAATTCTCTTGTGGTATGCAATGGATATAAAGATGAGGACTATGTGGAATTGGCACTTCTCGCTCAAAAGATGGGCAGGAGGATATACCTTGTGGTGGAAAAACTCAATGAACTTAGGCTTATAATGAAAGTTGCCAAGCGTCTGAAAGTGGAGCCAAATATCGGTATACGAATCAAACTTACTTCAGCAGGCAGCGGCAAATGGGAAGAATCGGGAGGAGACGTAAGCAAATTCGGACTCAACTCCAGTGAACTTCTTGATGCTCTTGAATTCCTTGATAAGAATAAGATGAAGAGTTGCCTCAAGCTTATTCATTTCCATATAGGTAGTCAGATTACTAAGATACGTCGCATCAAGAATGCACTTAGGGAGGCGATGCAATTTTATGTGCAGCTTTCAAAGTCAGGATTTGAGATAGATTTCGTAGATATAGGAGGAGGTCTCGGAGTAGACTATGACGGCACTCGCTCATCATCGGGAGAAAACTCCATGAACTATTCAATTCAGGAATATGCCAATGATGCAGTGTCGGCTCTTGTGGACGTATGCAAGAAGAACAATCTCCGCCAACCCAATATCATTACTGAATCCGGACGATCAATGACAGCTCATCATTCCGTATTGATAATTGAAACTCTTGAGACGACACAACTCCCAATATGGAATGATAATGATGAACTTCCTGATGATGCTCATGAGTTGACTCGTGAACTATACAATATTTGGGACAAAATTGACTCTTCGCGAGTATTTGAGGATTGGCATGATGCTCTTCAGATCAGGGAAGAAGCATTAGAACTATTTAGCCTTGGGCTTCTTGACCTCACTACCAGAGCACAAATAGAGAAATTATTCTGGAGTGTGGCACGTGACGTCCACGACATCACTAAGAGCATGAAGCATCCACCAGAAGAGTTGAGGAAAGTAGCCCGGATGCTGCCGGAAAAATATTTCTGCAATTTCTCTCTGTTTCAATCGCTCCCGGACACATGGGCTATCGACCAGATGTTTCCGACAATGCCCATTAGCCGTCTCGATGAGAAACCCACTCATGAATGCACTATCCAGGATGTGACTTGCGACTCAGATGGGAAAATCAATCGATTTGTTGCGCCGCAAGGTGTCAGCCATTCTCTCCCGGTGCATCAACTGAAACCAGGAGAACCTTACTATATAGGTGTCTTCCTTGTTGGAGCATATCAGGAGATTCTTGGTGACTTACACAATCTCTTTGGCGACACGGCGGCTGTCCATATCACTTGCGATAAAGATGGATATGAGATAGAGCAGGTGATCGATGGCGAACCTGTAGCTGATGTTCTTGACTATGTGGAATACAATCCAAAGAAACTTGTGCGCAATCTTGAGACATGGGTTTCCAAGTCTATGAAAGCCGGTAAAATTACGGCTGAAGAGGGACGTCAGTTCTTGAATATCTATAAATCGGGACTATATGGAATCACATATCTCGAAAGAGATTGAAGTAGATTAAACCTTAAGTAACTTCACTCCAGATGAGTCGCTATTTCATTCGATTAAGTTATAGAGGAGCCCCTTTTCATGGATGGCAGATTCAGCCTAATGCAGTCAGTGTGCAGGAGGAGGTGGAAAAAGCACTTACTACTGTCTTGCGCGTTCCGGTATCGATAGTCGGTGCCGGACGCACTGACACAGGTGTAAATGCCCGCACCATGTATGCCCATTTCGATTATGAAGGGAATCTGCCGGATAAGGGCAGACTTTTGGTGTCTCTTAATCGACTTGTAGGCCACGATATAGCCATTCATGATATTTTCCCGGTTAAAAATGATGCGCATGCAAGGTTTGATGCCACTCAACGGACATATAAATATTTTGTGGCATTTGAAAAGACCCCTTTTTTCTATCCGTTAAGTTGGTATTGTCCTCACGGGCTTGATCTCGACAAAATGAATGAGGCTGCCAAATTGCTTAAAGAAACTGAAGACTTTACATCATTTGCAAAGCTCCATAGCGATGCAAAGACAAATATCTGCCATGTGTCTCATGCCCAATGGACTAAAGAAGGAGATTCAATGGCAGTATTTACAATTTCTGCCGATAGGTTTCTCAGGAACATGGTCAGGGCAATTGTGGGAACACTTGTTGATGTAGGACGCGGAAAGTTGTCGCCGAATGATTTTAAAGAGATAATACGGAAAAAAGACCGTTGCTCTGCAGGACAGTCAATGCCTGGGGAAGCATTGTTTTTATGGGATATTAAATATTCAGTTTTGTCGAACGAAGGAGGAAGGATAGAAGATTAAAATGTTATTAGGATGAGGGTTTGGGGAGTAAGTATTGTAAACTTGATATAGAAAAACCATGAATGCGGAAGAAAGAATCATCGAGCTTCGCAATGAGCTCAACAAGCATAATCATAATTATTATGTGCTAAATGCTCCGGAAATCAGCGATAAGGAGTTTGATATGCTTATGAAAGAATTGGAAGCCCTCGAAAAGGAGCATCCTGAGCTTAAAGATCCACTTTCACCTACTCAGCGCGTTGGATCAGACCTTACTAAAGGATTTGATCATATTGTGCATGAACGCCCGATGCTTTCTTTATCAAATACATACACTATAGGAGAAGTGGATGAATGGTTTGACAGGGTGAAGAAAGGACTGGAAGGTCAGGAATTTGAAATCACAGGTGAGATGAAATATGACGGCACTTCCATTTCTTTGACCTATGAAGGAGGACGACTGATTAGAGCAGTGACCCGTGGAGATGGAACACAAGGTGATGATGTCACTGCCAATGTGAAGACAATCAGAAGTATTCCGCTCGTGCTTCAGCCCGGTGACTGGCCGGAAAAATTTGAAATCCGTGGGGAGATACTTATGCCATGGAAAGTTTTTGATGAGCTAAACAAGGAACGCGAATATAACGAGGAGCCACTCTTTGCCAATCCACGGAACGCAGCAAGCGGAACTCTGAAAACCCAAGATCCTCGAGAAGTAGCCAAAAGAAAATTGGATGCGATTTTCTATTATCTGCTTTCAGACAATCTTCCTTTCGACACGCATTTTTCCAATATGGAAGCTGCTCGGAAATGGGGGTTCAAAGTTTCGGGAGAAATGAAAATATTGCATACTGTAGAGGAAGTGGACGCCTACATTGACTATTGGGATGGAGCAAGAAAGGAACTTCCGGTGGCCACCGATGGACTGGTGTTTAAAGTCAATTCATTGCGTCAGCAATTGAATCTCGGCTTCACTGCAAAATCTCCACGCTGGGCGGTTGCATTCAAGTTTAATCCTGAGAATGCATGCACACAATTACGCCATGTAAGTTTTGAGACCGGACGAATGGGTATCGTAACTCCAGTTGCAAATCTTGACCCGGTGCTTCTTTCCGGCACTATTGTGAAGCGAGCATCCCTGCACAATGCAGATATCATGAAAGAACTCGACATTCATGAGAAAGATTGGCTCTATGTGGAAAAAGGAGGTGAGATTATTCCTAAAATTACAGGCGTGGATGAAAGCAGAAGAGATCCGAATAGCAAACCTGTGGAATTTGTAAGTCATTGCCCGGTATGCGGCACTCCTCTTGTGAATAAGGAGGGTGATGCAGCGTGGATATGTCCTAACAAATATGGTTGTAGGCCGCAGATCACTGGAAGAATAGAGCATTTCTGTGCACGCAGGATGATGAATATTGACGGAGTGGGAGAGGAGACTGCAGAGTTGCTCTACGACAAGGGTCTTGTGACAACTTCAGCCGATCTTTACGACCTTACTAAAGAGCAACTTTCAATACTTGACCGATTTGGCGACAAGAGTGCCGAAAGAATACTCAACGGACTTGAAGCATCGAAACAAGTTCCATTTGAGAGAGTAGTTTATGCCCTTTCCATTCCAAATGTAGGCGAGACCACTGCAAAGCGTGTGGCAAAGAGTGTGAAAAGCATGGAGAGGATGCAGAAGATGAGTGTAGAGGAATTGCAGTCAATCCCTGACGTAGGTCCAATAGTGGCTCAAGGCATATACGACTATCTGCGCGATCCTATCAATGTGGAGAATATCAGTAGACTGACCGACGCGGGACTGCAGATGCATTTGAGCGAAGAAAAGATGCTTCCTGCAGGCACTGCTCTTGAAGGGGAGTCGATAGTAATCTCAGGCACATTTGCACATCATAGCCGCGAGGAATATAAGGAAATGATTGAGGCAAATGGAGGTAAAAATGTGGGAAGCATCTCAAAAAAGACCTCATTTGTATTGGCTGGAGAAAACATGGGACCGGCAAAACTCGAGAAATGCCAAAAACTCGGCATCCCCATTATTTCTGAAGATGAATTCCTCGAAAAACTAAAGAATGCCGACAGATCGGAATAATTCGGCGTAGTATTCTGCCTTTTTTTCTATTTTCATAGGATATGCACGGCTTGTGGATGGCATTCGCCAAATCCGCAGGCCGTCGACTGATTCAGTCATTTCTCCCATCTTTGGACGTTGGGTGCCGGTAAGTTCGGCAATAATATCAGCAGCTTTTTCGCCGGTGGTAGCAATAGTATGGCATTCCGGGATTTCTTTTAATAAGTCATATAAAGGAACGGGCTTTACAATCTCAAGAAACTTATCGGAAGCGTTACCTTTTAGTCGTCGCACTTCGCGAGCCGTGTCGTGCATGGCAATATGATGATCTGCCATCAGCGCCCTACATTCTTCCTCGCGAAAACATTTGTTTTCTGCATCATACAGAGCATTCTTATCTCCAAGAAAGAGCATTCCGCATATTCGCCAATAGTCATTGATAGGGTTAGGGTAATAGAAATTCATGCTCCAACGGTGCTCACCGGGAGGAAATGTGCCCATAATCAATACTCGTGCCCCTTCAGGAAGAAATGGAGGGAAAGGATGAATCTCTATATTATTTTTCGACTCAGTATTCATGATTTCAAGATTCTTCTGGTATTGATTTTGGAATTCTCGGGTAGGATATATATCGCTCATAATATGCCATTATAAGAGACGATACTGGAAGTGCTATGATCATTCCAATAATACCCAATAGACTTCCCCAAATGGAAAGTGACAACAGAATTACAGCAGCATTCATACCCATTTCCTTACCCATGATATGCGGAGTGAGAATATAATCACAAATACATTGACTCACAACATATACGAGCAGAGAACGTCCGAACAGACTAATAAAGGTGATGTCGCCACTTAATGAATAGATTGCACATATTATAGCAACCGGAATCAGTGTTACGTATTGAAAATAAGGAATCATGTATAGAATTCCCACCAGAATGCCCATTGGAATGGCAAGAGGAAGACCGATAATGCTGAATCCTATACAGTAAAAAACAGCGGCGCATAGAGCAACAAGACCTTGACCACGAAAATAATGATCCATGCTTTTTTGCACATCTTTGACCACTATCATTGCTTGTGGACGATATTTATGAGGGATGATGAGTTTAAATCCCTTTACTATCTGCGGATAATCAATCAAGATGAAGAGTACATAGACCACTGTTAAAGCCCACCCGAGAACATCAAGTATCACTGTTATTGATTCGTTAAGAAGAGATGTTCCTTTGCTGATGATGGTGCCTATATGAAGATTAGAAAGTTGACCTTTCAAAGTGCTGGGCTGAATATATCGCTCAAACCAATCAATTACAGTGACGTATTCCGGGGGAAGGGGACGTTTCCCGGAAGTCACTTCATGCATGATACTGCTCATCATGTCAAGTTCCCTCACAACAGAAGGAAGGAAAATATAGACAATCAGAGCCACCACGGCAAGCACTTCCAATAGAGAAAGAATAGAGGAAATGGCCCTTCCTTTCTCATGAATGAAACGCCTGTTTAATCCTACAAGAGGCTGAAGCATATATGCTATAAAGCATGCAATAAAGAAAGGCAGCAACACATCGCTGAGATAGTCGATAAGAAAAACCAATGCGGCTGTCAATGCCAGACCGATGATAAGTTTCATTATGCGATCGACATTCCAATAATGTATGTTTTCTTGTGCAGACATAATATAAGCAGTAAGATATATAGTGGATTTTTATGATAAACGTCAATTTTGACTGATTTGTTCAAAAAGTATATACATTAATTATACATAGGTTGATTCCTCGTCTTTTTTATGTGTATCTTAAGCAGGATTATTTGGATTTGTATTCAATTTATCTTAATTTTGCAGTATAATTGGCAAATCGCTCTAAATTCACTCAATACGATGAGATATACATTGAAAAAAACTACTATATCATACACGAAGGGCAAAAGACAAAGTCTCCTCATGACTCTTTTTTTGCTATTTATAGTTTTGCTCCCCTTTGATTCGAGTTCTCAGATAATTAAGAAAGCCGGCGAATTATTGATGCCATCTAAAAATCAAGTTCATACCGATACTGCCAATGCTTATGATTATGGCAGAATTACTCCGGAGGAAAGAATAAAGGCTGATTCCATAAAACTGCTTGAAATGACAATGCAACTTGAGGAGATGCGTCTTAATGAGATTCTTCTCCGCAATAAGCTTGATGAAAACAATCAGCTGCATATGGCAGATTCAATGAAAAGGGCAGCCCAGATTCACCGCATAGATTCATTGAGAGAAATCACTCCTGGAGTTCCGGTAGTAGTAGAGGAAGATACCCTATTCCGAATTTACGCTGCTCGTGGGGGTCATTCTGCATTAGACAGAGCGGAGACAACTATACAGACTATCATCAAAATTGGACACGACAGACGACTGAGGCGAGATTCTGTATTCTTGCTTGATAATGACACTTATGTAGACATTATGTATGGCGACAAGGTGATAATCAGTGTCACAGAGCAAGATGCTTTGTGGAATGCAACTACGCCACAAAAACTTGCTAATGTCTACATGCCCATCATTTCTGACAAGATAGAATTGATGAGGGAAGAAAACAGTTTTTGGCAGATAATCAAAAGAATAGCGCTGTTCATTATAGTTATCTGCATTCAGTGTCTTATTGTAAAGCTGATCAACTATCTCTTTAGAAAACTTCGCAGAAGAATTGTATGGCTGAAGATTCATAAACTTAAGCCACTCGTGATACGCGACTATGAATTGCTCAATCAAAATTATCTTGGAAGGATACTGCTTTTCTTTAGCAGAATCATTCATTATATAATTCTCATTCTCCTTTTTATCTTCACAGTTCCAATTCTTTTCTCAATATTCCCACAGACAGAGAATCTTGCACTTAAGATTTTCTATTATATCGTAGACCCCATCAAGATGGTGGTCAAGGCTATATTTGACTATATTCCCAATTTATTCATCATTGCAATCATTTGGTATACCGTAAGATACATTGTAAAAGGAATAAGATACATTTCAAATGAGATAAAGAGTGAAAAACTCAAGATAGCCGGATTTTATCCTGACTGGGCTGAACCGACCTTCAATATCATCCGATTTCTGCTATATGCCTTCATGATAGCAATGATCTATCCATATCTCCCGGGTGCTGAGTCAGGAGTTTTCCAAGGCATTTCTGTGTTTGTAGGCCTAATTGTTTCTTTAGGTTCAAGTTCAGTCATCTCAAACTTCATAGCCGGTTTCGTGATCACCTATATGCGGCCATTCAAGACAGGAGATTTCATTAAAGTGAATGATACGATTGGAAATGTAGTGGAGAAGTCTCCATTTATTACTCGTATACGCACTATAAAAAATGAAATTGTTACCATACCAAACTCATTTATCACCACATCCAACACAGTCAACTATTCTTCATCAGCGCGACAGTATGGACTAATCATTCACACCATGTTGACAATGGGATATGACGTGCCTTGGAGGAAAGTGCATGAGCTATTGATTGACGCAGCCTTGAAGACAAAGGGAGTACTTGAGCATCCGGCACCCTTCGTCTTAGAAACGGAACTCAACGATAATTACATGTGCTATCAGATCAACGCCTATATAAAGGATGCGGATGACATGCCCGTTATCATGTCAGACCTATTGCAGAACATTCAGGATAACTTCAACGAAGCAGGCATCGAACTATTTGCTCCACATCACTTCAAGACAACCTCAAAAATCCAAGACCCCATCCGAGTAGAAGCCTCCCCTCTCACCGACATCCTCAAATGATCCCCGCATCTCTACATAAAATAAGGTCCTATCCAACAAAGGATAAGGACCTTATCATTATCTAATCAATAAAAATTTAAAATTCGGAGCTGAAGTGGAAGCGGATTTTGGGGAAGTCTGACTGAGCCATCTGGAGGACATAGTTGCTGTCGGCGAGGAATACGTCGCGGCCGTCTTTATCTTTTGCCATGAATTGATATTTGCGTTTTTTGAAGGCTTCGAGGGCTTCCTGGTCGTCGCTTTCTATCCAACATGCTTTGTATAGGCTGATTGGTTCCCAACGACATTGTGCGCCGTATTCGTGCAATAGACGGTATTGGATCACTTCAAACTGGAGTTGTCCGACTGTGCCGATAATCTTTCGACCATTAAATTGGTTGGTGAACATCTGCGCCACTCCTTCGTCCATCAACTGGTTGATACCCTTGTCAAGCTGCTTTGCTTTCATTGGATCAGAGTTCTCAAGATATTTGAACATTTCCGGAGAGAATGATGGGAGTCCTTTGAAATGCAGGTTTTCGCCAGATGTGAGCGTGTCGCCAATCTTGAAATTGCCGGTGTCAGGAATACCGACGATGTCGCCAGGAAATGCTTCATCCACAATATTCTTCTTCTGCGCCATGAAAGCCGTTGGGGCTGCAAATTTCATCATCTTGTTGTGGCGCACATGCTTGTAGTTGACATTGCGCTCAAACTTACCGCTGCATATTTTGACAAATGCTATACAACTGCGATGATTCGGGTCCATGTTGGCGTGTATCTTAAAGACAAACCCGGTGAAACCCTCTTCTTTTGGGTCTACAGTTCGCTCTTCTGCATCAATAGGAAGGGGGGCAGGAGCAATTTCACAAAAACAATCAAGAAGTTCTTTCACACCAAATGTGTTGAGTGCGGATCCGAAGAAGACAGGAGCAACTTCGCCACGAAGATATGCTTCTTTGTCAAATTCAGGATAAACACCTTCTATGAGTTCAAGGTCCTCCCTAAGTTTGTCAGCATCGTCTTTTCCTACGAGTTCATCAACAATAGGTGAATTGACATCTTCAATCTCAACGCGTTCACTTATGGTCTGCTTTGAAGGAGTAAAAAGGTCGAGACCGTGCTCATAAATATTATATACACCCTTGAATTTCTCACCGATGTTGATGGGCCATGTCAGTGGACGGACTGAGATCTTAAGTTCCTGTTCAAGTTCATCAAGAATATCAAATGGATCACGACCCTCGCGGTCAAGTTTATTTACAAAGATAATGACAGGAGTCTTTCTCATGCGACACACTTCCATAAGACGGCGCGTCTGAGTCTCGACGCCTTTGGCAACATCGACTACAATAATAACTGAGTCTACGGCAGTCAGTGTTCTGAAGGTATCTTCTGCGAAGTCCTGGTGGCCCGGGGTGTCAAGGATGTTGATCTTATAGTCCTTGTAGTTAAATCCCATTACAGAAGTAGCCACAGAAATACCACGCTGCTTCTCAATTTCCATCCAGTCAGAAGTGGCGGTCTTCTTAATTTTGTTGCTTTTTACAGCTCCAGCCACATGGATTGCACCACCGAAAAGAAGGAGCTTTTCGGTTAGAGTAGTCTTTCCTGCATCAGGGTGAGATATAATTGCAAATGTGCGGCGACGCGCAATCTCTTTATTTAGTTCTTCCGACATGGTTTATTCAAGATCAAGCTCGTTGTTGTAATCTTTCTTATAATATTGGGCAAGTGTACCAAGGAAATGTGACACTTCTGAAGCGGCATCAAGAGTTTCCTTTGAAATTTCCTTACCTTGGATCTTCAGCATTAGAATGCCATAAAGGAAATTGAAAAGAGTCTCCATTTCGCCAACTTTATTATCTCCTGCCTTGGCTCTCAATTCCACTATCAATGGCAGAATCTTATAGTATTCCGCTGCATATTTTGCATATTTTGGATCTTTTACGAGACGAGTATTAAGGTCGTCAAGTGCGATTATGACATTCTTATTCAGTTGAAGATGCCCTTTCTCTACCACATCTTCTCGACGCATCATGTCGATGAGGGATTCATACCATTCCCTCATCTCTTTTCGCTGCTCATCTGATAGACCTTCGTGCTTATCAACTATGTTTTCCTGAATGCGGTCAAGGTCAAGGCCAAAAGCCCTAATCAAATCTTCAATCTGCCACATATAGAGCAGATATTCCGCAATATTTTCCCTTTTTTTCTGAGATGCTGTTATCATACTGCAAAATTACAAAATTTACGTATACTACGCAATTTTTATGATAGATTTTAAATTTAGTTTGTTATATAAATATGCAGTTTATTGCAAATTTATTCAAATACCTGTAAATATTTTATAAATATTCAATTTCAACAACTATTCTACATGGAATCTAAGAAATATCTCCTTCAGGAAAAAGACATTCCGACAGCCTGGTATAATATTGTAGCCGATATGCCTGTAAAGCCACACCCAATGATCAACCCTGCGACAGGCGAACCTCTAAAAGCAGAAGATCTCATGCCCCTCTTCTCTAAAGAAGCATCCTTGCAGGAGATGAACGACACAGACAGGTTTATTGAAATCCCGGAGGAAGTCAGGGAAATGTATAAGATTTACCGTCCGACACCTCTTGTTCGTGCGAGAGGATTAGAAAAAGCACTTGGCACAAAAGCCCATATCTATTTCAAGAATGAAAGTGTAAGCCCTGTAGGGAGCCACAAATTAAACTCCGCCATTCCTCAAGCATATTTCTGCAAAAAAGAGGGAGTGACCAATATCACTACAGAGACAGGAGCCGGACAGTGGGGTGCAGCATTGTCTTTGGCCGCCAAGCATTTTGGACTTAATCTTGCAGTGTATATGGTTAAAGTATCTTTTAACCAAAAACCATATCGACGTTCGATTATGCAGACATATGGGGCTGAGGTCATAGCTTCTCCGTCTATGTCTACAAAAGCCGGACGCAAGATTATCACTGAAAATCCCAACTATCAGGGTTCTCTTGGCACAGCAATATCCGAAGCAGTAGAACTTGCTATGGCAACAGAAAACTGTAAATATGTGCTTGGATCTGTGCTCAATCATGTGGCTCTTCACCAGACAGTAATAGGACTCGAGGCTGAAAAGCAAATGGAGATGGCGGGAGAATATCCAGATATAGTGATTGGTTGTTTTGGCGGAGGAAGCAATTTCTCGGGAATATCTTTCCCATTCATGCGTCATAATTTCAGTGGTGAAAGAAATACCAGATTTATTGCTGCAGAGCCTGAGTCTTGTCCAAAACTGACAAGAGGTAAACTTCGTTATGACTTTGGAGATGAGGCAGGATACACACCGATGATTCCTATGTATACCTTAGGCCATGACTTTGCTCCGGCAAATATCCATGCAGGAGGATTGCGCTATCATGGAGCCGGATCAGTGGTGAGTCAACTCAAAAGCCAGGATTTGATGGAGGCGGTAGATATTCCACAACTTGAGACATTTGCTGCTGCCACATTGTTTGCACAGACAGAAGGAATAATTCCAGCTCCTGAGAGTTCTCATGCTATAGCGGCTGCCATCAGAGAGGCTAAGAAGGCTAATGAGGAAGGTACGGCACCAGTGATCCTATTTAATCTTTCCGGACATGGATTAATAGATATGGCTGCCTATGACAGTTATATCTCAGGCGATCTTGCCAACTATCAGGTATCTGATGATATGATAGAAAAGAACACAGAGAAACTCCAAATGGTGAAATAACCCCCCGTTGAGACAAAAAAGAAAGTCATCACCATAAGGATGACTTTCTTTTTTATGTTGATAAGCCAGATAATTAGCGAGGTATCACTATTCTCGAACGACCTTCTCCGAAACTTTGCACTTGTATTTGACAATCAATCTGCTCAGTAAGTTCCTCACGGTGAGAAATCACTCCAACTCTACGACCCGAATTCCCGTTTATCTCCGGCAATCGGCGCAAAGTATTCATCACCATTTCGAGGCTCTTTGCATCAAGGGTGCCGAAACCTTCGTCGATAAACAAAATATCCACATTCATATCAGGCCTATTCATGGCAGAAAGGGCAAGCGAAAGAGCAAGCGAGACCATAAATCTTTCCCCTCCTGATAGTACAGTGACACTTCGAGGTTCATTATTGTGATACCTGTCGCGAACAAAAATTGAAAGCTGCTCGTTGACATCACTACATGTCAAAGTATAATGGTCAGTGATTTGACGTAGATATATGTTAGCGTTGTTCAGAAGCGGACGCAGTATATGAGACTGTACGAGTGTGCGAAAACGAGTGCCACCAAAATAAGAGTTCATTTTATCCCACTTTTCCATTCTCTCACGTTTCTTTTCAAGAGTAATCCTTAAGTTTTCGGTCTCTTTTCTGGTAAGGTCATCAGCATCAAGCTTTTCCTTAATAGCACCAAGACGTTGCGTTAAGTCTCTATACTGAGTAAGAAGCATATCTTCCTTCGCTTTAATTTCTTCAATTACTTCTATTTTTGACTCATCTTCAATATTTAGAGCATTAAGATTCTCTTGCTTTTTCTTTAGCGCATCTTCCAGGAGAGTAGAAATTCTTTGCTTTTCTTTAAGATGCAGATCATGCTCAGATCTCATATTGATGATTTCATCGCTGGCCTTTAATAGTTGAAGTAGAGTTGTTTCAGAAGTACCGCTCTGCTGATAATAATCCTGAAGTTTATTATCAAGAGAATGAATTTTTGCGTCATGCTCAGTAATTCTTTGATTGATGGAGACAACCTCTATATAAAAATCATTCCAAAGTTCACCTACGGCATCCAGTTTTAATTTTTGTATGTTGTCAGAATTTGATGATACTGCATCCGAAGAATCAACAGATTCAAAAATGAATGAAAGAGACTTTTGTTTTTTTGCAATGGTATCCAGAGTCTTTATTTGAGTATTGTATTCAAACTCTTTCTTATCATAGTTAGAAGATTTATCCAAATACTCATCAGCATCTTTTTTAAGGCGAATCGCTATGGTTTTGGGATCATTGATCCAGTCAGTGGCATAATCCTTTAGATTATTGGAAACTTTATTGCACAACTCATCCTTCTCATTATTCAACTCAAGAATACGTTGGAGCGACAATTTCAGAGTCTCTTCATTTTTGGTCTGTGAAGTAAGAAAACTTTGGAGTTTATTCTCTTCTACTTTAAGATCTTTATCATTAGACTCCTTATGCTTTCTTAGGGCATCAATCTCGCTTTGAAGTTTATCTGTTTGCTCGATTTTTACAGAGATATCCATGAGTCTCTTTTCAACTTTGTCAAACTCAAGGATGATGGAATGAGCAAGATCATTTGAGGTAGTGATTTTAAGAGACTTTACAATACCGGAGATATCAGTTTCCGCCTTAAGAACATTAGCAGTCTTTTTCTTCAGTTCTTTTTCTTTCGCTTTAAGTTCCCCAGCCAAAGTATTCATTTCCTTATTGACCTTATCAGCATATTCTTTTGCTGATAAATATTCTGCAGCACATTTTTTCTTTTCCTCCTCAAGCGGAGAAAGAATATTAGAGAAAAACTCCTCACTCTTCCAATCATGATATTTTTCTTCGATGGATTGACCGCAAAGTGGGCAATGAGTAGCATGTTCTTCGGCAAGTTGACGACGGAGCGATCTGAAGTTTTCTTCTACACTTAGAAGCATACTTCGGTATCTGCTTTCAGAATTATCCTTTTGTTTTTCCAAACGGAAGCATTCTTCAGATGCCGTTTGCGACACCGCAGAAAGATTATATATAGATTTAGCCAGAGAGGATATTTCTTTTTCTGACTTTACTATCTCTTTTTTTTCGACATCAAGAGTTTCGAGCCTCATTAATATATCTCTAAGAGATGCTTTATGCAACTGAAGTTCATCATATTCTTTGCGAAGAGATGCTGGCTTGAGAGAATCTCGTTCAGAAACCTTTTCATTTATTCGATTCTGATAATCATTAGAGACATCGCGTTTCTCATTCACCTTATCATTCTGAATAGAAATATCTTTAGCGATAATCTTTAACTCAGTTTGCAATTTGCTGGAAGTTTCCTCAATACGAGAGATATCCTTACCCTTTACATCGTAACTATTAAGATTTTCTATTACTACAGTCGCTGTAGAGAAAAGTGATTTTAATGGTTGCTGACTGTCAATCCATAGTTTTAATTGCTCAAGACTCTGGAAGTCTTCTTTCGCTTTCTCTTGACGTTGGAGAAGGTCATTAGAAAAGAGATAGAAGTCTGCTTTCTTTTCCAGCAAAGAATTTTTATCCATTTTCAGAGACTCTACTGCCTTCAATTTGTCGGAAAGAAGTTCTCTTTGAGAAGTGGTGCTATCCCAAAGTTTAATTGTAGAGACTCTTCTCCGATAATCTGCAGTCACTTCACGATCATCGAGAACTTTTAATGCATCTTGAAGAGAATCAATGTCTTTAACGGCTTTAATCAGAGCCTCAGTTGAAGTCAAACATCGGCGGACTTCTTCGGAAGATTTCCTACAATTTTCTGCCTGAGCATTTTTAGCAGTAAATTCTAAAGACAATTCTTGACGCATAGCATCGTCGAGCAATTTTTTGCTGAATTCTTGGAAAATCTTCCGGTTATTCTCAAAATCTTGTTTTGATTCCTTGAATATGGCTGAAATTGCATCTCCATAGCGAGAGAAAATGTCGGTTGCGGTAAGTTGCTCAAGAATCCTTTCTCTCTCTTCTTTTTTTCCGGTAAGGAAGGTTGCAAACTGTCCTTGAGCTAGCATAGCCATTCTGCTGAATTGCTCGAAAGAGAGACCAACTGCTTGCTCAATTCTTGCTTTAATCTCATTTTTCCGATTTTCAATTACTTCGCTATCGCCAACGAAGAGAGTCCATTCCGGTGTCCTATATCTGTTGCGATTAGTTCTGCCAAGAGAAAAACGGGAAACGTATTTTATGTTGTCGTTTCCGATAAAAGTGAGTTCTGCAAAGCATTCATCTTTCCATGAAATGCCTATACGTGTATATTGAGTGATATCATTGACGGAAATTTCTTCCCCATTATTGTTTTGATAGACATTGTTATTAATTCCATTGACGCTTTTGACACGAGGAGTGGTGCCATATAGAGCCATTGAAATGCAATCGAGAATTACGGACTTTCCCGAGCCGGTGTCACCGGTGATTAGGAATAGAGATGCCGGTCTTTGGGTCTCAGGGTCAATGAGACCATTTTCAAAGTCAATTTCACCCTTTTCAATTGACGCTATATTTCGGATAATAAGTCTTTTGATCTTCATAATGCAGAGAATTATTCGCCGTCGTTCTTTTTCAAAAAACATTCAACTTCATAGAATAAATCATCAATTTCTTTCTCGGTCAGACCCGGATAATCACCAGAGGTTTTGCGAATAAACTCACGAGGATCAGTCATTTGCTTAATATCCTCCAATTCGAATTGATGTTTGATTCTATCAGCCGAAGTTATAGACTCATCGTCGGAGGCAACAAAAATCATCCTGGGATTAAACCTTATATCTTTTCCGCTCTTATCAATAATGTCGTAGACAAGGGAGTTGAAATCAGCAGGAATTGAGGCATTTTGAGAGAACCGAAATCTAAAATAGACTTTATCGGCAGATTCTACATATCTTTTTAGATATGATAAAGCATCTTTTGCAGATTCAAATGGGAAAGAATCGTCGATAGGGAGAGTGACAAAATGGCGAAGCTGTTTAATTTTTAACTGTTGAATAGTAATGTCTCCTCCATGCCTGTCAATATCAACAAGACTGACAGAATGAGGATATTTTTCATCTTCGCTGACATGAACCACACTTCCTGAGTATCTTGCAACGGGAGCAGGATAGACATGTTGTTTTTCATCAAAAACGTTTTTGTGACCGATGGTTTGAGGTTTGTGGATATGTCCGAGAGCGAGATAATCGTAGTCGGAGCCAAAACGATCTAAAGAAACTGTCCGCATGTTGCCGATTTCCACATCGTGTCCCTCTAAATCAGAACCTACCACGGCGATATGACCCGTCATCACTACGGGAAGATTGCGAGTGTTTAAATTCGCCACATATTCCTGAAGGTGCACCATTGCATCAGAACGATCACCAGACATGTATGGAATGGCAATCACAAACCCAGATGGCAATTTGACAATATACCTCTCTTCCCATCCTTCAGAAGCAGAATTGAGAATCGGAGGGGGAGTGCCCACAACAGTGATTCCGGCAAGTTTCCAAACCTTACTGTGAGACTCTATACGGGAAGCAGAATCGTGATTTCCAGCCACAATTACAATATTAAGTTCGGGAAATCTACGATGCAAGTCTACGATTTCAGAGTTGAAATCAGTCCAGACTGAAGCCGATGGTTGCGCCACATCGAAGATGTCGCCGCTTATAAGCAATAGGTCGGGATCATAAATATCAATGAAATCACGCAGTTGCTCAAAAAAATATCTATGTTCGTCGAGTCTTTCATAATGTCGGTAGATAACTTGCCCGAAATGAAGGTCGGAAGTATGCAGAATACGCATTGGAAGAATTTAAAAATATGATATAAAAGGGACGCACAGATATGTGCATCCCTTATGAGAAAAAAGAGATAATATCTTATTTATTGACCTGATATTTGTTCCAGCCGTCTTTTAGGTAGGCGAGAACTTGCTCGGCTGCTGCCACACCTGCATTGAAATTGGCTTCAGCAGTCTGTGCTCCCATTTTCTTCGGAGTGAAGAACACTCGAGCACCAAACTTCTGCTCAAACTCTTCTGCCTTATCAGGTTTTATGTCGCTGACATAGCGAAGGTCTTGACGCTCTTCAAGTGCTTTGATCAGACCATCCTCATCAATTACTTCCTTGCGGGCAGTATTTACGAGCACCCCCCCTTTTGGCATCTTCATGACGAGATCGTAACCAATGCTTTTCTTCGTCTCTGCTGTAGCCGGGATATGGAGGGAAACGAAATCATTCTCTGAGAAAAGAGCATTGACATCATGAACCGGACGAACACCTTCTGCCTCCATTACATCGTCAGCTACAAATTTATCGAGAGCTGAAATGTTCATGCCAAAGCCTTTAGCAATGCGGGCTACATTTCTGCCAACTTGACCAAATGCGTAGATACCTAAATTTTTCCCTTTAAGTTCTGAACCGGACTTTCCGTTGTATTGGTTGCGACACATCATCACTACCATACCAAACACAAGTTCGGCAACAGCATTAGAGTTCTGACCCGGAGTATTCATCACGCAGATGCCTCGCTTTGTGGCTGCTTCAAGATCAATATTGTCATATCCGGCACCAGCGCGGACAATGACCTTAAGTTGAGGGGCAGCCGCCATCACTTCATCATCTATCTTATCGCTGCGCACTATGAGACCCTCAACGTCCTTGACTGCTTCAAGAAGATCCTCACGAGTACCCATCTCTACGAGTTTCAGTTCGTTGCCACTGGCATTGACAGTATTGGCAATCGCCTTTACTGCATCTTTAGCGAAAGGCTTTTCCGTAAAAACTAATACTTTCATAATAACGACTGATTAATGAAGTGATTCAAATTCATGCATGCATTCTACGAGAGCATCTACAGATTCCATTGGAAGAGCATTATAGAGAGATGCACGGAATCCGCCTACATCACGATGTCCCTTTATGCCGATGATGCCCTTTGAAGTAGCAAAGTCGATGAAGTCTTTCTCAAACTCTGCATATTCAGGCTTCATGACGAAGCAAACATTCATAATTGAACGTGACGCTTTATCCTGAACTGTAGCCACAAACATCTTGCTTGAGTCAATGGCCTCATAAAGTTTTTCTGCCTTTGCTATGTCCATCTTCTCTATTTCGCGAATGCCGCCGAGGCTCTTATAATACTTAAGAGTCTGAAGTGCGGCAAAGATAGGAAGCACTGGTGGTGTGTTGAACATAGAACCTTTGTCAACATGAGTCTTATATTTGAGCATTGTGGGAATTACACGGCTCACCTTGTCGAGAGCTGCGTCCTTGACGATACAGATAGTCACGCCTGAAGGAGCAAGATTTTTCTGTGCACCTGCATAGATGAGATCATACTTACTTACGTCTACAGGACGAGAGAAGATATCAGAGCTCATGTCGCAAATCATAGGCACGCTCACTTCCGGATCTTTGCGGATTTCTGTGCCATAGATAGTGTTGTTGGAAGTATAGTGGAAGTAATCAGCGTCTGCAGGCACTGTCCAACCAGTTGGAATTACTGTATACTTACTGTCTTTACCAGAAGCCACTACATCGACCTCACCAAATAGTTTTGCCTCTTTAATGGCCTTTGAAGCCCATACACCGGTGTCAAGGTAAGCAGCTTTGGTATTGAGGAAGTTCATAGGAGCCATTGCGAACTGAAGACTTGCACCGCCACCGAGGAAAAGCACACTATAACCTTCCGGCACTTCAAGAAGTTCTTTTACAAGAGCTACTGCTTCATCCACAACAGCTTGAAATTGCTTGCTGCGGTGGGAAATTTCAAGGATCGAAAGACCCATGTCAGCGAAGTCGATGATAGCATCCGCTGTATTCTTGATAGTGTACTGGCTCAAAATTGATGGGCCTGCATAAAAATTGTGTTTCTTCATCTTCTTTAAGTTTAGATGTATGAATGTTTTTCTATCTCAGTGGGAGAGATGTATAAATTCTCTGATGCAAATTTAATCAAATTTTATCAATTTGCCAACTTTGTTACCAAAATTTTAATAAAACAGATAGACTGTCTCTTGAAAGATTATAATATTTGCTGCTTAAGTTTTTCTACATATTGATCAATGCGGTGCAATTCTTTTGGAATGTCTATTTCCTGCGGACAGTGAGAAACACATTGATTGCATCCAATGCAGTGGCTTGCCTGCCTAAGTTTAGGCACTGATCTGTCGTATCCAACAAGGAAAGCCCGACGAGCCTCAGCATATCTTGGAGACTGACTGGATGTCGGGAGATTATCCTGATTTACGCATTTATTGTAGTGCAAAAGATTTGCAGGAATGTCAATGCCATAAGGACATGGCATGCAGTATTTGCAGTCGTTGCATGGCACTGTCGGATATTCCTTCATTAAGTCAGCAGTCTCTTGCAAGAATGCAAGATCATCTTCCGTAAGGGGTTTGAGAGGACTATAGGTATGGAGATTGTCATCAAGATGCTCCATATAAGTCATTCCGCTCAAGACAGTCAGAATATCAGGATGTGTGCCGGCAAACCTGAATGCCCATGATGCCACACTCTCTTCCGGCTCCCTCTGTTTTAGGCGGTTAGCTATATTATCGGGTACTTTTGCGAGTCTGCCACCCAATAGAGGCTCCATTATCACAGCAGGAATCCCTCTCTTCTCCAATTCATCATAAAGATAATGGGCGTTCACGCTTAAAGGTTCTTCCTCTTTTGAGCGTTTCCAATCCAAATAGTTAAGTTGAATCTGTACGAAATCCCATTTGTATTCGTCTTGCTTCGAGAGTAGATAATCAAACACCTCAATATCGCCATGATAAGAGAATCCGAGATTCTTAATGCGACCTTCCTCACGTTCTTTCATCAGGAAATCGAGTACTCCATTGTCGATATATCTTTGACGGAGATTTTCCAATCCGCCTCCTCCTACAGCGTGAAGAAGCATATAGTCGATATAATCGGTCTTAAGTTCTTTCTTAGAATTCTCATACATCGCTATTGATGCCTCCCTTGAATGTGTTGCCGGATTGAAGTTTGAAAGTTTTGTGGCGATATAATAACTGTCACGGGGGTGGCGGCTCAATGCTATCCCAGTGGCTCGCTCCGACATACCCTGACAATATACTGGAGAAGTATCGAAATAATTCACTCCGTTTTCAAGGGCGGTGTCTACAAGACGATTCACCATCTCTTGATCTATCTCCTCATCTCCATCATTTCCTCCTTCTATGGGTTTTGTAGGCCAACGCATGCAACCATATCCGAGAATAGAGACCTTTTCTCCTGTCTTTGGATTTATGCGATAAGTCATTTCTCCATCTATAGATTCAGGAGCGACAGAGACAGTCTTTTCAGCGTTTTTACATCCTGCCAAAGTAAGACCGACAACTGAAGTTCCTATTCCAAATTGCTTTAAGAAGTCGCGACGGCTAATGTTATTACTCATAATCTTAATTTGGTTAGATGATTCTGTGATTTTCATGTCCTTCTACATAAATAGCACTGAATGGACGTGCTGGACAAAGATTTTCGCAAGCACCGCAACCGATGCAAAGTTCGGTATTGACAGCCGGAATCTTATGTCCGTTTTTATAATCCACCATCGTGATAGCACCGGTGGGACAGTGGCGTGCGCAGTTGCCGCATTCCACTTCGTCAGTAATTGGTACGCAGTTGTCTTTCACCCACACCGCATGGCCGATTTGGATTGAAGATTTGTCGACAGTGTCAATTGGACGGATTGCCCCGGTCGGGCATACATCTGAGCAGCGAGTACATTCCGGTCGGCAATATCCACGCTCATATGAAGATTCAGGTTGCATGAAATTTTCAATGTCTGTCATAGGGCGTAGCACTCCATTCGGGCAGGCTGAGACACATAGTTGGCAGGCTGTACAGTGATCGTTGAGATTACGAAGACTTATTGCTCCAGGCGGTACTATACGGGTCTTGCGTTTTGGAACTTTCTTTTCTTCAATGACTGCAAGGCCACCATCCACAGTCTTATCTGCAGCCGAAAGCGCAGCAGTTGTGCCGACAAGTGCAGTAGTGGTGAGGAACTGCCTACGAGAACCATCTACTTTTTCTGTAACGGTATCATGACTTGCAGATTTAATGCCAACATATTTGAAAGAAAGTGCACCTTTATTGCATTTTCCAAGGCAATCAAAACAAGACACACATCGAGAATAGTCCACCTTATGATTTGGAATATCTATACATGAGGATTTGCAGTTGCGGGAACATAGATTGCAGTTAACACATTTAGACTTATCTATTACAATGCGAAATAATGAAAAACGGGAGAAGAAACCTAAAACAGTGCCAACAGGACAAATTGAATTGCAATAAGTGCGTCCATTCCGCCAAGCAAGAATAGCCAAAATTACTAAAGTGACTACTGCCACAATCATGACACCATAGCCATTTTGCCAAAATTCCACATTATAGAAAGCATAGCTGTTATGCTGTTCAGCCCAAGACGCAAGAAGATTATTGCCCCATATCCAAATAGGCCTCAAAATACTTGAGACTATCCTACCATAGGCACTGTAAGGAGCAAGAAGAGCCACCATAGAATTGACACCGGCGATAATTGCAATTATCATAATCGCAAGGAAAGAATAGCGTAATATATTCAAAGGTCTTGAATATGAATATCGATTTCTCTTCATCTTCTTTCCCAACCATCCAAATCCATCCTGCATTATTCCGAGAGGACAAATTATGGAGCAATAAAGACGTCCGAAAAGCAATGTGAGAATTATCAATCCAATTATGACAATAACATTGAGTGAAAGCACGGCAGGCAAAAACTGGATTTTTGCCATCCATCCAAATATTGATTGCCAAGTTCCTGTAAAATCAAGAAAAAGGGGAGTTATTAAGAGAATGCTCACCAATGCCAGGACTCTTCTGACAGTAGCAAAATTATTATGCAGATTGACTTTTTTAGCTATATTCGGCGACTTTTTTTCGGCTAATTTCATATATTGTTCAAATTGTTCAAAGTTGTTTTGCTGTTTATAAGGCAAAATTAATAAAAAACTTCAATCTTTGCAAATTTGGTTTTTCATATATGCATTTCTATAACTTTTCACTCAGAGCCCTTTTATGTCTAAATTATCTGTTATCCTACTGATACATCATAATAAATACGCCTTTTTATGAAGTATTTTTTGGAGGATATTCTGAATTTTATTAGTTTTGCAGCAGATTATAATATCCATTGTGATATTATACATTTGAAATATTAGATTATATAATTATATATTAGTCAAAGAAGTCGAATTAATAAGGATTAATCAGTTATAAAGATGTTAAATGTATTTTGGCTGCTTTTTGGAGTGGCATTGATTATTTTTGCGGCCAATTGGCTGACTGACGGAGCCGCTTCGGTGGCGCGCAGATTTGGTATCAGCGATCTTGTCGTGGGCCTTACAGTGGTGGCATTCGGCACATCTACACCGGAACTTTCCATCAGCATTGTCTCAGCCTTGCAAGGAAATGCTCCGATGGCAGTCGGCAATGTAGTGGGAAGCAACATCTTCAATATCCTGGTCATCATTGGAGTTGTAGCTGTAGTTAGGCCTATCAAGGTGCAAGCTTCAGTCATGGTCAATGAAATTGGCTTGGTGATTATCTCTTCCCTGGCTCTTCTCGCCATCGGATTTGATGACGTTTTGGATGGAGGAGGAGAGAGGTTGGTGTCTCGCACTTCAGGCATCCTCCTTTTGCTCTTCTTCATTATTTTTCTGCGCTATACGTTCGCCCAAGCGAAACATGCACCGGACTCTGCCAATGACCCCGCAGCTTTGAAGGCGGCCGAAAAACCGGAAATGCCCGTGTGGCGAGCGATAATAAAGATTGTTGCTGGCTTAGGTGGACTTGTGTATGGTGGCGACAGATTTGTAGACGGTGCTTCCGGTGTAGCTCTTTCTCTTGGAATGAGTGAGGCTGTAGTAGGCCTTACGATTGTCGCCGCCGGAACATCACTTCCCGAATTGGCAGCTTCTGTGGCGGCCGCAATCAAAGGGAATTCCGGAATTGCAGTAGGAAATGTAATCGGGAGTAATATATTCAATATCTTCTTCGTGCTCGGCACTACGGCTACAATCTCTCCGCTACCATTTGGAGGTGTATCACACTTCGACCTTCTTGTGATGATGGTATCCGCACTGCTTTTCTGGTTTTTCTGCTGGAAATTTGGCAAGCGTACCATTACTCGCCCTGAGGGAGCAATCCTGGTGGCCTGCTATATCGCATATATTGCTTATCAAGTCACTACAATCTCATAAAAATCACACAAAAATCAGGAAAATCTTGCGAGTTTGAGAATTTTTTTGTAATTTTGTGCCGTTTTTGAGGCGACTTATGTTTATGTCGGCTTCAAAACAGTGATAAATAACCAATTAATTAATTAAACGTATGAATCGTTACGAAACCGTTTTCATTTTAACTCCCGTTTTGTCT
>CAZCZX010000002.1:0-15911 GCA_964503095.1 uncultured Sangeribacter sp.
AAAGTTAGTTATAAATTATGGAAAACGCAAATATAGAATAAAGAACCCTCTACTGAAACAGCTTTGCGAATATTTGGGAAGATCAAAAATTATTGCTAAATTTTGCATCCTAATAGCAAAATGAAGATAAATCACATCACTCCCGTAGGCATTGGCATCCTGACCACTATAATAGTAGCCATTCTTTTAGTTAGCTACTTTAGCCGTCAGGCAACACCCCATACACCCTCAGGTGAACAACTTGAGAAGATGGCAGAAGAAGCTACCATTGTCTTACGTGCGAATCATCCCGATTCTGCTCTCCACCTTTTTACACCAGTGATCAATTCATATATGCCTGAGATGGAACCTACGGCATTACGAGCCATCGCCCGTGCCCTCAACAATGCAGCCTCCATACAGATTTTCAATTGTGGCAATTATGTTTTAGGTTATTCCTATCTTCTTAGAGCCAAAGACATCGCCGAGCGTACAGACTATGCCGATCTTTTGCCCTACATTTCTCTGGCAAAACGGATTGTGTCATCTTGCCGTGCTACGGGGGAAAATCTACCAGTCTGACGTTCACAATTCGTAAAGGAGCGAATATGAATCCAAAGTCGCCGTGAGCCATAATGATCAATGGGGTACCCGACATGGAAAATGGAGTTGGCGCCCCTGTAGTGGCAGAGGCCACCGACGTTGAGGAGGATGCTTTCGCTGCTAACTGGCATCCAGTAGCAAAAGCGACATCTTATTCTGTAGACTGCTATAGCGCAGAAGGAATGGCAGCCGACGGCACCCATCCAATTCTTGAAGAGCATTTCACCGACACTGGATCCACAGCCACACCTGACAATCCAACTCAATTAGGAGGATATGGAATCATGAGTCTGGATGACATGACTGATGTAGCCGGATGGTATGGTTCAGTAGTAGTAATTGCAGATGGAATGTTAGGATGTCGAGGGAATGGATATGGAGATGTAGAACTATATACGCCACTTCTTTGCCTACAAAACAGCAATGGCACTTACAAGGCAGAAATACGCGTATATGGAGAAGAGGGAGAAACATTCGCAGTGCAAGGCACAAAAGAATTAGCCTACACCAAGTTTGAGTCAACGGGCATTCACGACATCACATTTGAAATCCCAAAAGGTATATTAAAAGACCGTCTGATGATCTATACTGTTGGCAACAGTTTATTCCTAATTGATAGTTTCCGAATAACTCAGGACCTCAAAGCTGGCGATGATGTATTGAGATATCTAATTAGCGGCTCCGCTACCGCTCCCAACACATTTGCTCCAGTTGCCGGAATTGATCCATCTAAAGGTGAGAAGTATGCATATACAGTCTCAGCCATCTATACAAAGTATGGAAAGTCCTATAGATCAACATTGTCAAATGTAGCCACCGTGAAACTCGGTGCCGGAGTGGGAGTAAATGTAAACTTCGACGAAGAAACAGTAAGCCTAATGGCAAATGGACTTGAACTTACCTTGGCAACCCAACGCCCGTCAGACATTTCAATCTATTCCGTGTCAGGCTTATCAGTAGTAGGCCTTGACAGAATAGAAAATCAAGCTACTTACGTATTGCCATCTAAAGGATTTTATATTGTCAAAATTGGTCAAAAGACAATGAAGGTCAATATTCAATAATTTAGGTTACACTTATTTTCTCAACTGTAGAGTTGGCTCCGTCTCATTTCGACGGAGCCTTTACTTTATTATTCCTAATCTGTCGGAGATTTTTTTCTTTTTTGGGTAATGAAAGAGGAGGTTCGCTCGTCATATAAACAAACGAGATTAAAATGCAGTATTCCACTTCAGAGTTTGAGACTCTTTACATACGATGCTTTCCTGCCTCTATGAGGTTGGCTATGAGCCTACTGCATGAAGAGGATGAAGCCAGGGATGTGGTGCATGAGGTGTTTCTCAAACTCTGGGAGTCTGACACAAGGATCGAAAATCCAAATGCTTATATCCTTCGATCGGTAAGAAATACCAGTTTGAGCAGAATAAGAAACCTTGATATTCGCGAAAAAGTGAAACGAAATCTTTTGCTCGAGCCTCCACCTGAAGATTTCGATTATGAGCAACGCAATAAGGAGGTAAAAATGGCAATGGAAAGGCTACTCTCATCGCGCGAACGGCAAGTAGTAGAGAAAATCTACACGGAAGGACTCAGTTATAAGGATGCCGCTGCCAATCTTGGAGTTTCAGTGGCAGCAATCAATAAAAACATTGTAGCAGCTTTGAAAAAATTAAGGGTTCACTTCAAAACAAGCAAATCATGACAGAAGAACAGAAAGACATATTGATTGCCAAGATGCTTGATGCTCCCACTTCCTTGACCAATAAGGAATTGGACATGATTTTGCATAACGAGGACTTGAAAGACATATACGAGACCTCAGTCATCGTCAGCGATGCATGTAACACCCAGAAAGAGTTTGACGCGGAGCAGGAATGGCGACTTTTCCGACAAAGAATTCTTCCTAAAACATCAATATCAAGACGCTTTATGCGTATTGCAGCTGTATTCTTGGGAGTGATAGTTGTCGCAGGATTAGGAGGCAAGTTGATAGATTATTCACTAACGAAAGGATATAAGGAGCAAGTGGCAGAAAATGTAAAATCAAGTACGCCAAAGACCCAGCAACTGAAGGAAGAGACACAACAAAATTCCTGTGTGATTCCAGCACCATCCCCTGAGCAAAACGCAAAAGAAACTTCTGCACCCATGACAATCTCTCGAGATAAAGGAAGCCATGCTCCTAAAAATGAAGAGACTGAGGAAATAGACGTCGACGAATATCTGCGCCAACAGCAAGACGAGATAGAGGATGCTATCATCAGGCAAAATGCCGAGATATATGTAGATGAATATTACGCCATGAAAGAATTTTTCTGCGGCATGAACGATGAGAATAGAATAATAACCGAATAAAATACCAACGATATGAAAAGAATAGCAACCGGGCTGATATCAATTTTGGCAGCCGTAGTGCCTACAGTCGCATCAGCACAATCCAACATCAAGGCGGCTTTTGATGCCATAATCAATTGTAAGGAGGCCGAAATCTCAGACTATCATTACTACGGGAAAGATCCGAAAACCAATTTGAAAACCGGTCAAGATGATATCTACGATTTCGTCATCCCGGCTAACAAGAAGAATCTTATAAAGAACGTACTTGATGCGTTTGACAAGGATGAGAATATTGCCTATGTCATAAAAAAGGGGAAAAATACTGGAGAGGATAATCAGTTTTTACTTTACTCGGAAGATACATCCGGAAGCATAGTGATAGATGACACAGATTATCATTATATCTATGAATTGTTTGCGCCATCTAAATCTGAAGATCCTAAGGGAATACATCGATATGCCTATGGATTCAACTATAAGGAGGAAGATGGAGTGATCAAGGGTAAGATTGTGATTAATTATGCTACTACCGGTGAATACCGCCAACAAGCAGAGCGCCAGAAACAACTTGACTGGATAAATGCGATGGACAAGGCCAATAAAAAGGCAAACGATGAAGATTCACAACAGTCATGGTTTGAGCAGATGATGGCCTGCATCAACGGATTGAAGTATGCTAATGATCAGACTCGCATAGGGATTGCCACAAAAGCATATAAGTTAATAGGGAACATGGATGAATATGAAATTTCAGACCAGGATATGGATACAATTAAGCGGATGTTTGAAATAACACTTGCCAATCAATCCTACAGTGATCCTATACTTCGAGAACTCCTCCGGCAATGCCACGCAGGCATAGAGTCGCAATACAAATAGAAAAGCAATACAAAATTATAATTATCCTTAAGAGTTAAATCTGGATCTTTACTTTCATACATAAATGTTGAATAGAAGACTCTAAATTTAATTCTCAAATTAGAGCCCGTCTCATAAATTTGAGATGGGCTCTTAAATGATTGTGTGAGGGCGGAAGCCCGAATATTATTTGGCGTATTCGATTTTGCCTACTACTTTGCGGCTTGGGCCGGGGTTTTCGTGGGCTCGGACGGAGGGTTGGTGCATGTCTTTGGGGAAGTAGAGGAAGAAGGTGTCGTTGGGGGCTGCGACGTAGGAGATTTCTTCGTCGGTGGTGTAGTTGGTCTTGTCTTTTACAGGATCATATGGACCGGTGGGGATTACATGACCTGCGAGTCCCATTAGTTCGTCGCCTACGAATGTGTATTGAAGGTCGATGAAGTTCTCGTGGCTTTCAATCTTGGTGTCTTCTGCACTCTTGGGAGTGTATTCGAGGATATTTACCCAAAGACGACCGGGGACGATGTCGTGCTTTCCAGCAGCTACGGTATTGAGATCAGTGTCTTTAATCCAGGCGAATAGTGCGTCCCAAAGTTCGGGATTTGCGGCATACTGCTCGGCAAACTCTACTGCATCTATAGTGGCATCAGCCTTCAGATCGAGGCCTTTAGCCCAAGCGCGGCTGTCTACCCATGCCTGAGCCTCTTCTTTAGTGAATTTTTTCATTGTCTTGTACTTATTTTTCAGAATTGATTGTAGCCATTATGCCTCCTACCATGCCGAGGGCAAGCATTCTGCCATGGAAAGAATAGCCGGCATTGTAGCCCATTTTCTCATCGCCAAGCATCAGCGGAGCGTGGTCAACTCGCATCGGGACATCGGGGCGACAGGTCTCGAAAGTCCTCACCACGTCAATTAGACGAGGATCAAGATGTGAAGATTCCTTGAAGTCGCCATTAGGTTGGGGTTGGCAGATACGGGCATGAACGAAGTGAGTGCGATCGGCATATTTCTTAGCGAGAGCAGGGACGTCGTTGTGCGCTCCGGCGCTTAGGCTTCCGGCACAGAATGTCAAGCCATTATGGGGATTGGGAACCGCATCGAGAAATGCCTGAATATCGGCATCGCAAGTGACTATACGCGGCAAGCCAAGAATAGGCATTGGGGGATCATCGGGATGCACACACATATTGATATCATACTCGTCGCATACAGGCATAATTGCATTTAGGAAATATGCCATGTTGGCACGAAGTTGGTCGGCATCTATGCCCTTATAAAGATCAAGAAGAGAACGGAATTTCTCGACCGGCTTAAGATCTTTCTCAGAGATATTGCCATTAACGAATCCTTGAGTCTTAACAATGATATTATCTACGAGGCGCTTTTCGGCTTCTGCGTCCATACGCGGGGCCACCTCTTCACGCATGCGGCGAAGAGTCTCCTCATCATAGTCTTTTTCCGCACCCTCACGCTTTAGGATATGGATGTCGAAATATGCAAATTCAGCGCGATTGAAGTAGAGATTAGAAGTGCCGTCGGGATTTGGATATTCGAGTTCGGTGCGTGCCCAATCAAGAACAGGCATGAAGTTGTAGCAAATAGTCTTCACTCCTGCCTTGCCAAGATTTGCCAGGCTTATCTTATAGTTTTCAATCAATTGGTCGCGGTCGGGACCGGCATATTTGATTGATTCGCTGACTGGAAGACTTTCAACTACACTCCAGCGCAGTCCGTGGCTTTCGATATAGTCTTTCATTTTGTTGACTTCCTCCTCGCTCCAAACTTCTCCGTTGGGAATATGATGGAGAGCTGTCACAATACCCTCTACACCGATCTGGCGGAGCATATCGAGGGTGATTTTATCGTTGGGTCCAAACCAACGCCAAGTTTTTTCCATGCTATTTAGGTTTATGTTCTTACTATTCTACCGCAAAATTAATGAATATTGCTGAAATTTCAAAAAAATAAAAAAGCCAATCGCTAAAAAGCAACTGGCTTCAATGTCGGGGTGACAAGATTCGAACTTGCGACCTCACGCCCCCCAGACGCACACTCTAACCGGACTGAGCTACACCCCGAGTCGGCTAAGCCGGAACCAACCGATATTCATTCTGAATGACGCTGGGGGAAATCAATCATATTCCTTTCGGAGCGAATATCTTACGCATTGCTGCGTGGGGTTCCCTGCTAAAGCGATGCAAAATTACTGCTTTTTTCTGAATCTTCCAAATTTTTCGATGCTTTTTTGGCAGAATTTTCTCGTTTTTTATGCCGCCGCTGTGCCTCCATCCTTTTTTTATGAAGCATCATGCGTATTTTCTTTCGTTCCTCCTTTTCTTCCATCTGATGACGCTGATGATCCAGATGCGCCTCAATCTTACGCTTTTTCTCTGCTCTGCGACGGTCTTCCCCCTTGCCTTGAATATGCTTTCTAACTGATTCCGCCAACTCTTTGGAGACGCCCATATGTTTGAGAAGTTTGGCAGCCATATATCCTCCTACATGTTCATGTCGAGGATAGCGTTTGATGCCGGTTTTATCCACTACTCCGGCTCTAATCATCCCAAGTTTGCCGAAAAACGCAGCCAATCGTTGAGCCTCATCATCGATTCCTTCATCTTCCAAGCGAGCGGCATTCTCAATTCCTATCGCACTTAGAGAATACACTTCGTTTTCAGGAATAGTATCACACATTTCCCTTATCAATGGACTCATGTATTTCAAGCCTCCAATATCGTTCAGCACTCCGAGCGACTTTCTGATATTTCGCCCAAACAGCATCTTACGGAATTCTGCGCTCCATCGCTCTTTAGACACAATGGCGAGCCGATCGACACTGTGCTTCAAAGCTTCCATGGTAGCCTCATCGATTTTCCAACCGAAACGGGCAGCGAAACGAAGACAGCGTAATATACGGACAGGGTCATCATCAAAAGTCTCATATGGGTCAAGTGGAGTCCGAATGATACCTTCTTTAATATCATGGATTCCACGCCCAGTCATGTCGAGAATCTCACCTGTCTTGATGTTTCTGTAAAGAGTATTGACCGTAAAGTCTCTTCTGAAACAATCCTCTTTGATAGTGCCACTAACCACCTCGGGGCACCGGCTCGTCTTATCAGTATATTTTTCAGCCCTTGTCTGAACTGCTTCAATTTCCTCATCCGGGAATTTGCGAAGTCGAAATTTGGCTGTACCGAACTTCTTGAAAAGAGTTGGCATCTCTACCAGATACTTATGCCGCAAAAGCCACATCGTGAAATTCACACCGCCATCAGGAAGATCGACAGCGATATCCACATCATGGATAGGCGCACCTAATATCTCATCTCTTACACATCCACCGACAGCATAGAGATGCCCCTCCCATTTCGTGCCTTCAGAGATAGCGCGAAAATAATCAAGAATCTTATGATAAGTGCTGTCTGTCATGCTTTTGAGGGTGAAATATCGTTTTTCTTAATATGCTTGATCTGCCAAGCCAACATGAATCCCGCTACAATTGTAGAAAGGAAGTCGCCTATAGGGAAACATGCCCAAACGCCGTTTAGCCCATAGAAAGGTGGGAGGATCAACAATGCCGGAATCATGAAAATCACCTGTCGGGTAAGCGACAAGAAAATAGACTTGGTTGCCATTCCAAGCGACTGGAAATAATTTGTAGAGACAATCTGGAAACCAACCATCCAGAAACCTACAGTAGTGATATGCAAGCAATTGACTGCACATTTTATCTGATCAGCATCCTGCATAAAGAGTTTTGCGATCATCTCCGCATTGGTAGCACCGATAATTGAGCCCAAAGTAGTGATACATACGGCAGTGAGAGCAGCGAGCTTGAGGGTGCGGAAAAGGCGGTCGTACTTACGGGCGCCATAGTTATAACCCAGAATAGGCTGCATACCCTGGCAAACACCAATGACAACAAAGACAAAGACAGTCACAAACCGATTGAACACCACTACAGCAGCAATAGCATCATCACCTCCATATTTCAACAGAGAAGTGTTGACCACTGCATTAATGCAACTACCCGCCACATTAATCAAGAATGGAGACATACCGATGTATAAAATCGAGCCTATGACACGCCAATTGAACTTAAATGTACCTTTCTCAAAATGAAGAGTGCTTGACTTCTTGAAGAAATGTGACATCACGAAAAGAGCAGTGACCACCATGGAGATGTCGGTAGCGATAGCCGCACCCTTGATACCCATCTTGAAACCGAAAAGGAAAAGGGGAGCAAGGATTGAGTTAAGTCCTGCACCAATCATATTGGTCCACATCGCTTTTCCCGGGTAGCCGGAGGCACGCATCACGTTGTTGTAGCTAAACGTAATATTCATCAGCACCATGCCGGGAAGGACCCAAGTAAGGAATTCCTTGGCATAGGGCATACTTGCATCGGAAGCACCAAACAGACGCAACAGAGGCTCAAGGAATATGGCGAAGGCAGTGGTGTACAAGACGCCAATAATGACGGAGAGCTGAACAGAATTGCCCAAAATGACAGCCGCGCGATGGTGATCTTTTTGCCCTAAGACAATAGAGATACGAGTGGCAGCGCCGGCGCCGATAAGCATACCGAAAGCTGTACCTAAGTTTTGCACAGGGAAAGTCACAGCAATGCCTGCCACGACATTAGGATCATCTATGGCGTGACCAATCACGATTGAGTCAATGATATTATATAAAGCCATCACCACAGTACCAATCACTGCAGGCAGACTATATTTAAATAGAATTTTTCCTATAGGAGCCGACGACAGTTCCTTCAAGCGCTCGTTTGCGCCATCGGGACTTTGTGGTGAATGTGCGTTTTCACTCATTTTTTATAATTTTTAAAAATATTTATCATCGATTTCTTAAATATAAACAATCAACTCGCGTTTTTTATTGTTATATATTATAAGGAGTATAGTTTTTTATCAAAAATACTATTCCTTTTCGGCAAAACAACGAGCTCACATTATAAATAACAACAACTAATCATTAAAACCCAAAGACAATGAAATTCAAAGCATTATCTTGCGTATTCCTTGCAGTTCTTATGTTCTTGACAGGCTGCAACACAACTAATCTTGGTAAAGGAACTGCAATCGGCGGCGGTAGTGGCGCAGCACTTGGTGCTGGCATTGGTGCCCTCCTTGGTAAAGGCAAAGGTGCAGCTATTGGTGCAGGTGTAGGCGCAGGTGTAGGCGCAGCAGTAGGTGCAATCATCGGCAAGCACATGGACAACCAGCAGAAGAAACTCGAAGAGCAGCTCAAATCTGCAGAGGTAGCAAAGACTGAAGTAAATGGTCTCCAGGCTATCAAGGTGACATTCCCAGGTGGTATCCTCTTCGCAACAGGCAAATCAAACATCCAGCCAGCAGCTCAGACTGAACTTACTGAATTTGCAAAATCACTTGAGCAGAATCCTCTCACAGACGTAGTGATTGGTGGATATACAGACAATACAGGCTCTATGGAAGCTAACACTCGCGTTGCTGATGCTCGCGCAAATGCAGTGAAGTCTTTCCTCGAAGGCAAAGGAATTGCAGCAAACCGTATCGAAGCAAAGGGATTCCCAATGCAGGACTACGTAGCAAGCAACGACACTAAGGAAGGACAGGCTAAGAACCGTCGCGTGGAAGTATACATCCTTGCTTCTGACGAAATGGTGAAAGCTGCTGAAAACGGTGAACTTAAGTAATCAACAGCCATGAATCTGCATGATTCATGACAAAAAAACAATATCCACCCTGCGCGCCTGAGCACGCAGGGTGGACATATCATATAACCAATATCCATTCGACTTTCTAATATTTAATGCTCTCATATGAGAAAATCAATCAGAATAATTTTTTTATACCTGACTGTTTTCATCAGCATTGTGACATACCCCAACTGCACACAAGCCCAAATTCTTGTTGGTCCAGGGGTTGAAGAGAACACTGACTCCATAAGGAAAACTATGGACCTCGGTCCGTTCTTCGGTCTATACAAAGACAATTATTTCGCAGTCGGAACAGATCCTTTTCACAAGCCAACAGGCGACAACTCGGGAGTAAAATTCCAGTTGTCGATATCCCAGCGTCTCACAAATGCTACGCTTCCATGGGGCACATATCTCTATCTCTTTTTCACCGAGAAGGTGTTTTGGGAAGTATTTAAGGACTCCATGCCAATGAGCGACTTAAATTTTAATCCAGGCATTGGATGGACTAAGCCATTCTTTGTGAAAGACCGATACTGCGGAAAGCTTACTCTCATATTGGAGCATGAAAGCAACGGACGCGACGGAGAAGCTTCACGATCATGGAACAAAGTGTCGCTTGCCGGGAGTGCCTACGTGACGGAATGCCTATCGGTGCATGCTAAATATTGGATTCCGATTGTAGACGGCAAATACAACCAAGATCTATTGAAATATGCGGGACTCTTCCAAATGGGATTCCAACTAAATTCAAAAGACCGAAAATTCACACTTGCTGCTACTTTCGTGAAGAGACAAGGATGGAATTTCAATTGGAACACTAATATCCAACTCGGATGGAGAATCCATAAGGACTCCAATCAGTATTTCTTTGCTGATTACTACAATGGTTATGGAGAAGGAATGTTGGCTTACAAGCAATTTCACAACCGCTTGCGAATCGGCATTCTAATACGACCCAAATTCTTTTCCGAATATTGATTATTATGCTCAGCGGGCATAGGCACCTAATGCCGGATTTCCCGATTCAAGACGATTGACTCCATTCATATCCGTCAGGCATATATCTGACACAAACTCCGGATTACCGGAATGAAGCACCGGAGAATCTTCCTTCAGCATATAATTGAAATAGTATTTATCACGCACAGTCTCAAACATTGGATCCTCATCCCAGATACAAGATATGAAATGGTCATCGTCTGACCCTTCCACTCCCAATAGAACATTGCGAAGATAGATATTTGTATCTTTTAGATCTCCAGGAGTAATTGGAGAAGTGATTCCATATATTATACAGTTGTCAAATTGAGCTTGCATCAATGGATTTGCCACTCCGGAACTGTCTTCTCTTGAGATATGAGAGAGCGTCAATATGGATTCTGGGGATATGGCAAAGAGATAATAGTTTGCCATTGTGCATTGCACGAAGTCATGCACACCGCCTCTAAGATAGACCGTAGCCTCGCCTGCATCAGAAAAACAGCATCCGTAGGCATCCACTTTTGCATGAACCGACCTAAGCACATTGCCCCGGGAATTGTGTAGCCACGAATTCACAAGAGTAAGTTTATTACGATCTGTGATGCCACAGCTGTCAACTACCACTCCATGCACAGTGGATTGCATTTCTACAAATTCCATGCGATTGTCGAAAGATTCAGCACTGAATCTCACACCTTGCCACTGGCCGGAAAGAATTTCATAGCCGGTGTCTGGCAGCACGTTATCGAGGCGATCACCCCGCATGCTTATCATCTTCCCCACTTCTCCTACTGCATGCAGGCGCCCATCCACTTGAAGCATACCTCCGTCATGGAAAAGGATACGGGCACCGGGCTCAATACTTAATGTAGCACCGGATGCAACACGCAAAGTGTCAAACACTATATATGGCACATCAGCAGTCAATGTCATATTTTCTTGAACAGTGACATTTCTGAGTCGCCTTACATTCTGGCCATAAGCTTCCAGAGTCACAGTCTGAGTCACTCCGTTTGTGACAAAATCCATGCAACCTTCCACCTTGAAAGGCTTCACATCGCCATTGGCATCAATGAAGCACTCAACAAATACGAATATTGAGTCATTCGCGCGAATCTCAACATTTTGAAAAGATTTTCCGGACACGCCATCCACATTCATTGAGAATACTCCATCATCGTTGCGCATCTGAATACTTGAAATGTTAACTGCCTTTGAAGCTCTATTATAGACTTTGAGGCGAGCCGTTGGAGTTCCGAGATCAGTGAAGACGGTATCAAATCTCAGAGTATCTGCTGAAAAAGTCAGCAGATCGGAAGGAGAGTTGGTGAAATCATCGGATATACATCCCCCCGTGAAAGATGCCACTAATAAAGATATGCAGAAAAAAAAGATTGTTCGCATTGTTTTCATATACGAAAAACGTCTTTCCTAACGTATTTATTATATGAAGTATATGTTAGTGGCGGGAGAAGCATCCGGAGATCTGCACGCATCTCGCCTTATGGAAGAAATCAAGATAGCCGACAAGGAAGCCGATTTCCGTTTTTTGGGCGGCGACCTTATGGCTCGAGTAGCCGGTCGGGAACCTGAGATTCACATCGAGAAGATGAATGTGATGGGATTCTCGGAAGTGATTCGTGCGCTTCCCACAGTATTGTCTAATTTGCGGAGAGCAAAGAAAATACTTAAAGAATATCATCCCGATGTGCTTATTCTTGTGGATTATCCTTCGTTCAATCTAAAGCTTGCCGCTTATGCATATAAAATCGGCATACGTGTAGATTGGATGATAGCTCCCAAAGTATGGGCATGGAAAGAATGGAGGATTCCTAAGCTCAAGAAATATATCACCAACCTATATAGCATCCTTCCATTCGAACCCGGCTACTTCAAAAAACATGGTATGGATGTCAAATATGTAGGAAATCCAACAGTTAAGGAAGTGGAGCAATCTCTTGGTCATATTCCACCCAAGAAGCATTTTCTCGAACGCCAAGGCATCACCGACCAGCGTCCGATAATAGCAATCTTACCAGGCTCAAGGAAAGGGGAGATTCGAAATAATTTGCCACTAATGATAGACGCAGCAAAGAGATTTCCAGACTATCAGTATATTATAGCCGCCGCACCATCCGTGCCTGAAAAGTTTTATCGATCCATAGCACAGGATGCAGGCCTTAACCTTGCATTTGGAGCAACACATACACTTCTCAAATACTCTGCGGCAGCATTAGTCACTTCGGGAACTGCCACCCTTGAGACGGCTGTCATAGGGACTCCGCAAGTGGTGTGTTACAGGTCAAACGGCTCTAAGATGGCGTATCAGATTATGAAAAAAATTCTGAAGGTTAAATATGTGTCTCTACCCAATCTCATCGTTGGCAATAACATAGTTCAGGAACTACTCCTTCACAACTGTACGTCAGATAGGATAGCCCGAGAATTAGGTCCTCTTCTTCAAGCATCGCCTCAACGAGACTGGCAACTGTCTGGCTATCGGAATATGAAAAAGCGTCTCGGCACCACTGATGCCTCTAAAATTGCAGCTGAATATATCTGCAAACTTCCACCTTCTGCAGCAAAAGCAGAGGGATAACCGATAAACATGTAATAAATCTTTGATTAGTAGATATAAATATATAGGATTTGGTCTTCTTGCAGCCATCGTAATGATCCTGGCTGGGTGTGGGACAAAGAAGAACACTGCCATTTCGCGCAATTGGCAGGCATTCACTACGCGCTATAACGTATACTTCAATGGCAATGAGCATTATAAAGAGACACTCAAGACCATGGAAGATGGATATGAAGACGACTTCACGAGGATGCTTCTGACTCACCCTGCTGATGCACGTGCCGATGAGACGATGCCGAAGCCTAAAGGGGATTTTAAGCGCACTATAGAGAAGATGCAAAAGGCAATCCAACTTCATTCCATCAAGAAGAAGCCACCAAAGAAGACAGGGTCAGCCAAGGAAAAGGAATTTCGAGCACGCGAAGAATTCAACCCTTTTCTCCACAATGCATGGCTGATGCTTGGCAAAGGTCAGTATTTCAATGGCGACTTTATGGGGGCTGCCGCAACATTCATGTACATTTCCCGCCATTTCCTCTGGATGCCAGAAGTTGTGACAGAGGCTCTTCTGTGGCAAGCAAGAAGTTATGCCGCACTTGATTGGACATATGAAGCGGAGAATATTCTTGTCAAAATCAAGGAGAAAGACTTGACCACTAAACGACTTCGCGACCTCTACAATCTCGTAGAGGCTTCCTATCTAATTAAGTCGGGACAATATGCCAAAGCAATCCCATTCCTTCAGGACGCCGCAGCAAGCAGTAAGGGTGTTCAAAAAAACCGACTTTATTTCCTCTTAGGACAGGCGTGCCGCCAAGAAGGGAAAGACAATGAGGCATATGAAGCATTCAAAAAAGCAGGGGCCGGCGCATCTACACCCTATCGTCTGAAATTCAATGCCCGAATAAAGCAGAGCGAAGTGTTCAGAGGTGCAGACATACGAAAAGAAGTGGCATCCCTTAAATCCATGACAAGGTATCAGCGCAACAATGAATATCTTGACCAAATATATTATGCAATAGGAAATCTTTACCTGTCGAGAAAAGACACAGCAAATGCCAAGGCTAACTATCGAATAGCAGTTGAAAAATCTACTCGAAACGGAGTAGACAAAGCCTTGGCAAATCTTGCCCTCGGAGCAATATATTTCGATGAAAGAGACTATACAAAGGCCCAGCCCTGTTATTCGGAAGCCGTGCCTCAATTGCCGAAGTCTTATCCTGGATATAAGCAGATAGCATTGCGATCTGATGTGCTCGATCAGCTTGCCGTATATGCAGGAAATGTCGAACTCCAAGACTCTCTGCTCACTATTGCAGACCTTCCTGAAGAGAAGCGTATGGAGTGGGCAGAAGAGCAAGTGAAGGCTCTAAAACAGAAAGAAAAAGAAGAGGCTGAGGCTGCTGCCAGGGAGGAAGCCATGGCTAATCGCCCACAGGGTAATTCCCCTATCGACCAGCAAGGAGGGAACACCGGGATGCAGTTTAATACCGACAAATCTTGGTATTTCTACAATAATACCACCAAATCAGCAGGAAAGACAGAATTCCAACGACGGTGGGGAGCACGAAAACTTGAAGATGACTGGCGCCGACGAAATAAAACATCTTTCTCATTTGATGAAGAATCTAATGATGAAGAAGTTGAAGATGAAGAAGGAACTGAATCTTCAGCAGAAAACTCCACCGATGGAGAGCCAAAGGATGGAGGCAAGAATGGAGAACCAGACCATGCTTCTGACCCTCATTATCCGGAATACTATATTGCCCAACTTCCACTTACCGATGAAGAAAAGGCAACTGCCGGCGATGTGATTCAGGAAGGACTCTACAATATGGGTCTAATTTTGAAAGACAAACTGGAAGATTTCCCGGCAGCCCGAACCGAATTTGAGACTTTGTTGAAAGATTATCCCGACAACGTCTACCGTCTTGACATATATTATAATATGTATCTCATGGCAGCCAGACGCAATGATGCAGAGGGCATGGAAATATGGAGATCTATGATCATTTCTGAATTCCCGGAAAGCGCATATGGGAAAGCGATGACTGACCCTAACTATTTTGAGCGTCTGAAGCAGATGCACGAAGTGGAGCAGCAGCTTTACATAGATGCATACACGGATTATCTCGCCGACCGCAACGCAGAAGTGCATGCTATCACACAAAAGATGGAAGCGGAATATCCACTTTCTGCCATAATGCCCAAATTTGTATTCATCGACGCCCTTTCGTATCTTACGGAAGGAGACTACGATATGTTTAAGGAACGGCTCACAGAATTGCTCAAAAAATGGCCGGACACTGACATGACAGATGTTGCAGGCGCAATGCTCAAGGGCCTGAATGAAGGAAGAGTACCAAATTCCGGATCTTCAAATACAAGGGGAATGATATGGGACATCAGGCTTTCTAACTCTACAGATGCTCCTGCTTCTGATGGACAGCCCGCAAATTTCGAGCGTGACCCGAACAGTCCTCAATATCTTGTGCTTGCTTATCCAAGAGATGAGATCAACGGCAACTTACTTCTTTATGACGTAGCAAGGTTCAACTTCTCAAATTTCGTGGTGAAAGACTTTGATCTCGAGCCGATGAGTTTTGACAATGTCGGCATTCTTGTGATCAAGGGATTCAGCAATCTCCGAGAGTTGGAGAACTATCGCAAAGTAATGGTGAACCGCGACTTCCAACTTCCGGAAGGTGTTCGACCAATCATGATTTCGAAATATAACTTTGAACTTCTCCTCAAAGAAGGGCGTTCTTTTGAAGAATACTTCCGATTTGAAGAAAATGCAATGATAGAAGAAGCCGAGGAGACTGCGCTGGAAGGAGCAGACTTAGAAGAAGAATCAGAAGAATCTGA
>CAZCZX010000002.1:16011-35811 GCA_964503095.1 uncultured Sangeribacter sp.
CCGAGGAGACTGCGCTGGAAGGAGCAGACTTAGAAGAAGAATCAGAAGAATCTGAGATTTCAGGGAACTCTGAGAGTTCAGAGACAATAGAGAACTCTGATCCCTCTAAGGAATCGGAGGAATCAGAAATATTTGAAAATTCTGATAACTCAGAAGAATCTGAATCCTCAGAAGAATCTGAAATACCCGAAAACCTGAACCCTGAAGACTGAATAATATGGCAAAAATACTCTGGGCCGACGATGAGATAGATCTTCTCAAGCCCCATATAATGTTTCTCAAGACAAAAGGCTATGACATTGTGACCGTAAGTAATGGTCAGGATGCACTTGACACACTCGATACTGATAACATTTCCCTCGTCTTGCTCGATGAGAATATGCCCGGACTTTCCGGGCTGGAGACTCTACAGCGTATCAATCAGTCGCATCCAGATGTCCCTGTCATCATGATTACCAAATCGGAAGAGGAAAACATTATGAACCAAGCCATTGGAAATAAGATTACAGACTATCTTATCAAGCCAGTCAACCCGATGCAGATACTCCTCTCAATCAAGAAAAATCTGCACAGTGCCAAAATCATAGCGGAGCAGACGTCGTCGGGCTATATGCATGAATTTCAGAAAATATCTTCTGATATAAACTCCGCGTCATCTCTATCAGACTGGATGGATTGCTATCGACAACTCGTATACTGGGAGATGAAACTTTCTGATTCGGAAAGCAATATGGACGAGATGCTTCTTATGCAGAAAAGGGATGCAAATTCCAATTTCGCAAAATTTGTGAAGAGGAATTATGAATCTTGGATCACATCGGAACGTAACCATCTGATGAGCCCTGACATATTCAGCAGGAAGATTTTTCCCATGCTTGATGCGGGAGAGAAAGTATGTTTCGTACTTATCGACAATTTCCGCCTTGATCAGTGGCGCTGTGTACAACCTCTTCTATCAGAATTCTTCAACGTGAGCGAGGATCTTTACACCACTATCCTGCCCACATCCACTCAGTATGCCCGGAATGCCATTTTTTCAGGTCTTATGCCATTGAAGATTAAGGAAATGTTTCCTGACTTATGGGTAGAGGAAGATGAGGGTCTTAACAATCATGAAGAGGAACTTATTGCGACTATGCTGGAGCGCTATAGGAGAAAAGATAAATTCACATATACCAAGCTTAACGACTCACAGGCATGTGAAAAGTTTCTCACGAAACTTAATTCCATAAAGGATGTTCCGCTCAATGTGATTGTGATGAATTTCATCGACATGCTCAGCCATGCCCGTACGGAATCAAAGATGATACGAGAACTTGCAAACAGCGATGCGGCATATCGCTCACTGACTGAATCATGGTTCAAACACAGTTCGGCATCCGAGATGTTCCGTAGAATTGCTGACCTTGGATATAAAGTAGTGTTGACTACTGATCATGGCACCATTCGCGTAGATAATCCCATCAAGGTGATTGGAGACCGCAACACTAATACCAATCTTCGATATAAAGTTGGCAAAAATCTGAATTACAATCCGAAACAAGTATATGAAATAAAAGATCCCAAAAAGTATGGGCTCCCCTCCCCCAACCTTTCGAGCACCTACATTTTTGCGACCAACGAAGATTTCTTCTCCTACCCCAACAACTACAACTACTATGTGCAATACTACACAGGCACATTCCAGCACGGAGGCATCTCGCTTCAGGAGATGCTCGTTCCTCTCGTAATCTTATCTCCGAAAGGATAATTTTGTAAAAAATGAATATATTTTTGGCATTTTGAAATAAATATGCTAAATTTGTCGTCATAATAGAATTGATATGGATGACAAGATTATCACCGAAATAACGCCTCTTTCTAAGAAAGATTGCTTCTACCTTGTGGATAGATTTAAGGATCAGTTCACTTTTCCAGTGCATAGACATCGAGAATTTGAACTAAACTTTCTATCGAACTGCAATGGAGCCCGACGTGTGGTAGGCGACTCGATGGAGACAGTCGGTGATTTTGACCTTGTGCTTGTAGGCCATGGAATAGAACATGGATGGGAGCAACATGAATGCAAGAATTCAGCCATCCGAGAAATAACAATACAATTTTCTGAAGACCTATTTGGAGCTACCTTTTTGGGCAAGAATCAGATGGCAGGGATTCGCAATCTACTTGACGAAAGTGCCAATGGCATTGTATTCCCACTCACGACTATTCTTAAAGTCCATTCACGACTTGAAAAATTGAGTACTACCGACTCGGGATTTGCAGGTCTACTTGAATTTATGGGGTTGCTCAATGCAGTAGCAGAACTTGGCGACTATCGCCCACTCGCCTCTTCCACATTTGCCTCTGTGGCTCCTGCTTGTGACAGCCGAAGAGTGCAGAAAGTACAGGATTACATTTCCGAAAACTATAAGGCGGAAATCCGCCTTGCCGATCTTGCATCGCTCGTAGGAATGACTCCGACAGCTTTCAGCAGATTCTTCAAACTACGCACCGGGAAATCCATTTCAGATTATATCATTGATGTGCGGCTGGGACATGCATCACGTATGCTCGTAGATTCCACTACATCAATTGCTGAGATATGCTATGATTGTGGCTTTAACAATATATCTAACTTCAATCGGATTTTCAAGAAGAAAAAAGGACAGTCGCCGAAAGTATTCCGTGATATCTATCAGCATCATAAGAAACTTATATGATAATGTGCCACCCCTCCGGGGTGGGAGTAGAGGGTGGGCTCTCACGCCCCCGGTTTCACCGGGGGTTAACAAGATTTATAGCCCTCCGGGCTTTCCATGTTGAGGGATTTGGCTTGATAAAATTATATACGAAAAATTTGATATATAAGTATGGGATAAAATAGTATCATTTTTGGATTGAATTTTTTAATAATTTTGCATCAGTAAATATATAACCCAATATCATCATGAACTCAACCGTCAGAAAATGCTTATTGACCCCTATTTTTGCCATTGCGGCTCTAAGCATATCAGCAAAGATTGAACTTCCCGATATTATCAGCGACAATGCTGTGCTTCAACAAAACTCAGATGCAAAACTCTGGGGATGGAGTAAACCGGGATCAACTGTCGACGTGACACCATCATGGGACGACAAAACATATTCCACAAAATCAGATAAAAAGACAGGTAGATGGGAACTCACGGTCTCCACGCCTGCAGCATCATTCATTCCATTTTCAATAGAATTTAAAGACCCTGACGGCAAGGTATCAATCGACAATGTACTGATAGGCGAAGTCTGGTTCTGCTCCGGACAGTCAAACATGGAGATGCCTCTACGGGGCTACGGAATCCAACCCATCGAGGGAGCAGCCCAAGCAATTGCTTACTCAGGGAAATATCCAGGAATAAGAATGGCGAATATCCCTAAGCGAGAGGCATATACGCCACAGGAGAAAGTAGAAGGGAAATGGAATGTCTCCAATCCGAAAAACGCAGCCGAATTCTCTGCCCTTGCATATTTTTTCGCCCAGTCGCTGACCGACCTGCTGAATGTTCCAGTGGGAATCATCAACTGTGCCTACGGGGGCTCGAAGGTAGAAGGATGGATACCAAAATGGAAACTCGACACCTATCAAGGATGGGATATGGATGCAGAGGAAAAGAATAAAGAAATGGGCAATTGGGAACGCATCGGGGTGATGTATAACGCTATGCTGAAACCAGTGGAGGGCTATACAGTAAAAGGGTTTCTCTGGAATCAAGGGGAATCTAATGTAGGAAGAGAAGATGAATATCCTCAGCATCAAAAAGATATGGTTGAGATTTGGCGCGATGAATGGGGGCAGGGGGAACTTCCATTCTATTTCGTAGAACTTCCGGGATGGAACTATGATAATCCGGAGGCTGACAATGCTGCTAAATTCCGTGAATGCCAGCATTATGCAGCAGAGATTCTCCCCAATAGCGGCATTGTATGCACCGCCGACCTTGTATACCCCTTCGAAGTGCCTGATATCCATGCACGCAAGAAGAAAGAGATCGGAGAGCGTCTTGCATTCATGGCAGGAGCACGCACATATGGAATCGAAGGGCTTCCACACATATATCCATCCTATAAATCAGTAGAACTAAAAGGAGACACTGCTGTGCTGACTTTCAACAATGCTGTAGGTGGCCTTAATCCGAATACAGACCTTCCCGGGTTTGAAGTGGCAGGGGAAGACCAAGTGTTCTATCCTGCCAAGGCTGTAGAAGACTGGAACTGGCCTTTTACTGTGACTGTATCAAGCGACAAGGTGAAAGATATAAAGGCTGTGCGCTATTGCTTCAAGAATTTTGCAATCGGACAGCTCAAGGACATGTATGGGCTTCCCTTGATTCCTTTCCGTACCGACAATTGGTAATCGACACTCAAATTATACTAATTGGACTAATAAGACTAATTGGACTAATAAGACTAATTGGACTAATTGGACCAATTGCACAAAATAAAAAATAAAATTATGAATTATAAAAAATATTTAGGAGCGATCATAATGGGGGCTGCAATACTTGGATCGGCTTGCAGCGGAAGTAAAAAAGCGGATGCAACTGACGAAAATAATCAGTTTGTGACTGTTAAGGATGGGGAATTCTACATCGGCGACTCCATATACAGATATGTAGGCACCAATTTCTGGTATGGAGCCATTCTTGCATCAGAAGGACAAGGGGGCGATCGTGAACGCCTTGCCAGGGAACTTGACACTCTACAAAGCATCGGTATAGACAATCTACGCATTCTTGTGGGCGGCGATGGAGAGGAAGGACTTGCATCTCACATTTCACCCACTCTACAAAAAAGTCCGGGTATATACAACGACACTATTCTACAAGGATTAGATTATCTGCTGGCAGAACTTGAAAAGCGCAACATGAAGGCTGTGCTATATCTGAACAATGCTTGGGAATGGAGTGGAGGGTTCTCCACCTATCTTGAATGGGCAGGCGACGGGAAAGCCGTCAATCCTGCTACAGAAGGCTATCCTGCATATATGGAATATGCCTCTAAATTCTCTGTGAATGACTCAGCACAAAAGCTGGCAGCCAATCACGTAAGAAATATAGTAGGTCGCACTAACAGCATCACTGGCAAACCATATTCCGAATCACCTGCAATTATGTCTTGGCAGATAGCCAACGAACCACGTTGCTTTTCATCTGACAATAAAGAGAGTTTTGCCAAATGGATTGGAGAGACTGCTTCATTGATTAAAGAAATCGATCCCAACCATCTTGTCTCTACAGGAAGTGAAGGCTCATGGGGTTGCGAAAACGACATGGAACTTTGGACAAGAATACATTCTTATCCTGAAGTGGACTATGCAACTATTCATATCTGGCCCTATAATTGGAATTGGGTGAACGGAGAGACTGTCACAGACAGTGTTACAGTCGCATGCCGCAATACTACCGACTATATCAATGCCCACTATGAAGCTCTCGGAAATGCTTTACAGGACAACGGCGGCTCTTCCAAGCCAATCGTGCTTGAAGAATTTGGCTATCCACGTGACGGTATGGCCTACGCACAAGGCTCACCAGTGACCGGACGCGACACATACTACAATCATGTCTTCTCTGAAATAAAAGGTGGAGGCAAGATAAAAGGTGCAAACTTCTGGGGATGGGGAGGATTAGCTAACCCTAATCATAAAGTTTGGCAAGCAGGAGATGACTATACCGGCGACCCGGCACAAGAGGCCCAAGGGCTCAACTCAGTATTCGCTTCCGACTCGACGACAATAGCCATAATCAAGAAGGCAACCCTCTGAAATATTTTATCTTATTTATAGAACTACCAATATTATGATAAAATAGTATCATAATGTTGGAGTTTTATGTATTAATTTTGCAACATCAATATTATTCAGTATTATATTCATTAAACTGATACACTAACCTGAAAAACAAATATTCAATAATAACAACCTAATGACCTATGAAACATGTCAAATTACACCTCAGGGGCTTGTTGATAGCTTTCGTGATGAGCTTCTCGCTTTCAGCAGCAGCGCAAATCCCGGTGAAAGGATTAGTCGTAGATGAATCCGGCGATCCTCTGATTGGAGTGACAGTGCAGGAAAAAGGGAAACCTTCCAACGGCACTGCAACCGACATTGATGGAAAGTTCACCATCTCAGTGACAAACCCAAATGCGACCCTTCTGTTCTCTTATGTAGGAATGGAGAATAAGTCTTACCCACTTAAGGGAGAGACTGATGTGAAGATCACCATGAAGGAAAATTCCGACTTGCTCGATGAAGTAGTCGTAGTAGGATATGGAACTCAAAGAAAGTCTGACATCACCGGAGCTGTAGGCTCAATTACCGAGGCTCAAATGAAACAATCAATCGTGACCAACGCTGACCAGATGCTCCAAGGCAAGGTGGCGGGGGTCCAAGTAACACAGAACTCAGGAGCCCCCGGCGGTGCAACTTCTGTTCGCATCCGCGGTGCAAGTTCACTCAACTCATCTAACGAACCTCTGTATGTGATTGACGGAGTTCCAATGAGCGGCACAAACGACATTGGAGGTTTTGACTGGATGGGTGGCACCAACGGCCAGACAAAGGTAAATCCCCTTGCATCCATTGCTCCTTCCGATATTGTCAGTATCGACGTGCTTAAAGATGCATCTGCATGTGCCATCTATGGAGCAGCGGGCGCAAACGGCGTAGTACTTGTTACAACACGCAGAGGCTCTGCCGGCCACACCAACATCACCTATGACGGCTATGTGGCTTGGCAGCAAGTAGCTAAGAAACTTGACATGATGGATCTCCGTCAGTATGGAGAATACCAGCAACAACTTCGCGATGAAGGGATTCTCGTAGGAAACAACTTCGATTCTACATATAGCGACCTTTCACTCCTCGGGGCCGGCACTGACTGGCAAGACGAAATCTTCCGCACCGCTTTCATGACAAGCCATCAGGTGAGTGTGACAGGAGGTAATGAAAAGACTGTCTATGCGATGAGTGGCGGTTGGATGGAACAGAACGGTATCATTATCGGTTCTGACTTCAACCGATTCAATTCGCGATTCAGTATCGACAACAATTTCACCAAATGGCTTAAAATAGGTGGCATGCTCGCTTATACACGCACTGATGAGACAATTACCCGAAATGATGGTTCCGACGGCGTAATCATGCAAGCAATGACAATGATGCCTTCTGTGCCTGTACGAGACTTTGAAGGAAATTGGGCCGGACCTAACACTGTAAACGGAGCTTCTACTTGGAATCCCGTGGCTCTTGCACTTATGACCAATAACAAGTTGCTTCGCCAGAAAGTGAATGGCAACTTCTACTTAAACATCGACTTCCTGAAGCATTTCACATTCCGTGCGGAATATGCTTTCGACGCTTCTCAAAACCAGAATAAATCTTTCATTCCACGCTATCAGTTCGGTCTCGTCTCCAACGACATCAACCAGATGATGCAGCGCGAAGACCATAATTTCTACTGGATGCAGAAAGATTATCTGACCTACAACCAGACCTTCCTTGACAAACATGATGTAACTGCCATGATTGGTTTTGAGGCTTCAAAATCAAGTTGGAATGGAACTCAAATCATTAAAAACAATTTCACAAGCGACAATATATACATAATGGGAGCAGACGGTGATTTCGTCTCCAACAACGGTTGGGAAGACGCAGCCACCACAGCATCATATTTCGCGCGTGTCAACTACGCATTCGACAGCAGATATCTCCTGACTGCAACTGTGCGTCGCGACGGATCAAGCAAGTTCGGACCAAAGAACAAATGGGGTACATTCCCATCTGTTGCTGTCGCTTGGCGACTGTCTCAAGAGAAATTTCTTCAAGATGTGACATGGCTTAGCAATCTCAAAATCCGCTTAGGTTATGGCAAGGTGGGCAATTCAAATATCAACACCTATCTGTATGGATCCACACTTCAGACCATCCTTACCCCAGCAGGATCCGCCTATATCCCCAGCAATCTCTCGAATCCTGACTTGAAGTGGGAAGCGTCAGAGCAATACAACATTGGTCTTGATTTCGCAGCCTTCAGCAATCGACTTGAAATTACTGTCGACGCTTACCGCAAGGAGACACAAGACCTTCTAATGCAGACGTTCGTCCCGTCTCATATCGGATCTAACTCATGGGGAGAAATCAATACTCCATATGCTAACATCGGCAAGACACGCAACACCGGTATTGATGTCCAGATCAATGCTCATCCAGTAGCCACAAGAAACTTCAACTGGACCAGCGCACTCTCACTTTCCCACAACAAGAATATGATTGTGGCTCTTAACGACGATTCTCAGCGTATATATGGCAACGTAGACTGGTATGCTCCATTCCAGACTGTCACAATGTTTGCAGTTGGTCATCCAATGGGTGTATTCTACGGATATCAGACCGACGGTCTATTCAAAGATGAAGCTGACATAATAGGGCATGCCACCCAAACAGGCGGATCCGAGCCATATGCCAACAAGATCGACAAAGTTTCAGGTGCTTGGATAGGCGACATAAAATATGTAGACAGAAATGGCGACGGAGTGATTGACGATGCCGACCAGACTGTAATCGGCGACCCAAACCCGGATCTGACTTTCGGCTTTACCAACACTTTCTCATGGAAGAACTTTGAACTTAACGTAGGTCTTACGGGTCAAGTAGGTGGAGATGTCCTCAACTGGTCGCGCTATCGCATCGAGGGCCTATCATCAATCTGGGACAATCAGGCAGTTTCGGTTCTTGATAGAGCCCAGGCTATAAAGATTGACCCTAATGGAGGTGATGATATCTCAAACCTTCAGCTTGCTGAGGGACACAACGGCCTACCTCGCTTCTCAAACCTTGATTCAAATGGCAACCAGAGAATGAGCGACCGCTGGATTGAAGATGGAAGTTATCTCCGAATCCAGAACATTTCGCTCACATACAATCTTCCCGAAAAATGGCTGAAGAAAATCTACATGCAAAGTGCGCGCATTTACTTCAATGTGCAGAATGTCTATACATTCACTAAGTACAGTGGTTATGACCCTGAAATCGGAGCATACAATCAGAGTTCACTCCTTCAGAACATAGACCGTGGCCGCTATCCGACCCCACGCACTTATACTTTGGGCATTAACCTCTCTTTCTAACTTTCAAACTCGAATAAAATGAAAACATTCATAAAGACTTCACTCTTAGCTTTGATGGTCGGAAGCGCGCTGACTTCGTGCAATGATTTCCTCACCGTCGACCCGGTCGATAAGCCGGTGTTGGAAACATATTATACATCTCCTGAAGCACTACGCTCCACAACTCTCGCACTATATGCCTCTAAGACCTGGAGCAATTTTCATATGAATTTCCAGTGGAAACTCGATATGATCAACGGGGATATATATTACACCTATTCTGACGAAGGTCAGTGGTATTTTGGCACGTATACCTCAGTAAACCCATATCTTAATGAGGGATGGAAAGGTCTATACAACGTGATTCTGGAGTCAAACAGCATCATTCATGATATAGTGCCAGTATGCGGAGGGTCAATCACCAAAAGTGACATAGATCATGCAGTCGGAGAGGCAAGAGCAATGAGAGGATATTGCCATTATATGCTTGCAGAAGTATGGCATGACGTTCCTGTAATTGAAAATAACACAGAGTTGATTTCTTCCGGCACTCTCGACGTGCCACGCAACACTCAAGCAAGCGTATACCGCTTCGCAATGGAAGATCTTGATGCCGCAGTCGAACTTCTTCCGGAGTCAGATGCCGATGCATTCCGTCTCGACAAGAAAAAGGCGCGCGCTTTGAGAGCTAAACTCGCAGTGACAATGGCAGCCCATAAAGACTACGGCTACGACCGTGACGCTCTCTATGCCAAGGCTGCTGAAGATGCACTCTACGTCATCGAGAACTCAACCCCTCTTACTCAGATTGACTTCTCCACTCTTTTCGATGTGGAAAGCAACAACGGCCCTGAATCAATACTCGCAATCCAATGCGGCGTGCTTGGTTATTCTTATGGAAATGCAAGAAATGTCGCTTGGAGCCGTTCAAGCGTGATCGCCGACCAGACTTGGGGAGCAGGCAAGGGCCCGACACTCTCACTTCAGCAGATGTATGAGCGCAACGACCAACGCAGAATGTGGACTTACATGACAAATGGAGACTACTATCCAATGCTCAACCGTGCGGGAGGAGGATATACCTACCAGTATGTAAGCCGTGATGATTCCGGGGAGGTGCTAGAAGACAGAAATGAGATGCTTGCCCATATCAAAAAATATATCATCGGAAAGGGAGCAGACTGCAACGGCAACGTAGGCATCAACCAAGACGCAGCTAACAATATCTACCTAATGCGCCTTGCAGATGTATATCTGACCTACGTTGAGGCAAAGATGGGAACTGCTTCCTCCACTACTGACGCATCTGCATTGAACTATTTCAATATGGTGCGTGAACGTGCTGGTGTATCTCCCAAGACCGATGTATCTTTCATCGAACTTCTCAAAGAGCGTCGCCGTGAACTCGCTTTTGAAAGCCAAACTTGGTTTGACACTCAGCGATATCGCTATCGCGAAGGGGATGAGGCAGCTCTCCAACTCCTTAACGATGGCTATGAAACTGGACTTAACCGCGCTGCTATGATTCTTCCTGATTGGAATAAATATCCGACAGTAGATGCATCCAACGAAAATAATATCGACATCTATCATATTGTAGACAATGTTGCAGATGGCGGTCAGTATGATGCCATCAATCTTTCGGCTTCTGCTTTCGTAGCTCCAATTCCGGCAGCAGTAAGTTCTTCGTCCCCAATGCTGTCAGAAGCCGCAGTAGATTATTACGGTGGTGCTACAGAATGATTTTTCCATAAAATTCAAAACTAACTGATATGAAATCAATATCATTATATACATTGGCTGCAGCCTCTGCGATTGCTATCTCAGGATTCCTTGCATCCTGCAGCCAGACAGATGCTGACAAAGACAAAGGAGCGACTCCCGTCATCAAATATGCACGCATGTGCGATGCAGAAAAGGCAGATTCCCTTATCGTTAGTGCTTCATTAGGCACCAAACTCTGCTTTGTCGGTGATAATTTGGGCGATGTGCAGCAGATATGGTTCAACGACCAGAAGGCTAAATTGAATCCAAACATGGTCACAAGCCACACAATCATCGTCGATATCCCCAATAATATTCCTGGGGAAGTGAGCAACATTGCCAAGTTTATAACTTCATCCGGCATAACCGTAGAATATCCTTTCAATGTCTCTGTGCCTGCTCCACGAATCGACAAGATGACTTGCGAGTATGCGAAAGCCGGCGATTTGGTCACTATCAGTGGTGCATACTTTGCCGATGATCCTAATGTGCCCATCACAGTCACATTCCCAGGAGGCCTTGAAGCACAGATTAGAAGTCTAACTGAAAATTCGATTGATGTTGTGGTGCCAGAAGGTGCAGAAGAAGGCTCAATAACAGTAACTTCCATTTATGGGAAGGGAGAAAGTGGCTTCCACTATCTCGACACTCGCGGCATGATGTTTGACTTTGACGGCCTTACCGGACTTGGCAATCATGGCTGGCACAATATGCCTATAGAAGACGACGGTACTGGCATCAGCGGCAACTATGTGCGTCTCGGTGACGGAGCCACCACCCTAGCCGGAAGCGATGCTTGGGACGACGGCAATTTCTCATTTGAATATTGGGCAGGAAGCTGGAACACACCTACTGACTATCCTGAGCGGGAAGGCGTAAGACTCTTTGACATCGTTGACTTCTCTGACTTCAACAACATGAGCCTTAAGTTTGAACTTTGTATTCCTGCGGAGGCAGCCTGGCAAGCTTGCGCATTGCAAATCATATTTGCCGGCACCGAGAAGGTGTCAATGGGTAATGCAGGAACAGACGTTTTCGGGAATACAGTGGCCGGTTGCAACAACTCATATTTCCAAGACAACTCTGCTCGAGGCCTTTGGACTCCTTGGACGGCTACAGAAGCCTACCATACAGATGGCGATTGGGTGACAATCACTCTTCCCATCAAAGACTTCGTATATGGGCCCGACGGATCAGGGGCTACCACATTCTTGGCATCCCCATCGGACTTTGCAAGTCTGCAACTCTTCTTGTGGAACGGTGGTGTCAGTGGCGTTGACTGCACGCCAATGCTCAAGATTGATAATATCAGGGCTGTCAAAAACTAAACAAACATGGCATGCTCTTAAGTTAAGGTCTGAGAGCATGCCGATTATGAATCTTTAAGCGACCAATAGAAATGAAAAAGATATATAGACTCAATGGAGTCATCACCATGTGCCTCGCCATGCTAATGTCAATGCTGACAGCATGCGAGCAGGATACATACGACACCCAGCAATATAAGGGGGGAGTCAACCTTAACGTCTGGGGGCCAAGGCCTGTAGCAAGAGGTGGAGAACTTCGCTTCTTAGGCTCTGGCATGAACCAAATCACCTCCATAACTCTTCCGGGGTCGGGGGATGTGACTGATATTAAAGTTGTATCAAACGAGGAAATCCGCATTATCGTGCCTCAGGATGCAGAGCCAGGAAAGGTAGTGCTTCATTATTCTGGAGGAGAAATTGAATCATTGACAGGTCTCTCTTTCACAGAACCAATTTCACTTGATGAAATCTCTCCACTTACTATCAAACCTGGTCAAACTCTTACTCTTAAAGGAGATTACCTCAACCTGATATCAGAAGTGATCTTCACAGAAGAAGTCACGGTAGAGGAAGCTGACTTCATCACTCATACACGTCAGGAGATATCTCTTATTGTGCCTGAAGAGGCGCAGACCGGTGTCATCATCATAAGCGACGGCATGACCCCTATCCCCAACATGATTTATTCTGAAGAGGAAGTTGTCATCGTATTGCCTTCAGTAGACAGAGTTGCAGACCTGACAGGTGCTAAGCCAGGCGAGACAAAGACTTTCACAGTGAAGGATATTGACCTCGTGAAAGAAGTTTTGATGCCAGATGGAACAAGCATTGAATTCACAGTAGAAAACGACAAACTAACTTTCACTCTGCCAGCAAATATTTCAGACGGAACAATCTGTATGGTGCCAGCATCAGGTGTGAAGGTAGCCATTGCAACTATAGGCGTAGCACTACCAGAAGAAGTAGTGGCAGATCCAGCTACCAACATTTGGGGAGGCGACGTAATTAAATTCAAAGGAGTGAATATGGAACTCGTGACTGAAGTAGCATTCCCGAATGTGGCAGATAGAGTCGCACCGGAGTCTTCTTCAGCAACTGAAATCACAGTGACGGTCCCCAATGGAACCCAAAGCGGCAACGCAGTGCTTTACACAGCATCTGGAGGGGCTGTAGAAGTAGCCATCAGCACACTCAAGCCTGAGGCTGTAGGCTATGCTCCTACCCCAGCAGCACTTGCATCTTCAATCAATGTGACAGGACGCCATCTGCAGAATGTCACCGCCATCACTTTCGGTGGATCTGCAACTGTCGATATCCCTTCACCATCTGAGACAGGATTCACTGTCACAGTACCAGCCACCCTCAACGCCGGATCCAACAGCGTGACACTCACACTATCGAATGGAGAGACTGTAGACTGTCCGGCTATAGAACTTACAGCCCCAGAATGTGCCTATGCAACCGAACTTCCTGGAGAAGACGCAGAAATCAATGCCGGAGAAGTATTCAGCATAATTATTGCAAATCCCGACAAATTGACAGGTGTTCAGGTTAATGGTTCCGATGTTCAATATATCCTCAATGGTACAAGACTGATAATTCAAGTTCCTGAATCAGCTGGTAAGAACAGCACTTTCACTCTCGTTTCCTCCAACGGCTCGATTACTTACTCAATCAGTTTCATCCCAGCAACACATGTTGAGAATGTCATTTTCTCAGAAGTGAGAGACCTTGGTTCTTGGGCTGGAGAAGATGCAGGAGGAGCATTCCGTCTGTATAAGGAGTGGTTTGTCGGCGTACCAGCGGGAGCGAAACTCGTTTTCCACATTGCGCCATATGACTACACTCAGATTCAGGTGAATGATGCAAATTGGGGACAGATTGATATTCTTCAGCCAGAAATGACCGCCACGACAGCTGAGCTCGAACTGACAGCAGAAATCCTCGACCGTATTCTGACTACCGACGATGGATGGTCGACTACTGCAATGGTAATCCAAGGTCAAGGCACAATCATCAACAAAGTGCATATTGAATGGGAAAACTCACTCGAGACTGTAATCTGGGATGCAGGTTGGATCTGTTCTGGATGGGGAGGCAATCAAGATCTCGCTTGGGGAGGATATGACTGGTCTACAGTCAAACCGGGTACAATAATGCGTCTCTACACTTCATCTACAGTAGGCGATGACTGGTGGTGTATATCCCTTCGTCACGGAGACAGTTGGGGCAATTTGCCTGATCCTATACCGGGACAATATGACAATCCAGCATCTCCACTGGAAGTAGTGCTGACTGCAGATGTGCTTGCGGACCTTGTTGCAAATGGAGGCCTTGTAATCACAGGAAGCGAATATGAACTACACAAAGTGACACTTGAATAAAATGTTTCAGATATCTTTTAGGACACAATTCCTTATGAAACAAATGTTTATTACCGCCGTGACCCTTATGGTTGTCGTCTTTACAAGTTGCAGTAAAGACGACAACCCGGAGGGGACAGGATCAGAAGTGACTGAAATAAAGCCCGTATCAATTTCTATAGCCGATGGTGCTACGGTCAGTCAAGCTACTAATGCCATTGAAGTGATCTATGATCATGACATTATCCTAAACTCTAATGTTGCGATCACTCTTAATTCCAAAGCAATAAGCGGAGTTACCGTGGAGGGGAAAAAACTTTTAGCACCTTTGTCGCTCTCTAATGGTGAGGATTATGTATTCACTATTCCTTCACGTGCAGTCGTAGGGAGAGGCACAAGTGTATTTGCCAATGAAGTATTGGTAAGATTCTCTACTGAAGGTTCCCCAGGGATCATTGAAACTTCGCTGCTTGATAAAGACCTTACCAACACGAAAGCTACAGCAGAAGCAAAAGCCTTATATAATTTCCTTAAGGAGAACTACGGCAAGCGTCAACTGTCGGGAGCAATGGGAGAAGTAGCCTGGGGATCGGAATTTTGCGACCTTATATACAGTTCTACTGGTAAATATCCAGCAATCGTTGGATTTGACTTTATTCATATCCCATATTCCCCTTCCAATTGGATCGATTACTCTGACATATCTCCTGTGAAAGATGCTTGGGACAAGGGGAGTATTCCTGCTATGACATGGCATTGGAATGTGCCAACTTCAAAAGATTCATCCAATCCTTCGTTCAATGCATCCTCCAGTGAATTCAAGGCTTCTAATGTATTAGTAGATGGGACTTGGGAGAATCAAGTGGCAGTCGCCGACGTAGAGAAAGTAGCCGTATATCTGAAACTGTTGAAAGATGCAGGAATCCCAATATTGTGGCGACCATTCCATGAAGCAGCCGGCGACTACAAATGGGGAGCTTGGTTCTGGTGGGGAAATTCCGGAGTCGATACTACCAAAAAACTATGGAAATGGCTCCGGGATAAACTCGAAGGCGAGTATGGTCTTGACAACTTGATCTGGGTATGGACCGTGCAGACATCTGATGAAGGGAAGCCTGCTGATATATCAAAGATAAGGGAGGCATATCCAGGCGATAATCAGGTGGACATTGTAGGTGCAGACCTTTATCTCGATCCATTAACCAACTCCACATCCAATTTCAAACTCCTTTATAATCTTGTCGAAGGGAAAAAGATAGTAGCCCTTTCTGAATGCGGCAATCTTCTTGATGTGGATTCCGCCTTCAAAGATGGTGCACTTTGGAGCTATTTTATGGGATGGTATGACATGCCAGACGGTAAATTTGGCTTTAATGAGTGGAATACAAAAGGAGAATGGAAGACCGTCCTTGACAATCCTCTTGTTCTAAATCGGGGAGATTTTTCAATAAAATAACTATAAAACTGATATCATATGAAAGTCACGTCTATGGCAATATGTCTTGGCTTGATGCTCTGCGCATGTAGTTCCGGTAGAAAGGCACAAGAGTCTAAAGTTATCAAAGAGTCACCCTCAGCCTCACTTATCCAACTTCTTGATTCCACCTCATCTGAAGGGAAAATCTACTTTGGACACCACGATGACACGGCATATGGCCATGAATGGAAATATGAGGCTGGCAGATCAGACGTCAAAGATGTGACTGGAGAATATCCCGGACTCATGAACTGGGATCTCGGTATGATTGAACTTGACTCTGCGAGGAATCTTGATGGGGTGCCATTCAAATTCATAGCTGATGAAATTGCAGCCCAGGATGCAAGAAACGGGATAAATGCAATCAGCTGGCATCCCCGTAACCCCCTAAGCGGAGGCAACTCTTGGGATGTGACTACTTCTCCTCTTCAACAACTTAACGACAATACGGAACTTGCCGACACTCTTGACCTATGGATTGGAAAAGCAGCAGACTTCATCGCATCACTCAAGGATTCAGAATGCAACGCAATCCCGGTGATTTTCCGACCCTGGCATGAGAATACCGGAACTTGGTTCTGGTGGGGAGCCGGCAATTCTACACCTGAGCAATACAAGGATCTTTGGAAACGCACTCGCCGAATCTTTGATGAAAAGGGAATTGACAATGTAGTCTGGGCTTTCTCTCCAGACAGGGCGGACTCCATAGAGCAATATCTTGTCACTTATCCGGGTGATGAATACGTCGATATATTAGGATGCGACATATATCAGTTCGGAGGAGCTGATGGAACTGAGAGTTACCGCGAAACCGCCCAAAGACAACTTTCCTTCATTGCAGAAGAGGCTGCCAATAGAGGCAAGTTAGTGGCTTTTTCTGAGACAGGATTGGAAAGCGTAGTTGTAGACAAATGGTTTACCGAAGTGCTTCTTCCTACTGTCGGCGATCTTCCGGTGGCATATGTATGCGTCTGGCGAAATGCCAATATAGAGGAGAAACCTGAACATTTTTATGTGCCATATCCAGGACACCCTGCAGCAACAGATTTCAAGAAATTTCATGACAATCCAAAAACAATATTTGTAAAATGAATATTTTCGAATACCGCAAAGGCCTTATCTTGGGACAATACGAAGAACTCATCACTCGTCCGAACGTCCCGATTGAAGGAAACGGAATTTATGAACGATACCAAAATCCGGTGGTGACCGCAGAGATGGTGCCACCATATTGGAAATATGATTTCAACGAAGCCACCAATCCATATTTTATGGAGCGAATAGGCTGCAATGCAACTCTAAACTCCGGAGCTATCAAATGGGGCGACAAGTATGTGATTGTGGTGCGTGTGGAAGGATGCGATAGAAAATCTTTCTTCGCAGTGGCAGAAAGCCCCAATGGAATAGACAATTTCAGATTTTGGCCTCATCCTATCACACTGCCCGACACAGACAATCATGCCACGAATGTCTACGACATGCGACTGACGCGCCATCAAGACGGATGGATATATGGCCTATTCTGTGTAGAAAGACACGACGACTCGAAACCAGGTGATCTTTCTGCAGCCACTGCGAGCTGCGGCATAGCCAGAACTCACGACCTCGTCAATTGGGAACGTCTGCCCGACCTCAAGAGCAAATCGCAGCAGCGCAATGTGGTGCTTCATCCGGAATTTGTATATGGCAAATATGCTCTATACACCAGGCCTCAAGATGGATTTATCGACACTGGCAGCGGCGGAGGCATAGGATGGGCACTTGTAGATGATATCTGCCATGCAGAAATTGAGTCAGAGAAAATTATCGATCCTCGATACTACCACACGGTGAAAGAGGTGAAGAATGGAGAGGGACCTCATCCAATCAAGACTCCTAAAGGATGGCTTCATCTCGCACATGGAGTGAGAGCCTGCGCTTCCGGCCTTAGATATGTGCTGTATCTATACATGACTGCACTCGATGCTCCTTGGAGAAAGATTGCCTCCCCCGGAGGATACTTTATGGCTCCTGTAGGAGAAGAGTATATAGGAGACGTAATGAATGTGCTTTTCGCCAATGGTTGGATAGCAGATGAAGACGGGAAAGTATTCATTTACTATGCTTCATCTGATACTCGGATGCACGTTGCCACATCAACTATCGACCGACTTGTGGATTATTGCTTCAATACTCCCCAGGATGGGCTTTCCACTACAGAGTCTGTAAAGACTCTAAACAAGCTTATCGATAAGAACCTTGCCCTTGGCATTAACCCAATGAACCCATAATATTTACAATCCAATTCAATGGCAAGTATTTCAGAAAAAATAGGATACGCACTTGGCGATGCGGCGGCTGGAGGTATCGTATGGAAGATAATGTCGATTGCATTCCCATTCTTCTTCACCAATGCCTTCGGACTCTCCCTTGAGGATGCAGCCCTATTGATGCTCATAGCGCGCCTCTTCGATGTTGTGACCGACCCAATAATGGGAAGTCTTGCAGACCGAACACAGAGCAGATTCGGTACATATCGACCTTGGCTCATCTACGGGGCAATTCCTTTTGGATTGGTATTCGCGTTGCTGCTTTACACTCCAGACTGCGGTCCGGAGGGGAAACGTGCATATGCCTACATCCTGTATCTGCTGATGATGGTAATTTATACAGCAGTCAATGTCCCTTATGGATCACTATTAGGAGTGATGACGGGAGATGATCATGAGAAAAACCAATTTTCTGCATATAGAATGGTTGGGGCGTATGCAATGGGTTTCATCACTTTGCTTTCCTTCCCCTACATCCAGAAGATGATTGGTGGAAATGAAAATGATCCTTCTGTATTAGCCCATCAGTATGCCATAATCGGTGTGATATTCGGCATATTGGCAGCGATAATGACTCTTGCATGCGGGTTAATGACAAAAGAACGAATGACGCCGGTGCGTGCCGAGAAATTCAGTTTCAAGCAGTTTGGCGATCTATTCCGCAACAAGCCTTGGGTGTGCTTGACTACGATAAGTGTCTTGACCAACTTCTTCAATGGATTCCGCTATGCAGTAGTGGCTTATATGTTTGATTACTGTCTTGATGGAGAAGTAACTTTGGGAAGTTTCATCATCAACTATACAGTATTCATGGCTTTCGGAGAAATCACTTGTATGATTTTCGGAGGAATTTCACCCGCTTTTACAAAATGGGTAGGTTCAAAACATATGGCTTTTACATGGGCTGCCGTAATTTGTTTTGTCACCTCTGTGGTGTTCTTCTTTATTCCTATGAATACAGCCTACATCTGGATTATGATATTAGTATCTGTGGTCACTTCGGTTGGTGTCGGTATTTATTCACCCCTGCTATGGTCAATGTATGCCGATGTTGCTGACTATGCAACGGAAAAGAATGGTGTCTCTTCGACCGGCCTGATTTTCTCATCAGGGACAATGGCTCAGAAATTCGGAAGTGCTATTTCCGGCTCGCTAATTGCACTCTTGCTTGGGATGGCTGGAGCAACGATGATAGAGATAGACGGAACCACAACTATCAATCCTGCTTCAATCACCGCTTCTGTGCGCACAATGATCTGGGCTCTCTTCTCTCTCTTCCCTGCCGGAATCGCCGTAATAATGGGACTGATGGCTTATTTCTTCCCAATTAAGAAATAATTGAGACGATAAAAAATAACTTGGTAATAATTTTCTGGAAAGTACGACCCCTCCGGGGTCTATTAAAGAGGGATATTCCTTTCCCCGAGCTAACGCTCGGGGTTAACAAGATAATC
>CAZCZX010000003.1:0-33440 GCA_964503095.1 uncultured Sangeribacter sp.
CCTTATCATATTCGGAGTAGGAGAATGGACGCTGCCGGAGCATTTCCAGAGCTCTGTTGGAGACACTTTTGATGCAATAGGCCTTGATGTTACCGACAGAAGTCAGTTTAGATCTCGAGTTCCAGAGAGAAGTCACAGCATCTTGCAGACAGTCGAGGGCTTCATCCCGGTTCTTTAGAAGGCGCAACGCCTCTGCCAGCATCATCGAATGATGTGGCAACACCGTTTCCTTGAATTCCTGTTCTGTCATTGCAATATATTCTTCGACGCAGTTTAATCGACGTCTTTTCTTATATGATGCAGAAACCTAAAAAACGTTACAAAAAAATATGTTTTTTTATTTTACTGGGCTCACACACTGATGACATCTGGGGAATAAAGAAAGGGCGCTCCGGAGCACGGAGCACCCTTGTTGGGTAGAACGTGATGTCAAGCATTGTTTTCTAAAGTAACGGGGGCAAGATTTCCTATCGAAAAACTTGCAGTAAGCCCAAGCGCATTCAAAACCCTTACAATTGTAGAAATGGTTAGATTTCTACCATTCTCTATTTTTGAAATCTGGGCAGTTTGAACTCCTACTCTTTCCCCAAGTTCACGCTGAGTGATATTTTGCATCTTTCGCGCTTCTTTAATTCTTGCACCAATAAGAGCTGCTTCAACTTCTGCATCAAAAGCATACCGTGCGGGTGTTCCAATTTTACCAATGTGTTTATCAGTAATTTCTTCGAGTGTATAAAATTTCATTTGATCATTTATTTTTTGTTTGTAATATTCTTTTCTTATATACTCTGCTCTATCTATTTCTTTAACAGGGGTCTTTTGAGTCTTTTTTATGAATCCATGAGTTGTGATTATCAATGCTCTTTCCTCTTTATCATAAAAAGCAAGAAGCCGATACTTTATCCGGCCATAAATGGTTCGGAATTCCCATAGCTGAGTACCCTTTCAACACTCGCTTGCGAAAGGTGAGTCAGTTTTAATTACAGATGTAATATTTGATCGCAATAGGGTAGGACTCCGCTACGATGCGTGACAAAAAGTATCGTGTGAGTATCCTTCCTGCTTGAAAGTCTTTGCATTAGCAATGTCTCTGTCTTTTCGTCGAGCGAAGCACTTATCTCATCGAGAAGAAGTATCTTTCCTTTACTTAATAGACCTCTGGCGATAGCTATTCTTTGAGCTTGCCCTTCGCTTAGTCCGTCGCCATGCTCGCCACAGGTGGTTTCCAGCCCAAACTTCAAATCAAACACAAAGTCGGCGGCTGCATCATGTAGTGCCGATCTCATTTCTTCTTCAGTGGCATCAGGCTTGGCAATGCGAAGATTATAGCGGATAGTACCGCTGAGCAGACTGTTGCCCTGTGGCACATATACGATATCTTTACGTGTTGCAGTAGTTACCGGTTTTGAATTAATCTTTCCTCCACTCTCTGTGAAAATATCAATTTCCCCCTCTTGTGGCTTGAGAAGTGCAAGAATAAGGCGTAGGAGAGTGCTTTTGCCCGCACCAGTCTCTCCCATTATGGCTGTTTTGCTTCCCGGGGAGAATGTGTGGCTGAAATGATTGAATATTGGTTTTTGATTTCCAGGATATCTGAATGAAATGTCGTTGATTATTATTCCGGCAGAAGTGTTGGCATCAGAAGCTTCCTCCTCTTCGGCGATCGCCTGCTCTCCAGGGATTTGTTCAATTTCTTGCAGTCGGGAAAATGCTGTGTGTGAATTTATCATTCCGGGAAGAAGACGTGCCAATTCGGCTAATGGACGTTGAATCTGTCCGGCAAGTTGCAGATAGGCGGTCATCATTCCAAATGAGATAGTGCCTCTGTAAAGACCATTGATGCCCCAAAGGAACGCTGCAAGATATCCCATTTCAAATCCGGCTACTACGGCAGTGCGGGAATACATAGTGATATTTGCTCTCTTTTGCATCACACTGTATCTGGAATGATGAATTGCAGAAATTGCGTCGATTGTGCGTAATGTATGGCGGCATGTCATAAGAAGAATACGGTGTTGGAGGCTCTCTTGCATCTTTTCTTGCAGACGGCTCTCTATATCTCGTATTCTTTTTGTCAATACCCTCATTTTCTTGAAAAATAATTTTCCTAATATCAGAAAGAAAGGAAGAATTACCACAAGGATTATTGCAAGCATAGGACTGAAGTGCCAAAGAAATATAAAGGCTCCAATTAGTTGGACGATTGCTATTATCACAGTTGGCACAGTTCGGCATAGATATTCTGCAGCTACTCGGCTATCTTCAGTGAGTCGAGACAGCATATCTCCTGAATGATACTTTTCCTGTCCTGTCCAAGAAGCGGTCATGAGTCTTCTGAAAATTCTCTCTTGTAGCATGTTTTTCATGCCTGCCTCTGAAAGCTCGGTGGTACGGTTGCCTAAAGCAGAGCAAATAAGTTCTATAGTCAAAGCCGCCACCAATCCGGCAATGCAGAGAAGAAGATCGCCTGAGGCGTCGCCAGTGGCTATATCCACTGATCGCTTGCTTAGCCATACAAAGATAAGTCCTGTGATGACACGAATGATTCCGGCTGAGGCACTAAATGCTATCCTTCCACGGAATCCTTGAGTAAGTCCAAAAATATATCGAATCATTGATTACCCCTATTATTTCGGGACATTAGCAGATCTAATATTACGCGGTGAGTCCCCTTATATATATAACTGCCATAGTTGAGTAAAATTGTATTAGGGTCAACTGAGAATTTTGAACTCATACGCTTGCTGTTCTGTATAAAAGAATATATTTTCCCTGCAATATAACCTTTGGGCCTGTTAGATTTGAGATGTGATGCTCTGCCAAAATTTCCTTCTTTAAGAATAAAGGATAGTATTTTATTTGATAGTTTGGGATTAGTGTCAGTGTATAATGGACATTCCGATTTGGGGAGACCCAATTGGCTGACAGCAATGGATGAAAATAATTTCCAACCTCTCAAAAGCCCGAATTCTCTTAGTCTTTTTTCAAGCTCTGCATCATTAATGTCTTTGTAATGAGCATGAAGAAGCATTGTCAAGTCGCATAGATGACGCAGTCCGATTCCTCCGCTAAGAAAATGAAGATACAAATGCAAGAAGACGAAAATGACTGTGAAAATGGGAGAGGGTACGTTAATTCCTTCATTACATATTTTAATGCTTTTGTTGTTTGTTGTCAATTGATTCTGACTCCATTCTTGGAACTTCTGATTAATCTTTTTTGTTGGTAGAAGTCCCGCTATTCGATGAAGTTCGATTCTGACGCCATAAAGGTTGCAACCATAATGTTTTGCTTCTGGGAGAAATTTCTCCTCACATTCCCATCCAAATTCGTTTGCTGCTTTAAAAGCAGTAAAATAATTGTCATTTCCAACATATAGGTCTATGTCTCCGCATTGTCGAAGTGTAGGAGATTGATATGCGCGCGCATATGCTTGCCCCTTCAATAACACAGATTTTATTCCGGCGGTTCTCAATTTTGAGACAGCCTCAGCCGCGCATTTATCCACAAGGTTATGGGTGCGTCTATTACGTTCAATTATCGAATATGCTTTTCGTATCCATTCTTTTGGGGGCAAGAGATCGTCAGGAAGTGAGAGGGCTGCTTGCATTGCGAGAATGCCTACAGTCTGCTGCATGGCAATTCTGCCTATTGAATCCCAGTTTACCGGATGGTCTGAAAACAAACTGATGTCAATCGGAGCGTTCCAAAGGGAACTCCTCACGAGCGAAAGCAATTGCTTAGTTTCCAATTCTGATACCAAGTTATCATTCATTGCCTTATCTATTTGCAAAAAAATCTCGGTTAAATATGTGTAACTACTGATTTACACAATTCAGCCGCTTCCCGATTAGGAAGACATTCCATCTCCCAGATGGGTACGTTTTTTGTCAACTCGCTTTCAGAAGCATACAGGCCATCGGCTACTCGTTTATCCCAGCGTATTCCGCTTATGCTTGTTGCCAAAGTCGCGAATGCTCTAATTCCATTCAATCTTACGATTTTATTATGTGGCGCCTGCCGTAATGTAACTATTCCCCCTAATGGGTGACTGACATTCCGATAACATGGAGTCTTGCCACTCCATGGAGTTCCGTATACAAGTGTTTGCCCTTCATCATCAATGCGCACTACAGGGTTGTCATCATTCACCAACTCCACTTCATTAATATTCTCCGTCCATAATCGGGCATGTGTGCTTTTGCCCGTGCCACTTCGTCCAAGAAACATATACCCTTTGCCACAATGACTGACAACAGCAGCATGAAACAGTACCGTTTTTTTGTCAGCAGTAGCCAAGGCATAAATAATCATTAGAGCATTGTCAATAGTTGCTTTCTTATATTGTCCGGTTGTAATAAGGCGACCCTCCTGATAATTTTTAGAGCATACCAAGCAGCCTCCGGATTCTCCTCTCCATTGAAATTCAAAAATAGGGAGGTCTTCCGGAGTTTTACCACATATTATTATTTGTCCGGCATCATCTTGCCTCATATTTTCAGCATAATTCAAGAGATTGCCGGTCTCTATGCTCAGTGCAAAAGTTTTCTTTTGGGTAGAAGAATGCTTACTGATTGTAAAAGGTGAATAGTTGCCCATCAACCTAAAATATTCTTCATCAGACGAAACACTAAAAAGATGTCCTCCTACCATGTACTCTCTTGTCACTATCATCTTTTATCAGAAGTTTCAATTATTCCTGCATTTATCCATACTTCTACCAATTCTTTAGCATCTTTCAATGCAGTTTGGAAGTCTACATCATAGTGGTCTGTGAGAATTTTGACGATGTCGTTGATTTCAAAAGAGGAAGCGGGAAGAGTTTTCCATACGTAAGCAGCTGAATCATTGAGAGAAATAAGACGGTCAAAATCGATCAAATCCAGACTTTCTGCCACAAGCATCGTTTCCTTCCCAAGCCTTCTCATCACTAATCCTTCTATTTTTTTCATCTTGTTTCAATGTTTTCGTTTCAATTTGAATAATATCTTCGAGGTAAACCTGCGTAGAAAAAGAATGCTTCTCCATCCATAAGCCAATCCCCGAGCTTTATTCGATCTTAAATTGATAATCCTGTCATTGCTGATCTTGCACTCTACTACTCCAAAAATATCCTTTCGTCCACACTGTTCGCATCCATACAGATTCCCATCTCCCATAAGCCAAAACTGGTTATCCCGAATCCTAATTATCCTATGCATTATATATCGCAACCCCCCTATGCGAGCAAGCACGATGTCTCCTTTCCGTAATTTTTCAGGAGGGGCAATGATGAGAAGATCCCGATTCTCTTCTATAAAAGGAAGCATACTCTTCCCTTTTGGAGGGAGTTTAACTTTTTTCCCTTCTGATAAGAGGGAGCATACTTCGCCAAGAATTATGTCGTTAGGTATTTTTCGGTTCTCGTTCATTTTAAAAGTTTGCAATAAGACAGATGCAAATAAATAGTCCTACTCTACAAAATTACTATTTTTGCTGATTCCTACCAATTTTTATACGCGACATTTTGAAGTTTCCATGCGACAATTTTTATGAGACGGGCTCTAAGGCATGTTCAGACTCTCTCATGTAAGGCTTAATTTGTAAGGCTTAATTGAGATATGAACATAAAAAACAAATATTTGTTAATATTTATGTTAAAGTTATAATTTTTCTTATCATTTACATAACATGTGGTTTGTTGAAGCATTAAGACATACACCTGCATTGGCGGTATTTCTTACAATAGGAATCGGATTTTGGCTCGGAAAACTCAAATTCAAAGGCATTGCACTCGGCACAGTGACTTCTGTGCTGATTGTAGGCGTGCTTGTTGGTCAACTCAATATTGATGTTGGCGGACCGCTTAAGACTGTTTCCTTCCTGCTTTTCCTTTTCTGTATAGGTTATAGCGTAGGTCCACAGTTCTTCAAATCATTAAGGGGAGATGGCTTGAAAGAAGTGCTATTCGCTGTCGTAGTCTGTGTGCTTATTCTTGGTGCTTCTATAGGAGTCTCTTTCTGGTTTGGTCTGAATCCTGGTCAGGCTGCCGGAATGATGGCAGGTGCATCTACAGCTTCTCCGGTAGTTGGAGCGGCTGAAGATACAGTCAACTCCTTATCAGGCTCTCCCGAACATATCAAAGACATGGTGGCGGCTATCCCCGTTTGCTACGCTATGACGTATGTGTTTGGCACCCTCGGTGCCGTATGGCTTCTGGGCTATGTAGGTCCTGCCATGATGGGTGGTCTTGATAAAGTTAAGGCAATGACGCGTGAACTTGAAAAAACTCTTAGCCCGGTTTCAGGAAATGCAGATCCTGCAAGTTTCAATGCTGCTCGCCCGGTTGCGTTCCGAGCATTCGAGGCTTCCGGCGATTGGATGTCGCAGACAAGGACGGTCTCCGAACTCGAAGAGGAATTCCAGAAACAAGGTCGCCGCGTGACAGTTGAGCGCATCAAACGCGCTTCAGATTCAACAATTATTGACGATATCACTCCCGAAACTCCTATATATAAAGATGACATTATTGCACTGGCTGCTCGTAGAGAAATGATAGTTGGCGACCATTCTTGGCTTGGTCATGAAGTGGCAGGAGTGGAATTGCTCTCTTTTCCGGTGGAAGATGTAGATGTCACTGTGTCAAAGAAATTTAAGGAGATTTCTGTACATGAACTTATCGAGGAGCGCTGGATGGATGGCGTCGATATAAAGAAAATTGTAAGAAATGATGTTGCCCTTAATCCTCTTGGTGGTACAGTTGTCAAGCCTGGCGATATTGTTGAGCTTGTAGGCACTAAGAAATGTCTCGATCGTGCAGCAAAAGAAATCGGTTATGCCGACCCTCGCACACTCTCTACAGATTTCGTTTTCATAGGACTCGGAATCCTTTTAGGTGGCCTCTTGGGTGCTTTGGCAATTAAGATTGGAGCGGTCTCCGTAAGTCTTGGAGCGAGTGGAGGAGCACTTGTTGTAGGTCTTGTGATGGGTTGGATGCGCTCCAAGCGTCCCACATATGGGGCTATTCCAAAGGCTTCTCTATGGGTCTTCAATAATCTCGGTCTTAACATGTATATTGCCGTTATAGGTATTGCTTCAGGTCCATCTTTCATCAGTGCCTTCTCAGAAGTAGGACCAAAGATTTTTGTTGCCGGCCTAATCGTGACCCTTGTTCCTCTGTTCCTTTCAATACTCATCGGACATAAACTATTCAAATTTCATCCGGCAGTGACACTCGGCTGCTGCGCCGGCGCACGAAAGACCACAGCCGGCCTCGGTGCAGTGCAAGAACGCCTTGGCAGTTCCGTCCCGGCTCTCGGCTACACTATCACATACGCAGTCTCCAATACCCTCCTAATAATCTTCGGCATTATTCTTGTCCTTGTGACGAGCCTTTGAATTGGAATATTGAATAACCGAATTATAATATAAAATACCTTCTTACATTCTACTTTCGCTTGCGGAAGTAGAATTTTTTTATTAATTTTGTGGCATAGCAAAATTTTGTTTCATAATTCAATTTTATTTAGACCATGAAAAGTACAAGATCTGTATTGTGCAGAATGGCTACCGCTGTATTCTTTTCCGCAGTAGGATTATTAGGAGTTAGCGGCTCTGTCTCTGCCAATGACAAGGTAGGTGTAGGAAATCCCTACCTCCCACTTTGGGAACATCTTCCCGACGGCGAACCTCGTGTTTTTGAAGATCCCGACAATCCGGGGAAGTATCGCGCTTACATAATCGGTTCTCACGACCTTCGCCTCGATAGCTATTGCGGTCCGGACATTCGTATGTGGTCTGCTCCGGTTGAAGATCTCACCGACTGGCGCGACGAAGGCCCTATATTCACTTATGAAAAAGATGGACAATGGGATGTGATGTATGCCCCTGATCTCGTAGAGGTAAGAGATCGCAAAGGAAACAAGGAATACTATCTATATCCTCACAGCCGTGGACCTCGCCGCGAGGCTATGGTGTGCAAAGGTCCTCGTCCTAATGGCCCATTCACTCCCATCAATCTTAATGAGGATGGTTCAGCAGTTGTAGAAGGAAGTGTCCTCGGTTTTGACCCATCGATATTTATAGAGCAGATCACTGACAAGAAAGACCCTGATTATAAGAAAGGTTACCGTGCCTACGGTTTTTGGGGATTCCAGCATTCAAGTGCTGCCGAACTTGACCAAAACACTATGTACTCCGTGCGTCCAGGCACTGAGATAATTCCCTATTTCATGCCGGCAAGTGCCCGTTATGGTGTCATCAAGGATCCGGAAGGTACTAAATACCCCGCTCTTTATAGCGAGCAAAATCCGGGAGACTTCAATTTCTTCGAGGCCTCTTCTATACGCAAGGTTGGTAATAAATATGTGATGATTTTCTCCGGATATTCAGGTCCTGACTATGGACTTCCAAGCACTAATTCCACTCTTCGATATGCGTATGCCGATTCTCCACTTGGACCTTGGCGCAGTGGGGGAGTGCTCGTAGATTCCAGAGGTGTAGTCCTTAATGAAGATGGAACTGCTCTGAAAGAAACTAATGCAGCCCATAATACGCATGGTTCACTCCAGGAAATCAACGGACAATGGTATGTTTTCTATCATCGTCCTCCTCGCGGCTTCGGATTTGCGCGCCAGGCTATGGTGGCTCCGGTGAAGATTGATTGGGATAAAAAGAAAGTAGCCGATGGAGGAATTGTGACTATCACCGGATATGATCCTTTTGCTGCAGATGAAAAATGGATTGCCAAAGCATCCAACGGTGACTGTTATCCAGGAGCGGAGGTGACTTCTGAAGGCTTTCAGATCTTTGGTCTTGACCCATATAAGTATTATGATGCAGGCTACGCTTGCTATCTTTCCAATATTGGATCAATGCAAGACTCTTGGGATATATGGGACCCCAATATGACAGTTAATATGAACGGAGGAGATATCGTTGGCTATAAATATTTCGGATTTGGTGGACTTGATAAGGCAACAAAAGGTCTCAAACCATTCGAAGGAACAAAGGCTGGCAATGGAACGGAATTCAACGTGTTTCTTACTCCCCAGGCCCCTTGGCCAGTAAAACTTAGCGTTATGCTTGATGGCCCTTATGCCAATGACACTTGGAATGGAAAAAAGATAGGCGAAATTTTAGTGCCTCCTGGTTCTCCAAAAGAGATAACTAAGTTCACGATTGATGTCGCTGATGCAGTGGATTGCCTCGATGGTAAACATGCCATCTATCTTGTAGCCGAAGGGGCTCCAAATCGTCCGGCAGTGGTTTTGAATGGAATTGGATTTAATAAGAAAGGGGATGCTCTTGTTCACTCTCCAGCTCCTGAGGTGACTATTGCTTTAAATGGTGTGGCTTTGAATCTTCCCGAAAATCCAACTCGTTCTACAAATGATAACGGATATACCGGATATGACCGCTACGATGTAGATTATACCCTTCTATCTAATTCTACTCCTGTCGTAGTAGCCGTATGCGATAATCCTGAAGTGAAGATTGAAATTGAGCAACCAAAGTCATCAACAGATAAAGCCGAAGTGAAATGCAATTATAAAGGCAAAGTGAAGACTTATACTCTAAATCCTTCCAAACACTGACTTTAATAGCAGTATATAATGCATGACGCAGCCCCAAAAATGGCTGCGTCTATCTTTTATGATATGGGCATCAAATGAGAAGGAGTTGCTTACAATTTCCAATTCAATAGTTTAATGAAAGTTCTAAGTGTTTTGAATATCTAAAAAAAAAGTGCTATCTTTGCAGTCTATACTCGTTGCGAAACATATAATAACCTATATCATGAACAATATTTTGAAAAATCTTCGACTTATCGCACTCTCCGTTTTGGCCGTCTGTGCGGTTTCGGTTTTTGCCAAGGATTATACCTACCTCAATGAGGGATTTGAGGAAGACGTATGGAGCAGTGGCAAAGCCTCCGTTGCCTCCTCTACAGGGGATTGGATAGTCAACAAAAACAAATCTACAAACTCCGAGGCATATTCTGGTGCCTCCTCTCTTGAGTTTACATATAAAGATGGAATTACTTCTCCTAAACTTTCCAAAGGTGCAGGAGCAATAGTATATTACGCTCTCGACACCAACAGACAAGTCTACGTTGAGAAATCTATTGACGGAAACAATTGGATAGAAGTAGAGAACTATAAAGAAACCTCTCCATGGACACGTCACATTGTTATGATTAATGACCCGGATACACGGTTTATTCGCTTTCGCACCACTTCCAACAAGCAATTCTTCATCGATGATGTCCTAATCACTCTTCCTGACGGAACTGACGGAGAGGGCCAACAAATCATATCAATGGAAGAAATTCCATATTTTACTAATACATTTGAAAATTCGACTCTTTATCCTTCTTCAAAGGAGGAGGCTTTATCAGAAAAAGCATTTTCCATTGAGGGGCAAGGTGAATGGCTATATTATAATGCGTATCGCAATACCAATGAATCTTACATACCGGATGGCTCCAAGGCTTCATTGCGTATGCTAAAGAATGGTTCATACGTTATTACTCCAGTGCTAAATCAAGGTGTAGTCTCAATAAAATTCGATGAAGGCCGCACTGGAAAAAAGCTTGTTGTATATGCTTCAGGCGATGCTGGGCAGTCCTGGGAACAAGTGTACAACATAGTCTCCGACACTCACAATGAGATTTGCATTCAAGACAAATCTCTCAACCGAATTAAAATTGCAAATGAGAGCACTTCAGATGCAGACATCGATAATATTGAAGTATTTGCCTATCCAGAGGGGACGCCCGCTTCATTGCAGACAAAAGACGCAACTGAGATTACCGCATCTTCAGCAATAGTGGGTGGAACGGTATTGAGTGGCGGTGACCGATATGTCTCCTCAGTCGGCATATGTTGGACTCTAACAGGAACTCCCGACATTCATTCGAATAAAGTGGAGGGGAGTGGTGATGACTTCTCGGTTGCTTTAACCGGACTTCCTGCAGCTTCGCTCATAAGCTACAGGGCTTATGCTGTCTCTCTCGCTGGTGTCTCATATGGAGAAACAAAGTGTTTTACTACTGCTGGTGCTGTGAAACCTACCGTAGCTGCTTCTGCCATATCCATAATTGATGATCTGACCACTGAAACTTCAATTGCGGTCAAAGCTCCTCTTACTATTGTTGATGATGGTGGAGCTGCAATTACTTCAGCTGGATATAAAGTGGAGACATCATCGTTGCCATCTATCGAGGTTGAAGCCTATCCTGAGAATGATAATATCTACAATACTATTATTCAGCTTTTGCCTGCTATAGAATACACTCTGACTCCATTTGCAGAAAACGAGCGAGGTCGAGCCTATGGTTTTCCTATCATATATTCAACTCCAGATATCAACCCTTCAGTATTCGCACATAAAATCTTCTACTGCGATCCTTCTGGTGATGATTCTACGGCTGATGGCTCTATCGGAAAACCTTTTTTCAATCTCCAGAAAGCTGTTGATTTGGTTGCTCCAGGCGATACTATTTTTATGAATGGAGGCACTTATCGATATTCCTCTCGCATAAATGTCAGTGCAATTGGAGAGAAAAATTCAGGAAAAATTTGTTTGTTTTCACGCAATGGGCGTGCCGTGCTTGACTTTAGCGACATGAACGTTGCCGACAACAATCAAGGTATGCGTCTGACCGGCAGCTATTGGCATATATATGGAATTGACATCTGCAATGCAGGAGATAATGGTCTGCTTATAGAGCGCAATAAACCATCCGGTGGTTCTTATGCTGATATTGCCGCCAACACTCAGCAGGGGCATCACAACATAATCGAAAACTGTTCGTTTTATAGGAATGCCGACACCGGCCTTCAAATGAAAAATCTTGCGGCCTATAACCTGGTGATAAATTGCGATTCTTATTTCAACATTGATCCGGGTGAAGGAAATGCCGACGGATTTGCCGTGAAGATATCACATGGTGATGGAAATTATTTCTACGGTTGTCGCGCGTGGCGCAATAGCGATGATGGATGGGACCAGTTCATCAAGAAAGAAGGAGGTTTTCCTGATGATATCACTACTACACTCGACAATTGCTGGGCATTTGAAAATGGTTTTCTTGAAAATGGCAATCCCTGCAGTGGCAATGGCAACGGATTCAAGATGGGAAGTGACCAAGGAAGAAATAATGTAATACTCAATAGATGTCTTGCTTTCGATAATCTTCAAAAAGGCTTTGACCAAAATCACAATTCAGGCCATATGATTTTGAATAACTGTACAGGTTATTCGGCAAAATATATTGACAATAAGAGTCACTACACTTATAGAATTGATGAGCCGGTAGCTGCCGGGCATATAGTGAGATTCACCAACTGCGTAGCTATAAGCGATGGAATAGCCGACCGCAACAAGAGCGCATATGCTCCTTATTCGATAGTGGGAGAGCAAGTGACTTGCGACTTCAATACTCTGCCAGATGATTTCCTCTCCATAAGCACAGAAGGCATGGATGGTGCAAGAGACGCTTATGGTAATCTCCCTGTTTTAGATTTCATGAAGATTCGTCCTGATAATGACCGTCTCATTGATAAAGGGTCTGTTGTTACGCCTTTTGCAGGCGAAAGTTTATTCTCAAAGGGAATTAAATATAATGGCATCGCTCCCGATCTTGGATGTTTTGAGACTGAGAGTGAGGAGACTGGAGTTAAGATTATGGAGGAAAATAGTAGTAGCGCTAACCTCTCTGCAACTCTGTCAATAGCGCAGTGCGGACTCGTTATAGTTCAACTGGAAAATATCGATACTTCTGAGCAATCCTCAGCTTTAGTTTTTGACAGGAATGGGATTTGTGTGGCAGCCGAAAAATTCACAGGCCCTTCTGTGGCAATTGATCTTTCAGGAAGAAAAGGAATATTTTTTATCCAGATAGCATCCTCTAAGGGTCAAGTCACTCTTAAACATAAAATCTGAAAGTTTACGAGTTCAAATGGTGCTTTATCACCAGTATAAATATTAGGGTCTAATAAGGATAGACGCAGGTTTTTTTGACCTGCGTCTGTTTTTTACGTCCGTTTTTTTCTTATATTTTTACAAGCACCGCTGCTAATCCTTCGCGAAATGGTTTGGCTTGCACAAATTGAGGCTTTATTTCAAATTTCCCCTCTTCGTCTATATATCCATATTTCTTTCCCTTCATTGCAGCAGCAAGTCCTTCACTATATACATACTCCGGGGGTAACTCAGGTGAAGAGGATGGGGGAGGACACGCAATAGGATTTCCCTCAACTTCGAGTGGCGTTTCAGCCCAACTTCCGTCTGGACGGATATAGCCCCATAGTCCATCAAGTTGAACAAGAGCTTTCCCATTCTCGAAAGGACCGGCATATTGAAATTGTGGCTCTATTACCATTGTCCCATTTTTATCGATATACCCTCGTGCCCATTCAATTTTAACAGAGGCTAAGCCTTCATGAAAATCCCAGGCATCATGAAATTGCGGAGTTATCACCATCTCCCCACTCTTGTCAATGTATCCCCAAAGCTGTTCTTTCTTCATTTTTTATCATTTTAAAGATTCTTTTTTCTACCTAACAATTAACTCTCTATTGGTGTTTATTTTATTAAAAAATGATTACAATTTTATATATTCTCTATTCATTTCAAAAAAAAGAATTATTTTTGTAGTCGGATTTATGGATGGAATCATTTTTAAGTGCATTTTTATAATCTACGTAATTATTAACCATCATTTTAATATTCATGTTTTCTAAAAGATTAAACAGCAAGGTGCTTGTGTCATTGGTCATTCTTCTTATGACCGTGGTTGTCTCCGCTTTTGCGGGACTCAAGTCAGAATCTTGGAGCTTGAATCCTGCAGATTTTCGCTACGACATGAGTCTTTATTTCCGTATGGAGAATAAAGTTTTTGAAGACTTGTCGGCTTACGAAATCGGAGCATTTGTAGAAGATGAATGCCGAGGATTGGCTGAAAAAATTGAATTGACCCAAGACGAGAGTTGTCTTTACATGCGTATTCGAAGCAATATTGCTGAAGGTGAAAAACTTTCATTCTATATGAAAGATAAAAAGACCGGACAAATCGTCGTTGTCAAAGGAGAGGATGGCTCAGAGTTGACTTTCAAGGCCAACAGTAGAATTGGTATGCCATCCTCCCCCTTTGTGATGTCTCCGTTCTATACAGCCACATTTAAAATTGACGGTGAGGTTGTTGAGACGTTGACTATTGGTTATGGTGATCCAATTGTCGCTCCGGAAGTTCCTGAAAAAGAAGGTTACACTTTCAACGGATGGGGCGACCTCCCTGCAACAATGCCTGCCTACGACATTGAAGTTCACAGCACTTATACTGTAAATCTTTATACCTTGACTTTCCTCCTTGATGAAGAGAATTTCTATTCAACCGAACTCACCTACGGTTCATCTATCATTGTTCCGGAGGCTCCGGAAAAAGAAGGTCTCAAATTTCTGGGTTGGGGTGAAGTGCCTGAGACTATGCCAGCTCATGATTTGGTGATTAAAGGTGCTTATGAGAAGATTATATATAATGTGATATATAAAATCGATGGAGAGGTTTTCCACATGTCTCAAGTGAACTACGGCTCTCCAATTCCTGCATTGGATGTCACACCGGAAAAGATAGGTTATACATTTGGTGGATGGTCGGAAATTCCAGAGACAATGCCTGCCCATGATGTCGAAATCAATGGTTTCTTTGAAATAAATCATTATACCATCACTTTCCGCTTAGATAATGAAGATTTTGTTTCTCAAGAATTGGCTTATGGAGAAGAAATCATTGTTCCGGATGCCCCTGCTAAAGAAGGCTACACTTTCAGTGGTTGGGGTGATGTCCCTGCTGTGATGCCTGCTAATGATCTTGAGTTTAATGGAAACTATTCTGTAAATACTTATTCAGTGGTATTCCGTATCAATCAAGAAGTTTTCCAGACTCAGCAACTTGAATATGGTGCTCCGATTGTTGTCCCTGTGGCTCCTGATTTGGAAGGACGTTCTTTCAGTGGTTGGGGTGATGTGCCAGCTACTATGCCTGCTTATGATCTTGTATTTGTTGGCACATATGCTGAGAATTATTACACAATCACATTCAAAATCGGCGACGAGATAATTAAGATGGCCGATCTTGCATATGGTTCTGAAATTATTCTTCCCGAAGTTCCTGAAAAAGAGGGTCACACTTTTAACGGATGGGGAGAAGTTCCAGCTACCATGCCCGCTTCCAATGTGGAAGTCGTAGGAAACTATACAGTTAATAACTATCTGGTCACATTCCGTATTGATGACGATATCATTTTCTCCGGCGAACTCCCTTATGGCTCTGAAATAACAACACCTGAGGCTCCCGCTAAGGAGGGATATTCTTTCTCCGGTTGGGGCATTGTGCCAGCTACTGTTCCGGCTTATGATATTGTGATATCAGGCACTTATAATGTGAATATCTACGCGCTAACTTTCCTTATTGATGGAGAGGTATACTATTCTACTAAGATTCCTTACGGCTCTATAATTGAAGTTCCTGATGCTCCAACAAAAGAAGGTCATACTCTGGTCGGTTGGACTGATGTTCCGGCGTCGATGCCTGCATATGATCTTAATATAGATGCTACCTATTCAGTCAATTCTTACATGATTTCATTTAAGATTGACGATGATGTGATATATTCAGGTCAACTTCCTTACGGATCAGAGATCTTGGTTCCTGAAGCTCCCTTTAAGGTAGGTTATACATTCACTGGCTGGGGTATGGTTCCTTCTTCCATGCCAGCCTATGATTTGGAGATTTCAGGAACCTATGAAGTGAATCTATATAATTTGACTTTCATGGTCGATGATGAGGTGATTCTTTCTACTACACTTGCTTACGGGTCGGAAATTATCCCTCCATTCTTGTCCGACAAGGAAGGTCATACATTCAGCGGTTGGGGTGATATCCCCTCTGTAATGCCAGCCAATGATCTGGTCATAAGAGGTACATATGCCCTCAACTACTACACTCTGGCATTCAAAATCGGAGAAGAAATCGTATCTACTGGAGAAGTGCCTTATGGCGCAGAAATTGTAGCTCCGGAGGCTCCTGTCTTAGAAGGACACACCTTCTCCGGTTGGGGAGATGTCCCTGCCACCATGCCTGCCCGCAATCTAGAATTCATTGGAACTTATAATGTGAATTCATATTCTCTCACATTTATGATTGGGGATGATGTGATCTACGATGAAAAGGTGCTTTATGGTTCCAACATAGTTGTGCCTCAAGTAGCGGAAAAAGAAGGATACACATTCTCCGGATGGGGTGTGGTTCCGGCTACTATGCCAGCTCAAGATCTGTTGTTCACAGCGTCTTACGATGTGAATTCGTATTCTATCATATTTAAGATTGGCGACGAAGTTATATATTCGGCTCAACTCCCATATGGTAGTTCTATCACAGTGCCTGCGGTACCCGAAAGAGATGGTCACACTTTCTCCGGTTGGGGTAATGTTCCGGAAACTATGCCAGCTAAGAACCTTGAATTTGTAGGTAACTATAATGTGAACTCTTATAAGATTGTCTTCAAAATAGATGATGAGATAGTTCTTGAGTCAGAACTTTCTTATGGAGCTGAGATAATTCTTCCGGAGGTTCCAGAGAAAGAAGGTTATACTTTCTCTGGTTGGGGTGTAGTTCCTGCTACCATGCCTGCTTCCGATCTTGAGTTTAGCGGAACATATGAAGTCAACTATTATAATGTTACATTCATGGTTAATGATGATGTAATCTACTCATCACTACTTCCATATGGATCAGAAATAGTGGCTCCTGATATGTCATCATATGAAGGATTTTTAAGATGGAGCGATTATCCTGCTACTGTCCCTGCCCATGACGTGATAGTGACCGCAATCCTTGATGGATTTACTTCAGTTGATGTGGTCGGAAATGTCACTGATGGCGTTACAGTAGCCACTCTGGAAGGCTTCATTATCCTCAAGAATGCGAAATCTTCTGAAATCAATAATCTTACTCCAGGCTTATATATCATAAATGGTAAAAAAGTCATGGTTAAGGCTTCTCGATAAAAAAATTAATCCATTAAAATAATACATTTAAGACCTATGCGAAAATCAATTCAGCAGATGCTCATGCTCAGCATGTGTGCGATGGCGCCCTCTCTATTAGGAGCGGCTACACTCAGCGTGGATGACGCAAAAGAAATTGCGGCTGAATTCTTTCAGTCTGGCGATGTACACCGGTTGGCTTCAAAAGATGCATTTGAACTTGCATATACAGCAACCGATGCAGTCTCTAATCCAACATGCTTCGTATTCAATGCCAAAGATGGTAAAGGATTCGTAATCATTTCAGCCGACGACACCTCTCTTCCTGTAATCGGATATTCCGATAAGTCTACATGGAGTGTCGGCTCTGTGCCTACATCTGCGGAACGAGTGCTCCTTGAGCCTGTGAAGGTGTCAGTTGATACTCGTCGCCGAGTTCTTGCCCATGCTTCTGCCATGTCTGCAAGTAAAGTTCTCGAAACTCCTTCTTGGAGCCAAGAGGCACCATTCAACAACAGCATCCCAAACCGCCGTCTTACCGGTTGTGTAGGACTTGCTCTTGCTGAAATTCTTAAATATCACCAATATCCTACTTCTCGCCCGGCTTCTCTTGTCAATAGCGGTGAGGTTGACCAGTATGCTTGGTCGGCTATGCGAATGGATAATTACCGTAGTGGTTATTCACTCGATGAGGCAAATGCAGTAGCTGCTCTCGTGGCTGACGCTGCTATTGGTATCGGAACCGACTTCGGTATGTCAAGTTCCAGTGCCTATGAAGTGAAGGTCCCTTACGCTCTTACTTCACTCTTTGGCTATGATGCGGGTGTATCTTACAAAAAGCGTCAGGAGATGAGCCGTGATGCCTGGGATCAGGTGATAGTGGATGAGATCGATGCCGACCGCCCCGTACTTTACTGCGGTCAAGATGTATCTGCTGGTCACGCTTTTGTATGCGATGGTTACGAAATGCGTGGTTCTATACCATACTTCCATATCAACTGGGGTTGGGGTGGATCTGCCAATGGTTTCTATGCAACTGATGCCTTGAATCCGGTAGTAAGCAAAGCTCATAAGTACAACGATCTTATGACTATAGTATATGGAATCAAGCCGGCTGCTGATCAGACTGCATGGTCAGATATCCATGTGACGAGTGATGGAGGGCAGATTGGTATTACTCTTGACGTTGCCGACATTACTTCTACTCCTTCTTTCACTGTTAGAGCCGGTGCCTTGAAGAATATCTCCAATACAGATTTCACAGGAAAATTGTCAGTGGCTCTATTTGGTGCTGACGGCAATATGAAGACATTGCTCAATGATGGTAGAAACTTCAGTCTTGTCGCTCTCCAGACCATGACCTATGTTGATTTCGTCTGCAGTGTTCCAGCTGGAACTTCAGTTGCAGATGGAGATATAGTTAGACTCGTGGCTCAACCTGCTTTTAGCACCCAATGGTTTCCTGTATCCGGTGATATGCTTGCTAAAGGCGATGCCTCTGCTAAAGGAAATGAGATTCCGTATTTCTCAATGTCTCTTCCCTCTTCTTCAGACTATGCTGATGTTTCCGCTGTCGATAATAAGGTGATCAAAGGCCGCGACTATTCTTTTACTGTTGTTCCAAAGTCTGCTGATAAAGTTGTCACTGTAAAGGCCAATGGCTTCATTCTTACCGCCGATGCAAATAATGGCTATCGCCTCTCCAATGTGCTTGAAGATCAGCAGATAGATATTCTTGTGCAGAATGCTTCCGACGTGCTTTCAAAGAAGGTGGTGTGGGTAACTGCTGGAAATCTCCAAAATTGTATTACTGAAAATGAGGCTGCTACTGTAAAAGACCTTACTCTCTTTGGCACTATCAATGCCAACGACTTCGCTTTCATTCGCGACCGAATGAAGATAGAGAGTCTCGATCTTTCTCAGACAAGCATATCTGCTCTTGGCTCGAACCCTGCCAACGCAATTCCGGCTAAGGCTTTCAGTGGATATCGTTCGCTCAAAAAGATTGTTCTCCCTACAAATCTTACTACTTTAAAGAATGGATGCTTCAACAATACTGGTCTTACTTCTGTTGAGATTCCTGCATCAGTGGCCACTTGGGAATACAACGTGTTTGTTGGTTGCAGTTCGCTTCAAGAAGTGATAGTACGCCGTTCTTCTCCAGCATGGATTAATTGGTGTGTATTCAATGGTACTCCTAAAAATAAACTTGTGGTTCCGGTTGGAGCTTCTGCTGCATACCAAGCAAAGGAATATTGGCAAGATTTTAAGAACATAATTGAAGAAAATCCTGTTGCCACCGATCTGTTCACTTTGACTGTGGCAGAACAAAAGGGACTCAAGTTTAATCTTCTGACTGAAGGGATTGAGTTCAATAAGGGTGCTAAATACCAATTCAGTGTTGAGACTGACGGCTCTAATGAAGATGCTATCATGGAAGTATATGCAAACTCCACTCGTCTCACTGAGGATGCTTCCGGCATCTATGAGACCACTATTAATGGCAATACACTAATCCATGTAGAGTTTAAGCAGCCTCAACCTACTACAGTCGACCAGACTTGGAAACTTACTGCTGATGCAGGTGGTATTGGCTTGGTGACAAGTGTTGTCAATGTACCGTTCAAGCAGAACTTTACCGTGCGCGCAAATGCTATTAAGGTTCCTATGGGCGATGACGCTGCCAAGTTCTACGGTATGGTGCTTACTGATAAGAATGGTGCTATCAAGGAGTTTATTTCTTCTATCGTCAGCAACTACTATAGCCGCGCTGCTGAAAATCTTACCTACAATTTCATTTGCCAGGTGAAAGAGGCCCAAGTGAAAGAGGGCAATCAGATTCGTCTCGCCACTTCTTATGATAAGAAAAATTGGCAACTCGTAGATGCAGAGTCTGAAGGTATCACTGATCGTCTGCAGGCTGTCAATAACCCAGTGGTCTATCACAATGTTGTCATGCCTACAAGTGTCACTGGTGCAAGAATCGAAGGAGCTTCTTCAGAAGTGGTTCGCGGTATGCCGTTCACTATTAAGGCTTCTGCAATCAATCCTAACCAGCGTGTTACAGTCGCTGTCAACGGCGAGACAAAGCAGTCTAATGTGGCTAATGCAAATGTTTCTATACCCGCTGTCCTTGAAGACCTTGATGTCACTATAACAGTGAAGGATGCAGATGCCGGCGACTACATGGTCTATAATATTCAGGAAGGCCTCCTCGCTTCTAAATTGGAGGATTGTCCCACTCGTGTCAAACTTGTCGGTAACATGCTGGTGAGCGATTTCGATGCAATTCGCAAAAATGCAAGCACTATAATCGATCTTGATTTGTCGGATGTCAATATCAAGGGTTCGGGAATGACCGGTAATCAAATACCTGAAAATGCTTTCGCTCCCTCAAGCGCGAGCGCACTCTCTTCGCTTAAGACTATAATTCTTCCCAATAGCCTCGAGAGAATCGACAAGAATGCTTTCGCTCGCTGCACTCAAATCACTGAAATCACTATCCCTGCCAAAGTTACCTATGTTGGAAATGGCGCTTTCTCTTCTTGTGTCAATCTTAAGAAGATTATTGCCAAGCCTACTGTGGCTCCAGCTTGTGGTAATACTTCTCCATTCCCTTCCAGCGGCCTTTCAACAATGACTTTGGAAGTGCCAAAAGGTTCTGAAGATAGCTATAGCGTGCCGTCTACTTGGTGGGCAATGATTCCTCTTTATAAGGCTCCCGCCAATGCCAAAGATGCATATTGGGTGAAATATGATCCTTCCCGTATTGCTTTCTACAAGTTCACAGCTAATCCCAACCGTATTGAAGTGGGACAGACTGAACAAGTTAGACTCATGGTGATCCTTCCTAACAATCAGAGCTCTCAGTTTACTGTTAAGTCGAGCCCAATTGAGCGCCCTGGTGTGGTTTTCAAGGTTTATGACAATGGTATCGATGTGTTCAACAACAGCGCAGCTTACTCAAACACTGCTGAAAGATGCACTCCGGAGCAATCATGGAGCATGGTAGGTGGCCGTATGTATCTCGTTTGGAATCCCGCTGCTACTTCCGGCGTGACCAAGCCTCAGGATCACGAACTTAAAGTTGAATTCTATTATTCACTGAATTTTGAGAATAAAGAAGGTGCTAATGGCATCAAGGCTGAGATCGTGGAAATGCCTGAAGGTTGCGAATGGAGAAATGTGCCGATGAATAAGTTCCAGTATATGGTGAAAAATCAATACGGAAGCAACACTGCCAACACTGAAGTGAAACCTGTTCTATATAAGGAAGGAAGTGAATTCAAGTTCCAGCTCACAGACATACCTGAAAAGACAACACCTGTCGTAACCCTTGTTTCTAAGGTTATGACTAAGACTGGCACTTCCCCTATCTACGAGGAAAGAGAGTATACTCTCGTTGGCAACAACGGTATCTATACCATACCTGCTCTCGAAGGCGACACTTGGATTCGTATAAGCGGTGTTCGCACCTACGAGGAAGGCGATGTGATCCCTGCAGATGCTCTTGATTCTGTAGATAAGGAAGATGCAATTACTTTCACCGAACTCGCTGTCTCCGGCGATGTGACTGATGAGGATTTTGAGACTATCCGTGAGAATTTCGAGTCTGTTGAGACTATCGACCTCTCTGATATCGAAAACGAGACAATCCCGGCCGGTGCATTTGAAGGAATGAGTAATTTGGTCGACGTAATTATTCCTGAGACTGTCACTGAAATTGGCGAAGGTGCTTTCAAGGATTGCGATGGTATCGAGTCGCTCACTCTCCCGGGAGTCACCACTATTGGTGATGGTGCTTTCGATGGTTGCGACAATCTGACAAGCATTATCCTTCCTTCGATTGGTGCTCCTGCCCCAAGTGGCAAACCTGGCATGAGTAAGGTTGGTGCTGTTGACGGTGTTACTGCTGAATCCTTCAGAGGTCTCAATCCTAACTGCCTCATTTATGTTGGTTCTGCAGATATCCCCAATGCTGAGTCAGTCAATATCATCCTTAACAAAGATGGTAATCGCGTGGCTGCATCTGATATCACTCTCGATGCTAACTATCCTTTCAATGCTCCTGCAAGCTTCAATCTTGGCGATCATAAGATTTCATTCTCTACTGAAATCACTGCAAGCAATGATTGCGATGTAGATGGCGGTTGGTCTACTATCATCCTTCCGTTCCAGCCTTCTAAGATGGATATGGAAGAAAAATTCGATGCTCGTGAAGGTGCCGGTATCCATCTCCTCTCGTTCTCAGATGAGAACTCAGAGTCTTTGACTCCTCAGTCTTCTCTGCTTCCCAACCATCCTTACCTCGCTAACGTCTGCGCTCCATTCAGCTCTGTCCACGTGACTTTCAGCACTACTGCTAATGAAAATGGTGTGGGCTACGATGTTCCATTCACTCCCGTTCCGGAAGAGACTGTGGCTGTTGGCAAATACTTCTCGCTTTACGGCTCTTACGATGGAGAAACTCGCAATGTCGACCTCCTGACTATGAATGATGATGCAAGTGCTTTCATCTCTGCTGATGCCGACAGCGTAGTTGCAATCCGTCCTTTCTCTGCCTACCTCTGTGCTAATGAAGGCACTGTCGAGTCTTCCTTGGCTATCGGCGAGCATCCTCTTTGGGTTTATGAGCCGGCTTCTGTAGGCGTTGGTGGTACCAAACTCTACCGTTCAAGCCTTATCGAACTCGCTTCTCCCACAAAGGTGGCTTCTATCTACTACACTCTTGATGGCTCTGACCCAACTCTGGCTGATGGCTCTCGAATCCTCTATGAGGCTCCATTCGCTCCTACAGCTGAGAATATGACTGTCAAGGTTGTGGCTGAACGCAAAGGTAATGTTTCTGAGACTGTGACTCTCAATTTCGAGCTCAAAAAGGCTGATCATGACTACAACCTCGCTCAAAATTGGAACTGGGTGTCTCACTATGCTGAAAACGCTGTTCCTATAGCTGAATTCGCAACTGAAGGTATCTCTACTGTCCTTTCTCAGACTCAAGAAGTGGTACGCGATGCTAAATACGGTCTCGTTGGTAGCCTCAAAGAACTTGTTCCTAATGTCGGCTACAAGGTTTGCGTTGACGCCGATTCTTGGACTGGTAATGTGGCTGGTGTGGCATTCGACCCAACTGCTAAGGTTCAAATTTTCCGCGGCTGGAACTGGATCGGTTGCCCAACTGACGAAGGTAGTCTCCTTATCTCTGACTTGATGGCTAACGTGCCTGCCGTAGAGGGTGAGATGATTGTAGGTCTCGATGGCTTTGTTCAGGCTGATGCCGATGGAAATTGGGTTGGTACTCTTTCTCAGTTCGTTCCTGGAGAAGGCTACATGTACTACAGCCAGACTTATAAGGAATTCAACTACAATCTTGCTCCGGAACAAGCAAATGCCGCTCCTGCGAAGGCACCGGTGGCTGCAATAGATGGATACTGGACCGTTGACAATCACAAATATGCTTTCGTAATGCCTGTGATTGCATCTCTTGATGGCTTGGATGCTGAAGACTATGAAGTGGCTGCGTTCTGTGGCAATGAATGCCGTGGCATCGGTGCTGTTGTAGATGGATTGTTGATGCTGAATGTTCATGGCAACAAGGGCGATCTGATCACTTTCCGCTTCATTGGCAATGACAATAATGAGATGCTTTCTGATACTAATGTAGTGTTTGAGGAAATACCTGTTGGTTCGTTTGCTGAGCCATTTGTAATAAAAGTCATCGGTGCTTCTGCAGTTGAGGCTTTGAAGGTTGGTGCAGCCGGCATTTCTATCGAAAATGGCACTATCATCATCAGTGGAAACGTCTCCGATATCAAGTCGGTTGAGGTCTACGATGTGACTGGCAAACTTATAGCAAAGGGCCAGCACTCAATCTCTCTTGGAAATGTAGATGGCAGTGTAGTGACAGTAGTCATCCGCAAAGCAGACTCCACTTCCTCTCTAAAACTCTTAGTGAAATAAGAAGAAAGAATAAAATCCGCACAAAAATAAAGGGGAGCGCCAACGCGCTCCCCTTTATCATTTTCACCCCTAAAAGCATTTTAAATTCCCCCTTTAGGGGGCAAGGGGGCTTATCTTATCACTTTCCTAACACTTCCATCAGCAGATTTGACAATATATATTCCAGAAGCAGAAGCAGCTGATACTTGGCGTCCATTCAAGTCATATGTAACTTCCGATCCTTCCGAAGCCCCAATTGCCTCAACAGCCGTGCTTTCTGTGGCATATTCAGCATCAAGTCCGATTGCGAATGTCACCGGGTGAGTGTAATAAGTGCCATTCTCCACATATTGGGTGCTCTTTAGCGACTTATATGCATCATCTCCTGTATGTCCTTGAAGATTGATCTCATGAAGCATATATCCGGCAGAGAAACCGTTGTCTATGGGCAAATAATTGTGAAGAGGTGCAAAATAGTCCACTTTGTCTGAATTGAATCCTTCGAGCATTATCAAGAATGCCGGATGCTCTTCAGAAGCCTGCACATTGACTGTCTCGTCAAATTTGAATGGGAGATAGATATAGTCTTTATATCTCTTGTCATCTAATGCAAGGATATCTTTTCCGCTGAGTGTGGCACGTCCTACTACTGTATAAGTGTCATAGGCAGTGTGCATTTCTGAGTCGAGTGCATATATTGTCGCGGTGAGCTCAGCATCATCCCAGATTCTTCCCCAGCCATATACACTGATGCCATTCACTTTCAGTGCAACATCATGAGAAGCGAAATATACATTTCCGATTCCTATCAGATGTGAATAATCACCCTCAAGAGCCTCTTCTCCATTCAGAGAATAGTTGAGCCAGTAATCGTTAGAAAACTCATTATAGCCATACACCGGTATGCTGTAGGCTCCAAGTTTGTCGTCCATCACTCCCTTGTAAGCGAGATCCTGATTGATCATTGGAAATTGGAAGAGAGTGAAGTCGAAAGTTCCATCGGCTCCTGTAAATGATGTTTTTCCTCCAATCTGAAAATATTTTACGGGCGACTGGTAGACTCCATCAATCCTTTCAGGTGCTATCGCTGTCAGAATAGGAGATTCATAGAGTGTAGGTGTCTGTCCTTCCTCGTCATTTCCGTATGTGAGGGAAAGTTCATATTCATCTTCCTCAGCTTTGAATCCGGAATTGTTATTGGCATCATACTGCCATGAGTAGGACGCATCCTCTTCCGACATGTTAGGCCAAATTATTCCGGTATTCGCAGGATAATAGGCTATATCTGTAGCCGGCTGATAGAAATAAGAATCTTTGCTAAATCCCCAGTAAAGTGAATTTGTAGGCTCCATATACCATACTGCATCAAGTGTAGGATATCCTACTCCTACTGCATCAAGCATCATCATGTCGCCATCAGCTCCCAAATATCTGAATGCAATCTTGACTTTTTTGTCAGCATAGGCATTAAGATCTACTGTCTGCTTTTCAAGTGCTGAAGTGTTGGATGCATCAAAAAGTTCATGGTAGTTGCAATTCTTCCATTCCTCAGCGTGGTCGCGAAGTATCTGCCATTCTCCTCCTTCTTCCTGGATAAGGATTTGCAGAGTGAACGCTACGATTTTATCGCCATTATATTCTTTTGTGCCCCAGTCAAGATTTTCCATGCTGTAGAAAAGGAGCGGACGATTGAGCATATAGTAGCTTAGGAGCATATTTTCTTTAGGCGTGAATTCAGGAGTAATAAGCCATTCATCTTGTGGCTTTTCCGTGAATGACACGCAAAAACAATATTTCCCATCATGAATTGCGGGATAATACATGTTTGGAGCAAATACACTCCATGAGTAATCCATGCTGCATGTCCCTTTATGCTCTAAAGCCCATCCTTCAGGAAGCCACTTTGAGTTTTTCTCATCCCAGCCGCTGAAGTTCTCATAGAGCAGATAATCATTGCTCCCTTTGCTTTCTGATGCCTTCTTCCGGATAGTTTCTCCGATAGAGATTCCATTATTGATGGAGGAGGAGCACTTGTTGATTCCTCCTTTGCCTGTCTTCATCAGTACATCTTCATTCGATGTCTTCATCACAGGCACTGCGGCTTCCGCAAAAGTTATGGATGCAGCGGTAAGCCCCAAAAATAAAATTCGTTTCATTTCTTTAAAATCTTTACGCTTTTTCCGTTTTCTATTTTTATATTGATCCCTGATTTTGGATTTGACACTGATGTTCCGTTGAGGTCATAGAATATTGCCTTTTCTGAAGTTGCTTCCTGAATTTCTACTGATGACCCGGTATACTCAGTGTATTTGATTGGAGCCATGTAGAAATATACCGAGTCGCCTCTCTTTGAATATTTCACTACTCCTGTCACATCATAAGTTCCAGCTGGCTTTGAGCCGGTATTGAATGTGTCTTGGAATTCATAGCGCATTCCATCTCCGGCGGTGCCATAAGCCTTGGTGTTTCCTTCAGCAGTGCGAGTCTCAAATGTCACATTTTCAAGCACTACTACTCTGTCGGCATCCTCCGGGGTAATTGAAGTGACTTTTGGATACACCACTTCCACTGTCTCATGAGATTTTTCCGGAAGTCCTTCCCAGATTGCACTTTCATATACTGTTGCATTCGTTGCTATCCACCCGGCTGGTATCACGTCTCCAACGCTATAGATAGTTGCGACATTGGTCGATGTGCTATTGCGGTTTCGCATGTCGTCAAAGCAAGTGGCGTTCCCCTCTTCGTCTGTTACGTATGCGAAACTCAGATTGCCAAAGTTAACAGTTGCTGCAAAATTGACTTTTACGCGGTCATAAAGATTTGGCGCGAATTCTTTAAGTTCTGCGATGTTGGAAGCTGATGGAATCACATGCAATTCATATTTGGCATTTCCGCCAGCATATTCGTCATTCCCTTCTGTAGATGCTGTTATCACAGTTGTTCCTTTATCTACGAGTGTAACTTTCCCGTCTGCATCTACAGTTGCGACCTTCTCATCAGAACTTGACCACTCTATGCCAAGTTTGTGAGGATTGGAGAGATATGGTGAGTTAAATGTTTCTCCTAAAATTGCGTCAACACTCTTGCTGATAAATGCAAGGTCGCATGCTTGCTTTCCTCCAAGATCCGGAGTGTATACCACTTCTATGCTGTGGATGTAGCGAGCGTAATTGGTGTTTGTCCATGAGCATGTCACCTTTTCCGCACCTTCATCATCTGTCCAGACCCATGTGAATAAAGGGTTTTCTCCTGTGCATTCTACATTTGTGCCGTTGAAAGGAATGTCGAGAGAGGTCATGGCTGTGCCCGACATTGTCAAGGTTACCCCTGTAATATGGCCGTTTGGCACAGTTAATGAGATCTCAGGTGTGACTGTTTTATAGAATCCGGAGTATACGCAAAGTCCGGCATTAGTACCTCCGGCATTGATCAATGCAAAGCCGTTTCCTTCGATAGCTTCGCTAAGGTTGGTCACTTCTAATGTGACGCCTTCTTCTGTCATTGTGAAATTCTGGGAAAATGTAAGGTCGGCTGCTTTATTGCTTGTCTGGCGGGTGAGACCACCCATATCGTTCATGCCGTCAAATACAAATTTATACTCATTTGCCATTACGCAAAGGCTAACTGCTGTCATCGCAGTTAAAGTTAGTAAAGTTTTTTTCATGTTCAATGATTATTATATTTCAAAATTCAAAATTACGAAAAATCCCCCATATCTGCAAACATTATGCTAAAAAATCCCCGAGACGCTTGTCCCGGGGATTCCTTTATCAAGTTATAACGATATTATTTTACTACTACTTTTGATGCTTTGCCATCTACAATCTTAACGTATACGCCCTTGTCAGGGTTAGCGATCTTATGACCGTTCACGTCATAGTAAGTGGCATTACCATCAGCTGCATTGATACCATTAACTGCGTTATTGCCTGTGCTTTCTACATCTACTACAATGAGGAAAGAGTTTGCAACGTCAACATAGTTACCTGGGTATCCTCCAGAGAGTGCACCATCCGTATCACTCACATAGAGGTTGCAGAGGTATACCTGTTTTTCACCGTTTGCAGGGAATACCAATGTTTTGCCTGGCTCTACAGTGGCACTAAACCATCCCATAGCAGACATGCTCATTACATAGTCTTCAAGAGAAGCAAATTCTGAAGGATTAGCTCTTGTATAGAGGTAGTCGTCATCTCCAAAGGTTGGAACTGTGAAAAGGAATGGAAGAACACCAGCCCATCCTTCAGGAAGATCGAATGTGAGGGCTACAGTTGCCTTGTCGGTCTTGCCAGTGGCTACAACAGCATTCTCTGCCATGAACATTGAAGCGAATTCAGCTTCAGTTTCGTCAAGTGTTACGCCGCTGATTGCGATGTCTTCTACGCCACCTTGCCAGATTTCTACATCCCAGTTGTCGGGCATTACGTCGAAGTTATATGGGAATTCAGGAGTGTCAGAACCTTGACCATTGTAAGTGAGACCACCTTGGAAGTAGTATCCATTAGCGTAATCAACCTGATCACCCTTATAGAGGTAAGCTACAAAGTCAATATATTTTCCATCAGCCTGGATAGTGTAAACATTGCCTTTCTTGTATCCTGCTTCGATGAATTGTTCGATTGGTCTCCAAATTATTTCTTCCGGTTCCCAACCTTCGTCTCCAGGTATTTTTGCCTTTCTTGGGTTGATGTTGCTTTCGCTTACAGTTACGTTGTCAGTCCAGAGATTTGTGATGAAACCATCCCAGCCTTCTGGAACATCAACAACTACATCTACTGTAGGTTGAGCCACTTCTCCTTCGATATTGACTGTGAGGCTACCCCAGTCAATAAATTGAGTAATTTCAACTCCTTCTGCATCTGTGAATACATTGAGTTCTCTTGGCAATACAGGATCATTTGATTCTACTTTCTTCACATCGGTCATAAGTTGGATGTAAGCGTTGTAGTCCACTTTATCGCCTGCGTAGAGATAGAGGTCTACGTATTGCTTTTCATCATTATTCTTAAATGTGAAGACGCTTGCAGATTTGTAGCCTGCATTCTCAAATTCTGATACTGGCATCCAGTCGTTGCCTGTGTTTGCTGCTACTTTCTTAAGCATTGTCACGCTTTCATCATCGTGAGCCAATGCCATAAAGCCTGTCCAACCTTCAGGAACGTCGATTGCTACTGTATATGATTTAGCTGAGAGTTCTCCTGTTACAGCGATCTTGTAACGTTCTTCTTCAGAATTGTATGCTTGGTCTACTGTGAGAGTTGCATTTGAAGTAGAGACTTCAAATTCTGTTGGGATCTGAAGAGATGTTACGTATGTCTCAATGTTAACTGCGTTTGCTACGTCTGCCTTATCTCCTACATATGGGATAAGCTGGCCCCAGTGCTCTTCGCCGTCGACAGGGAATGTAAGAGAGTTAGTCTTTTTGAGTCCATCTGCAAGCATATCTTCAACAGATTCCCATTCAGGAGCATTCAACTTCTTGAGAGGATCTAAATCTGGATTCATGTCAAGGTCTGAATAGCCGAGGAAGCCATCATAGCCGTCAGGTGTCTCTACAGTCACTGTGTATTCCTTATCTGTGCAGGTGCCAGTAACTGTAACGATTGTTGATCCATCGAAGTCTTCTTGTGATACTTCAAGGCTCTTGCTGCTTGTGGTCACTACAAATGGATCAACCTTCTCTACATGTGCAGTAATAGAGACACCAGCATTCATATCCACTTGGTCTCCTTTATAAAGGTATGCATCTACAAACGACCAATCGTTATTTGCATAGAATGTTAATTTATTGCCCTTTGTAAATCCGTCAGAAAGGAAATTGTCAATAGGCAACCAGTTGTGTTCCATGGAGGCAGCCTTTTTGCGGCTTGCTTTAGCTTCTTCAATACCTACTTCTGAGAACCAAGGCTGGCAAACAAAGCCGTCCCAACCTTCCGGTACGTCAATAACTACTGAATATTCATTGGTTGTTGAGGTACCATTGATTTCAACGTAAAGAGTGCCATCAAATTCGTTTTTGCTCACTTCTATGATTACTCCCTTTTCAGATGCGGTGGCATTGAGTGTTTCAGGCACCACTGGGTCATCGCCTCCTGCTGCAGGATTTGATACGTTGAATGCAATATCAATTGGGCTTGCCCAAACTTTATCCCCTTTGCCCAAGAAGATTGTGCCCATATGGTTTCTTCCATTGACTGGGAATACTAACGAATTGCTTATGTCGAAGCCCTCGGGCATGTCGCTCATTGAATACCAATCGTCTTCGCTTCTGGTTGAGAACGGAGTCATGCCGCCGCCAATTGTAGTATTGACAACTGCGAATTCCCATCCTTCAGGAGTTGCGAATTCCATTTTGATTTCTTCAGCGTCATACTCGCCTTCGATTGTGATTTGGAGATTGTCGTAACCATCCCAAGAATTGAGCTCTTGGCTAACGTTTACTCCAGAAAGCTCTTTCTCTCCATTCAAAGTGAAATCAAGAGTCTTCGGATATACTGGCTCTGCAGCTGCAGGGAAATAGTCTACCTTTAAGATGGTAGTAGGTCCTTGTAAAAATAGACCACCATCTTTCATGAGCTGATAAAGATCATATTCTTGATCTTTCCATGTGAATTGAGCTAAAGATGCTGAATTAAGATCCACTGTGTAAGTGCCAGCCTCTGAATCTTGAGAGATAAAGTCTACGCCGGATAGCTCATAAGTAGGAATACCGCAGCCTCCCCATCCTCCAAATAGGAAATTGAATGTGTTTTCTGCTGCAGACTTGTCGTAGTAAACAACGATCTTAGCTCCTGTAGTTACATTTTCCAATACTTCTTTTGAAATAGTGGCAGGATCTCCCCAGCCGCATGCCTTTGGACCAACAAATACTGTGTTCGGTCCTACTTCGATAGTGGCTGCCTGATATGCAATTTGAGAGATATAAGCTGCGTCTCCATAGAAAGAGATACCATTCTCATGAATTGACTCAGTCAATTCGTAAGTAAGGCCGAATGTCACTTCTGTTGCGCCACCTACGATTGCATTAAGAGCCGGAGGCCATCCACCTGTGGTGCCTGCGTTGATGGCAACCTGTGGATAATCGGATAATGCCTTATCTACGCTCGCTACTGTGAAGATAAAGTTGTCGCCTGCTTTGAATTGAGCAGCTTCTGCTGCATCCACTGTGAAGACTGGGTTGCCCCAACCTGCGAGTACACCTGCTGCATCTTCAGACTTCCAAAGCACTTTCGGACCTTCAGACGCACCAGCCTTTTCGTAATCAACAGCAATTACTACTAATGGCTGTTCACCAGTGTTGGTAAATGTCACTACATTGAGATCTGGAATTTCAAAACTTTGGATGTTTGGGGTTTCAAAATTCTTAAACGACTCAATGATTCCTTTGTTGTTTTCAGCAGTGTAATCTGTTCCTGCTACTTCTTTCCAATAGCAAGCGCGATCGGTAGCAGCGTCTTTGTTGATTGTAGTATACAAAGTCAACTTAGTTGCCACATAACCTTCTGGAAGGGTGAGTGTGTTTTGAGCTCCATTTGATATTTTGATGGTGCGATATTTCGTTCCATCAATCGTGAACTCGTTGCCACTCTCAAGTTTTTTGTCCGGATTCATGCACTGAAGTGAAAAGCCTTCAGGTACATCTTTCCCTAATTCTGTACCGGAAAGCACATTCTGCTTCAGCCTGTCAGGGTTGGCCAAGTATACCGTTTCAGCCGAGACGCTGAAAACTGCTGCTGCCAGCCCTAAGAGCGTAAAGATTCTTTTCATAATTGTTAGTTTTATAATTATCTTTGCAAAATTAATAAAAAAATTTTTTAAATGCAAATAAATGTTTACGCCATGCGCACTTTTTGCATTTTTCAAATTGTTTTGCTAATTTTTTATTCAATTTTGGTGCGTTTCGTAATTATAAAAAATTAGGCAATGACTTTGCCGGTCATTGCCATTCTTCTATCACTTATTTGAAAAAATTATTCTATCACCTTGATGGCGCCTAAATAATATGCGTAACACATTTTGCTGCTCCCAAATAGAGTTACAGTGCACTCAGCCACTTGTTGGCCACCTGTTACCTCAAATGGAGTCATAACTCTCCAGTTGCCTCCAAAGACAGACGTCGTGCTCGTTGTAGTGCTATCATACGTAACTCTATCGGTCCAAGTTATCTTAGACCCCTGTCCACTGAATGCCATATATTTATCATATTTCCATTCATCCTTAGATACTTCACCCTTAACCGCATAATTGTTAGGCCCCGCTTCCTTGTTATTTATAGCGAGATATAATACACACGTCTCTCCACTAAGATCAAGTGTGGCTGATTTGATTTCTGCTGTTTTTTCGCTGTCGCTTTGATAGATAGTATTACGCGGCTGAAGATTTCCTGCATAATATCCTTCTACTGTCACATCCCCCGACTCCATGGTCACGTCAAATATTGCGTCATAGCCTCCATTCTCATTGCGCATTACTGTTATTGTTCCGGAAGCCCCTTGTCTGTGGTCGTTGTCGATCACTACATCTACGGTGTTTCCAATCGTCATATCGACATATTGAAACTTAAAGGAGAATGGCAAATCTGTCTGTGCTACGTCGAATGCCTGTCCATTGTATAGCTGTTGGTTGCCGACATATAGCTCAATGTTCATGCTGTTGCCCAACTGCTGCATGCTCTTAATGTCTGATACTGAGTAGTTGAAGGTCATTCCTTCGTCCCAGAAGTTTTTATAAAAGAATGCACCCTCGAATGTCCCTGACTTTGAAATTCCTTTGCTCTTCACAGAATACTCGTATTGACTCCCTTCCATCTCTGAGATATTGTTGATTTCGATGTAGTCAATCTCTGAGACTGGATATTCCTGGATTACTTCGCCATTGCTGAAGATTTGCAATACCTTTTTCGACTGAGCAAATCCTATTAGAGAAACAAGAGAAAGTGCGCCCAATACGAGCGGCTTTGATGCGTATATTTTTTTCATAATTTTAAATTTTAAATTTCAGACTGATTTGCGACTTGCCATCTGTTGCCACGGCAATATATGTGCCTGATGTGAGGGCTTCCAAAGAAAGAGACTGACCTGCTGTCATCGAAGAAGTCGCTATGAGCGTGCCGTTTAGGCTGAAGATTCCTATTGAATATGCAGATGATGTGGAGGATTCCAATATCAACGATTTCTCATTAAATATATATCTAAGTAGGGATTTCTCATCTGATTTTACAATATCGACTCCTGAAACGTCGGTCGGAGTGGCTTCCCCTATCTGGATGTGATTGTAGAGTGCGTACAAGAGGTTGACCTCAGGTGTTTGGCTATCACCCGATGCGCTGACCGTCATTCCCTCTTCTCCGAATGTAATTCGGTTAAGTTTAGATAGGTCTATGCAGTATTCAGATTCTGAAGCGCCGGTGAAAATTAGGCAAGGCACTTCTTCTTGTGCTTTTGCTGTGCATACACAAGATAATAATACCG
>CAZCZX010000004.1:0-33399 GCA_964503095.1 uncultured Sangeribacter sp.
ATGATAAAAAAATTAAGCGTGAGTGCCTGTCTCAGTTGCCATCCTACTTGTCGAGGCTTCTCGCATTGCCTTACTATGGTTGGACGGCAACGAAGAAGCCCACGCTTGTATATGCAACGAGTACATCATACCTGCAATCCTCACGGACCACTTGGCTGATGACAGATATAGCATATCCCAATGGGCGCCTACCGTTGCACTATCCTTGACATGAATATGAATTTTGCGAGAATTCCGACAAGTCAAGAATTAGCGTGGATAAACGCTTACAAAATTTATGTAAACCACATCCTTAGACAGTTTTAATATCTACAATGTGGGTTCACACCGCAAAAATAATAAATCTTCACAATACTTCCAAACAATATGTTGTAAAACATAAAAAAAATATGCTCCGACCTGTAAAAGTCAGAGCATATAATAAAAAAGTTAATACATTCCTCACTTCAATCTTTATTACTTGATGAATTCCAAGATCCAATTTATATAGGAGCGAATCTCTGTTGGGATAGTGGTATTCCACTTCCAAATCGGATTTCTTTATCTGTTTGAAGCCGGCTCTTTCATAAAATGAATGGGATTTCGTCGCAACAGACGGAGTATCCAAAATAATATGACGAAATCCTTTTGCTATGGCAAAATCCAAAAGAGCCTTATATAACGCCTTTCACATCCTCTCCGTTTTGTTCTGGGGTGAGATCCTACGGCTCAAAAAGATACCCCATCAACATAATTTGAGAAGATACATAAAACTGTTGAAATTGAAGGTTTAAGAGGAGAAACATTTGTATTTGCCAGTGCCTAATCTTTATTCTGTTAAATTAAACATGTCAAAGAACATGGTTTTTGTGTACTCATTTGGATCACTTGGCATTAATAATTTGAAATCATTTTTTTCATAAAAAGGAATTGCGTTGATATACGCATCAACTGTTATAAATCTAAAGGCTGATACGACATGCTTTTCTTGAAGCAAGAATTTTAAGGATGTCATTAATTCAGTACCAAGACCGGTACCGCGCATTGATTTATCAACAGCAAATCTTCCGATTTTAACTGCCGGATAACTACTAAACTGTTTTTCTATAGGAAATTCCTTTTTTATGCGTTTCCACATGGAATTGGAAGAATCTTGACGAGAAATCTTATCGTTAAGGAGACAAAAATAAGCAAGTATTCTTCCATCATCTTCAAGTATATATGTATAAGCAATCTGCTTCCTTTGGAATGCTTTAGCATCATTCAAAAGAAAGTCGTTTAAGTCTTCGTCTCCACAATCAAAGGAATTAATTGGGAAGGTATCTGTTAGGCGTGTTAATTGAAGCATACTTACAGCTGGATCTTAACTTTTCGCTTGAAATCCTCGTAAGTCTTACGCAACTTATCCTTTTTCTCCTTAGAATAAGGTTGGGTGCTTTGTATTATCGATTCAAACCGAAGCGCATCTGCACCATAAAGCACTGGGGTTTCTGCAATTGGACGTGCCATGACAATAATTTTAATGAGTACTCATTTTGTAAACGAATATTCCATTTAGAATGTTGTGGAAAGGATGGTATTTTTTCCGATAAAAGCTATGAGAAAAGATCCAATTTATATAGGAGCGAATCTCTGTCGGGATAGAGGTATTCCACTTCCAAATCGGATTTCTTTATCTGTTTGAAGCCGGCTCTTTCATAAAATGAATGGGATTTCGTCGCAACAGACGGAGTATCCAAAATAATATGACGAAATCCTTTGGCTATGGCAAAATCCAAAAGAGACTTATATAACGCCAGACCTACCTTCTTAGATCGATAGTCAGACCTAACAAAAAACTTCTTTAGCACACACCAATCATCATCAATCTTCATAAGACCGATTGTACCTATCACCTCTCCATTTTCAACAGCAATCCAAAATCCACCTCCACTATTGATATATGCCCTAAATATATCGTTAAGGTCCGGCTGTTCCTCAAGAGAAAGATTTATCTTGGCCTCATTATTTTGAATTTCAAGTATAAGGCTGATCACTTCAGCCTTATACTTCTCTTCATATTGAATTATTTCCAAAATCGTTTACTACTAACCGTTAATCATTGCTTAAGGCTTCAGCTGCAAATTTCCCCATTACTTCGTAGCCGGCAGGATTCAGATGCAACCAATCATCAGAATATTTCTCCAACAGAACAGACGGATTCTGAGGATCTCTTACAGCCGCATCAAAATCAATAACCCCATCCACATCTTTATTTGCACGAATCCAATCATTAAGCGTCAGACGTGCTGCTTCACTGAAGTGATTTTCATAGAAACTGTTTTTATAGGGAGTGATAGTGGCAAGATACACTTTCTTTCCTGCATCCTTGCTCTTCTTTATAAAGCCTTTATACGCCTCTATGATATTGTTGACAATCTCCTGATGATTAGGACGTTGACCTCCTATATCATTAACCCCCTCAAATATCACTACCGAAGTCACTCCAGTCTGCCCAAGGACATCACGGTCAAAACGAACTACTGCAGGTTCGCTAAGCCCTCCATTCACAACAGCATTTCCTCCAATTCCGAGATTGAGAACGCCTACTTTTCCATCAAAGGCTTTTGCAAGGAAATCCGGCCAACGGTTTTGAAGGTTGGTTGTGCTTCCTCTTCCATCTGTGATAGAGTTGCCTATTATCGCTATACATTCAGTGGGTTGATCAGTCTGAACATCAATACATGAAATATTATACCAATGGTCTAATTTCTCTGAATCTGCAAACTTCGTCTTAGGCTTTGCCTCTCCATTAATGATATAAGAAGTAGTACGTGAACCTCTATGCGAAGAAGCATTCACCGGAGTATTCTCTCCGTAATTCACAGTAATAGCCAACTTCTGAAGTGGCTGCAGATTATATTTGAGTTCATCGCAATAAATGGCCTCTCCTGCCGGTATTGTCACCGACTTCTTGCCATTAAAAGTAAGATATTTAGCCGTCTTCACATCTATATCGCAAGAATCCAATGCATTAGCAATAAATACTGACTTAATCTCCACTGGCTCCGCACTATGGATATTGCTCAATTGCATACGCATGGTCTCTCCGGGAAGAGAAACTTGAACGATCTCTCTCAACGACCGATTCGATAGACTTGACTTCGGCATGTCACCGGGTCCCGTAAACTCCACAGCAGTAGCCCAGGTTCCGGTCCATGATTTATCTGAAGCCTGCGCAAAGACTTCCTGTGCCATCCCAATCATCATGCATCCAATTATCCCTAATCCTAAAACGCTTTTCTTCATGATATATAGATTTAATTACTCTTTTTTCTTTTACACTATGCAAAATTAACAAATTCCCCCCAATTCTCCAAATCAACCACAAATGCAAAAAAAAACTCACCTTCCAAAAAGGAAGATGAGCATATTATATGTTTTGTATTTTTAGTCGTATTTTAAGAATTGTCCTTGAGAATTGAACTTCATGTCTACTCCATTTGTCAGTTCTACTTCATAGCCGTTACGTTTCTTTTCAATCCCAATTACTTTCTGTTTGGGTTGCTCCTTCTTTATAAACTCACTTATTTCTTTGGGAACAAAAAATGAAGGCACACTTGAATTGGCACTTACTTCAATATTTTTCCAATTACCATTACGATCAAATGAGACTTCAGTTCCATCTGATAGGATTGCCTCATATTCTGACACTTTCCCGAAATCCTTTTCAATCTTGACGACAGTAACTTTCGCCTTGAAATTATTCGACAATATGGTTTGAGCTGCTTTTGGCAACACAGACGCATCATGCGCGTACTCATCTGCTGCTGAGACTGTCGCTGTCATACTCACAATAGCAATAAGTGCTAAAAATATTTTCTTAATCATAGTCGTATTATTTAAAGTTTTACCAATTAAACAAATATACAGATATTTAGTTTACTTTTTCTAATAATTAAAACCACATGATTATAATATATGTTACTATTATAGGATATAAACACTTTTCATAAAACAATATTAATTATTATGAACAATAAATTTATGCGAAATCTTTTACTTTCTCTTATTGCATGCCTGACTTTTGGAGTGGCTTCTGCCGAATACCGCTATGTAGGAGGCGACATCTCACTGCTACCGCTTTATGAAGAAGCCGGTGCACAATACAAGACACATGACGGAGAGCCAATTTCAGATGTTCTTTCTTTTTGCAAGGATGAAGGAATGAATGCAATGAGAGTTCGAGTATTCGTAAATCCGGAAGATTACACAGGCAAAGACGCAGACCCCAACGCATGCCAAACCATCGAGTCTGTCCTGCCTCTATGCAAGCGAATTAAGGAAGATGGATTCAATCTGATACTTGACTTCATGTATTCCGACACTTGGGCGGACCCGGCCAAGCAATGGACTCCGAAACAGTGGCAAAATCTGAATGATGAAGATCTATGCAAGGCAGTATATGAATACACAAAAAATTCTCTTACTCTGCTAAAAGATGCCGGAGCAACTCCCGATTTTATTCAGACGGGGAATGAAATAAGTTATGGAATGCTTTGGGGAGCAAATACTGATTCTGAAAGCAGTCTGAAAAAGACATTTATGGGAAGCGACAAGAACTGGAAACGTCTTGGCGATTTGCTCAAGAATGCTATCTCTGCTTGCAATGAAGTTTGCCCTGATGCCAAAATCATACTTCACACAGAAAGAGTTGCAACGCCAAACGTACAACGCAATTTCTACAACCAAATGAAATCTTTAGGCGTAGATTATGATATCATTGGCATCAGTTATTATCCTTATTTCCACGGATCATTAAGCAAACTTGAAACAGCCATCAAGGATTTGGAAGCAAACTTTAAGGATAAAGACATAATGGTAGTGGAGACAGGATATTCCTACAAATGGGAGGTTCCGGGCACATCAGAAAAAGTTGATTACCCATATTCTGATGAAGGTCAGAATCAATTTGCAAAAGATCTCGTAGACATGCTTCTTAAGCACGATCAAGTCATAGGACTGTTCTGGTGGTGGATGGAATATAACGCATATGGCACTTCGCTCAGTGGTTGGTATAACGCTCCTCTCTTTGACAGTCTGACAGGAAAAGCCACCTCAGCATTGACTACCATATGCAGCTTTGCAAAAGGGAATTCCAGTATAAATTCAATATCTGGCACCAATAATTATGATGCAAAATGGTATGATCTTAATGGCATCGAAGTCAATGAAAGTTCTATGCATCACGGAATATTTTTCTCTACAGAGGGAAAGAAGATCCTTAAATAATTGGTAGTATCTAAAAAATAAGAAGGACACTTAGTGACTCAAAATGATAAGATTAGCACAGAATAAAGACATCGATAGCCTGATGAATTTACTTCATCAAGTCAACGACGTTCATGCAGAAGGACGTCCCGACTTGTTTATCAAAGGGCACACTAAATATGACCCCGAAGAAGTATTGGGAATTATTGCAAATCCTGACACACCGGTTTTTGTCTATGAAGATAATAATGGAGTTGTAGAGGGGTATTGCTTCTGCATATCGGAAGATCAAACAAACTCAAAACATCTCATGCCAATAAAAACCCTTTACATTGATGACTTATGCGTCGATAAAGAATGCAGAGGCAAACACATAGGTTCTCAACTTTACGAATTTGTAAAAGAATACGCAAAGAGCAACGGCTACTACAATATCACATTAAATGTTTGGGAGTGCAATCCTTCTGCAATGAAATTTTACGAATCCATCGGCTTAAAGCCTATGAAAGTAGGAATGGAAGAAATATTATGAAGTTTCGAACAGAATATGAAGCCAGGCAAGGAAGTTTGATGCTAAATCCAGAGGAACCTGTTGTTCTTTTAGGATCTTGTTTCACCGACTATATCGGGAAGCGTATGAGATTCAGCCGATGGAGAGCATACCCCAATATAAGTGGCACACTCTTCAACCCAAGTTCTATTGCAAATATTATCCGCATCGTTGCCAAATGGGATCATACTTTAGATATAATTGACGATTCAATAACGCAGCGTGACAGACTTTGGATTTCCTGGTTGTCTGATTCCAGCTGCTCAAGATTCTCTAAGCAAGACACCAAAGACAGTGTATTCCGTTGCTTGCACGATCTTCATACTAAATTGAAAGTTGCCAAGGGACTGATAGTGACTTTTGGCACAGCATGGGTGTATGAATTAAAAGATCATCCGGGATATATCGTCAGCAACTGCCATAAGTTTCCTTCAGAAACCTTCATCAGAAGACGACTATCAATTTCTGAGATTGTAGACGACTGGAAAGATTTGTTGAAAATTCTATCAGAATTCAATCCTGAACTCAAGATTATCTTCACCGTTAGCCCGGTACGCCATCTTAAAGACGGATTTGAGGGCAATAGCACTTCTAAAGCGATCCTACGCATAGCCTGCGAAGAGATTTGTAGTCTTTCAGAGAATACTAATTATTTTCCTTCTTTTGAAATCATGATCGATGACCTGCGTGATTATCGGTTCTATGGTCCGGACATGGTGCATCCTTCTGAAATGGCTGTAGATTATATTTGGGAAAAATTTCAGGATCAATATCTCTCTCCGGCTGCACGAGCACTGCTGGCAGAGGGTGAGAAAGTGACTAAACGGCTGCAACATCGCCCCATAGTATATGGCACCAGTGAATTGGCACAATACATGGCATCACTCCATAAATATGAAGCAGAGGAATATTACAACGAGTTCATATCAAAGCATCCCAATATGCTCTACATAGGTGAATAATGCTAAGAGCCCATCTCATAAATTTGAGATGGGCTCTTGGTTCATTTTGTGAATATCCAACTATCGAAGTCCATCAGATTCTTACCTTCACCGGTGAATACAAAGTAGAGATCATGAATGCCATCACGTTTCTTAATCTTGGTCTTTGCCTCTTTCCAGTCTTTTGACTCTCCGCATTTGACCACTCCAAGCAGTTCACCATTAGGGGCATCAAGCCTTACCTCGATGGCTGCTGTCGGATTATTGCCACGAGTGCGGGCAGAGAAAGTCTTGGCTCCTTCTCTAAAGTCCACTTCTCTTACCTTTATCCAGTCACCGGGATCTATGTCGTTGACAAAGACACTATGTATATTGTCATAGCCAATGCCAATTCCTTCTTCCCATGCGATAGTTTCACCTTGCTGACGAGTATAGGGATTAAGCGGATTTGCGCTTTTCAGAACCCCTCTTTTGTCATGATGCATGTATGGGAGCGAACCATCTTCGTTGAATTCAAATGGAATTACGCTGGTGGTGCGTCGCTTGCTATGAGAAGTTGGGAGCCCCTCATCCATATAGAAGAAATACCATTGCCCCTTGTATTCGCACATGCCGGTATGATTGCCCATACCCCCATGCTCAAACGCACGCATCAACTGTCCGCCATATTTCCATGGTCCGAGTGGACTGTCTGCCCATGCCCAATCGGTAGCCTCAGGACAAAATGATGCATAAGCAAGATAGTATTTATCGCCTCGTTTTGCAATCCACGGCGCTTCCTCATAATCAGGTCCGAAAGCATCCTTGTCTTTTATCTCAAAAACCTTTATATCACCGTCATAACTGATCATATCTTCATTAAGTTTGACAGCATAAAGAGCGTTATTGCCCCAAAACATGTAAGCCTGTCCGTCATCATCAATAAGAACAGTCGGATCAATATCCTCCCATCCGTGGCCACTGTAGTTCGTATCTTCTGAATTGATCAGAAACTTCTTGCCTCCAAGAGGATTTGTGAATGGTCCGTAAGGGGAATCTGACACAAGGACAGGAATGCCGAAAGTAGAAGTATAGTAATACCACTTTCCATTGCGATATGCCATTTGGGCGGCATATGCGCAATCTTTAGTTCCGAAACCTTCATTGTTGAAAATAGGAGCATGATGTGTCCAGTTCACCATATCTGTGGTGGTGAAACACAAATACTCACGCATTACAAAATTGTCCGGGTCTGCACTTATATCATCACAACCTGTATAGAGATAAAGAGTATCGCCAACTACTACAGGCGCAGGATCGGGAGTGAAATGAGTCTGACAGATAGGATTCTGAGCGTTGGTCAGGAATCCTACTGAAGCAGCACTGACACACATAATGCTGCCAAACAACCTAATAAACGAATTATTCATATCAATGTATTATAATTTTATTCATGTAAGAAAGCATGCTATTCCGCTGAGATTGTAAATGAATAAGAATGAGGCATATTGCCAGGAATTGTGTACTGCTCAAGAGTTGGCTTTCCCCAAGTATCGGCACCTCCCACACCATGCACGTTCTGGTCGATATTCACATTTACAAAATCACCCCTATTCAACTCAAAAGGATGATTTGCCACTATCAGATCTTCTTCTCCATAGTCCCAAGCACGAATACAAAGAGGCTCCCCGTTAGATTCAATTATTACTGATTTGCCACTTTTATTTCCTCTTGTACTAAGAACCATAAAATTCACATCGCAACGGTTTCCATTGTCTTGAGGCTTTATATAATCATGCTGATATTCTGTAATAGGCATAGAGTAATGACCTACAAAGTAACCTCTCTTCCTATCTGGATAGTTTTCCCATGGTCCTCTTCCAAGATAATCAATCTGCGTCATCTCTTTTGGAAGACGCAATCGCATTCCAAACTTGGGCATAAGAGGTATGGTATCGGTCAATGGCAAGTAGTCAGCAGCAACAGTTATTTTACCATCGCTATTAATAGAATATGCAACATCATAATCCGCTCCAATAGGAAGATTCATCTTTGCTGTTACTATTACCTTCCCATCTTTTTTCTCTGTTTTGATCTCTTTTACGGTGCGATTAGATGCCACATTTTCCCATATTGTCATTTTTTCCTTATAATATCCATTTTTATCCTGATTGTCATTAGTAGGTTTCCAGAAATATGGTTCTAATGCGGCATGAAGCATTTCCTCGCCTCCCTTTTTCCATGAAGAAAGAGCACCTGAACCATCAATAATAATCTCAACATCTTCAGTTGTGACTATAACATTACCGTTCTTTTTTGCTATTTTAGGGGCCTTACCGGAAGAATTTGCATAATTGGGGAGATAAGGGGAAAGTTCAAACTGTTCTGAAGCAACTACATGCCCCTTCTCAGCCCAAGGTTTAGGCTCTCTCAGGCAAGCATATACATTCAACCATACTCCTGAATCATCTTTAACAAATTCAGGAGCTTTTATTTTATTCCCTTCTAAGGCAAGCACACCCTCTGCTGTTTTGTCGCCACCTGTGATTATTTCATATCGATAATCGTATGCATCAAGAGGTGTGAAGCTGTCATGATTCACCAAATTAATGAACTCACCATCATGACTGAACCATATTGGCTGATATACATACCTTACTTCATAAAAATGAGGATTGGGAATGCGATCAGGACCAACAAGACCATTTATGCAGAAATTGGCATCATTAGGACGATCACCAAAATCTCCCCCATATGCCCAAAATTCATCGTCTGCGAGATTCATAGATGATGACAGACGAAGATTTGATCCATCTTGAGGCTTTGCAATTCCTTGGTCTACCCAATCCCATATCGCGGCTCCTGCTATAGAAGGATCAGAATAAATTACGTCCCAATATTCTTTTAAATTACCCATTGAATTGCCCATAGCATGAGCATATTCGCGCGCAATATACGGTTTATCGCTGATGTTTCGAGCATTTTCCCTCATCATATCAGGAGTGGGATATCCCTCGTCATGAAGAGCAGAATATCGAGGATGACAATCATAGAACGGAAGACGACTGGGATCCAAAGCGACAACGGTATCATACATCGCTTGAATATTCGGACCAATACCTCCTTCATTGCCAAGACTCCAGATTATGACAGACGGATGATTCCTATCGCGTGATACAAGAGAAACTGCACGGTCCACGTGGGCATCCTTCCAGTCTGGATCATGACCCATTTCTTCATTTGCATATCCATATCCATGACTTTCTTGACACGCCTCGTCCATGACATATATGCCATATTTGTCGCAAAGTTCATACAGAATCGGACGGTCAGGATAATGTGAAGTGCGAAGGAAATTGATATTAGCCTGCTTCAGCAAACGCAGATCTTTTTCAATGGTTGCATCATCCACCCATCTCCCTGTGCGAGGATGATGGTCATGACGATTTACACCCCTCAACTTCACATTCTTACCATTTATCTTGAAAATCTCGCCATCAGTCTCAACTTTCCTTACTCCAAGATGCCAATCATAATTTTGAAGCAGAGTGTTATTTTTATCATTGAGAGAGATGGTATACGGATAAAGATTAGGCGTCTCTGCCGACCAAAGCGCAGGATTCTCGATTTCATAATCAAGACATATTTCGACTGTATCACCAGGTAAGATGTCGGCAGGAGCGCTCCTCAACTTCTTTCCATCAATATCAAATGTCACAGTCACTCCTTTTTCTTTCTTATCGCCAGTGTTGCACACACTTACCAAAGCCTTTGCAAATGCTCGAGAAAAATCGTCGTTAAGTTCTGAGTCAACCTTGAAATCTGATATATGGACATTCGGACGCACCAAGAGACTCACAGGACGGAAAATACCGCTCAGCCTCCACATATCTTGTGCTTCAAGATAACTGCCATCGCTCCAACGATACACCTCCACGGCAAGACGGTTAGCACCAGGCCTGATGAAAGATGTGATATCAAACTCAGCAGGCGACATAGAGTTCTGGCTATAGCCTACTTTCTTGCCATTTATCCAAACATACATTGCAGACTTTACTCCCTCAAAACATAAAGTTATGTTTTTTCCAAGCATTTCGGGAGTCACATCAAATTCCTTGACATAACTTCCTACAGGATTGCGATGATCGTAGGCATACCAATCTTTTGGAGGCTCAGATGTCACACTGGGTCGATCCCGCTGAAATGGATACGCCATATTCACATAGATAGGTTTGCCAAAATTTTGCATTTGCCAGTTACCCGGAACCGCTATATTATTCCATGCGCTGACATCATATTCTTCAGATTCAAATCCGACAGGACGTTGATCCGGATCAGGCGACCAATAGAATTTCCAATCACCATTCAGACTCACCACATCAGAGCGATCAGATATATTTGATGGCTTACCAAGTGTGGCATGATAAGGGAGTTTATTTATACCCAAAACATGTGGATTTTCCCAATCTTTTTGTTCCCCTGCAATACTCACACCAGAAATAACTAAAAGAAGCAGGAAAATATTTTTTCTTGTTATCATATTCTATCTTACAACTTAAGAAATTTATTCATAAAGCACCTCAAAATCAGAATAAGCCATATGCTCTCCCCCTGAAATGCGATCAGCCTCAATCCTAATCACAGAGGCATTTATCGGATCAAACCTGACAGTTTGCCAAATTGGATTATTTACTATATTTGAGAACTCGCCTGATGCCACCTTTGTCCAGTTGTTCCAATCGGTTGTTGCATAAACAGAATAATGGGTGACTGTTCCCTCTTTTGAAATTGTTGGGGGAAGATATCGTATACCTGAAATAATTTTCTGTCCGCCCAACTCTACAGCCATTTGCTTTGGCGACATATAGAAAATCCTAAGATTTGAGCATTTTTTCTCTCCGGAATCAGGAGTATCTGGAGTAATATCTGGTGCATTGAAGATTGATAGAGAAGAAATTAGTGGTGTAGCCTTGCTTTCGGTAACCCTAAACCTAACTTTTTCAGCAGTCACCGTTGGAAAACACACAATTCGCTTTCTTCCGATAGTAGTCAATCTTCCATCTTCTGTCAGTGAATCCTTCAAAGGAATCCATTGTCCATCACTTAATGCTTCTATTTCCCATGCCTTGACCCTTTGACCAAAAGGAATATACTCTTCGGCTACAAATCTATTGAAACTTACTGGGGAATCAAATGAGAGAATAACCTCTCCTGCAGCATAAGCATCAGATGGCATCCAATAGCTACTTCTGTCGCCATCGATCACCTCCGGATGCTCAGTTTTTGCTTTTAACGCAAGGTCATCCTTAAACGCCTCCTTCACCATCCGGGCAAAGGCTGCACCTCGAATACTGTCAGTAGGATGTATCCTTCCATTAGGCATGATCGGGAAATTCAGAAGCAACGTTGAGTTTCTTCCTACCGATTTATAATATGTATCCATCAGTTTGGAAAGACTTTTCACATTCTCATCTTCAGTAGTGTGATAAAACCATCCCGGGCGAATACTCGTATTTGTTTCTCCAGGCACCCATGAATCACCATTCTCAAGACCAAAATGAAGCATTCCCCAATCCACTTCTCCATCCTTATTGAGTAAACTCCAATTTGTGGCTCCCACTTCACCTGCCTCAGTTCCTACCCAGCGTAGATCTCCTCGGTCACTCCCATCGTTCCAGATAAGGCATTCCGGCTGAATTTTCCTTATCATTTTATAAGTTTCGGGCCAACGATAATGAGTAGTGCGGTCAATAGTTCGGATTTCATTAGCACCTCCATACCATCCGTCGCCTCCATTGGCCCCGTCAAACCAAACTTCAAATACATCCCCATAATTAGTAAGGAGTTCCTCAAGTTGATTTTTGAAATATGTGACATACTCATCCTTTCCATATTCAGGATGATTACGATCCCAAGGAGAAAGATACACTGCGAATTTCAGTCCTTCTTCCCTACATGCCTCTGCGAGTTCTTTCACCACATCACCTTTACCATCTTTCCATGGAGAATTCTTTACGGAGTATTCCGTGTATGCCGAAGGCCACATGCAAAATCCGCAATGATGCTTTGCAGTGAATATTATTCCCTTCATTCCTGAATCTTTGCAAACCTTCACCCACTGCTTCACATCAAGATCTGAAGGATTGAAAAGAGCCGGACTTTCATCACCAAATCCCCATTCTTGATCGGTATAGGTGTTCAGTGAATAATGAATGAAGGCATAGGTCTCCATATCTTGCCATTTTAGCTGATTCTCAGAAGGAACAGGACCGCAAGTCTCTTGTGCGATTCCTGTTAATGAAGACCATCCTCCTATTCCAAGTGCTAAGCATAATGGAATCAAAAACCTTTTCATTCTCACAAAATTAATTTTCAAAAATCCAACTGTCAAAATCCATCAGATTGTTGCCCTCTCCTGTGAATACGAAGTAAAGGTCGTGAATACCATCACGTTTCTTAATCTTAGTCTTAGTCTCTTTCCAATCTTTTGAAGCTCCACATTTAACGACACCAAGGAGTTCTCCGTTGGGAGCATCAAGTCTAACTTCAATTGCAGCAGTCGGATTATTTCCACGAGTGCGCGCTGAGAAGGTCTTAGCGCCATCCTTGAAATTCACTTCTCTCACCTTGATCCAATCGCCGGGATCCACATCGTTCACGTATACGGAATAGATATCATCATATCCAATACCAACGCCCTCTTCCCATGCGATAGTCTCACCTTGCTGACGCACATATGGATTCAAAGGCGAGACGCTTTTCAACACTCCTCTTTTGTCATGGTGAATATATGGTATAGATCCATCTTCATTGAAATTGAAAGGCACTACACTGGCAGTGCGACGACGGCTATGTGCCTCCGGAAGTCCTTCGTCCATGTAGAAGAAATACCATTGACCTTTATACTCGCACATACCGGTGTGATTGCCCATTCCCCCATGCTCAAACGCACGCATTATCTGACCACCATATTTCCATGGTCCAAGCGGACTGTCAGCCCACGCCCAGTCCGTAGCCTCCGGGCAGAATGAAGCATAAGCAAGATAATACTTATCTCCTCTTTTCGTGATCCATGGAGCCTCTTCATAGTCTGGACCAAATGCGTCCTTATCCTTGATTTCAAATACTTGGATATCGCCATCTCTGCTAATCATATCCTCATTAAGTTTTACAGCGTAAAGTGCATTATTGCCCCAATAGAGATAGGCTTGACCATCGTCGTCGATTAATACTGTAGGATCTATATCCTCCCAGCCATGACCTCCATAATTGGTCTCTTCCGGATAAGTCAACTGATTCTTTCCTCCAAGAGGATTGATGAAGGGTCCATAGGGAGAGTCAGATACGAGTACTGGCACACCACTCGTCGATGGATAAAAGTAAAACTTTCCGTTGCGGTAAGCCATCTGCGAAGCATTGGCATTTTCATGCTCACCAAACATTTCCTTGGCGTTAAAGATGGGAGCATGATGCGTCCAGTTGACCATATCTGTTGTAGTGAAGCAAAGATAGTCTTTCATTACAAACTGTTCCGGAGTAGCCTCCCATTCATCATGACCGGTGATTAGATATAAGGTGTCTCCCACTACAAGTGGAGCAGGATCTGCAGTAAACTCAGTTTGTGATATTGGATTTTGAGCATGGCTCAATATTGATGTGCCGCAAAGCAAAAGTGCAGATAGCACAAATTTAATTTTTCCCATTTTATGTTTGTTTATTTAATGTTATTATTCAATGTTGTTTATTCAATCGAAATTCCTTTTTCAGTAAGATTTATTGGCACTATATGTCCCTCTTCATCAAAATACAATGGTTCCACGCATACTTGTCTTCTGCAATCTCCTCCTGGCTCACCATCATGCACATAAGATCCATCGTGATAGAAGAGATACCATTTGCCATTGAATTCATTGACTGAGGGATGGATTGTAAACCCGAACTTGGCAGGACCTGTAATAAGCCCACCATATGTCCAAGGTCCTGTTATCTTGTCTGCCATAGAATAGGCAAGTTGCTCAGGTTGCACTCCGGGGGCATCTGCTGCATATACATTATAATATTTACCATTACGTTTGAAGAGCCAAGGTCCTTCAGACACGTTGCGTATACCCAGGTGCTTGACATCTCCGTCGAGTTCGATCATATTCTCTTTTAATGGAGCAATATAAAAGTCTCCGTTGCCCCAGACAATCCATGCCTGACCATCATCATCGATTAATACGGTTGGATCAATATCAGAATTCCACCTATGTGAATCGGGGGTCATGTCGTCTGTTATGAGCGGATCTCTGTCAAGCCTTGCCGGGACATATGGGCCAAGAGGATTATCCGATAGAGCCACATCGATTGCGTGCCTTCCATTACGTGTATCGTCGAGAGTGACGTAATAGTAAAACTTGCCATTTCGTTCCACTACTTGACCAGCCCATGCTCCATTGGGATTAGCATAAGGGAAATCGGACGCCTTCAGCACGACCCCATGGCACTCCCAATTTTTCATATCTTTCGTGGAATATGCCACCCAATGAGGCATTGTGAACCATCCACCGGGTGCAGCACAATCCTCGCCTACAAATGCATAAAGACGGTCACCAATCACGGTGCATGCAGGATCGGCTGTAAGCCTATCAGTGAAAATTGGATTCTCTCCTTTGTGATGCTGACGACCAACCCCTGATATTGATAAATTCCTTAACGCACCTTTTCTGACCTGAAGAGAATTTGGATATCCTCCGGGATAACCTCTTCCTATCACCCATCGGCTTGCCATAGATGGCATCACGGGTCCGGCATAATCCAAAGTGGATTCATCCCATTTCTCGCCATCTGCTGACACAGATAAATTTAGTGAGGAAGTCTGAAAATCATCTTGCGCAATTCCCTTAATTTTAATTTTTATCCATTCTCCCGGAAGTATTCTTTCTCCAGCCCAGATTCTATGCTCCTTGCCAGAGGAATCTGTAATTTCTGCAAATATACGTTCTACTGTAGGATCAAAGCCAACCATTATTCCAGCCGACTCATTATAGTGAGTACCTTCTTTGCAGATAAATACCTGTTCTGTGAGATTTGTGTTGATTTGAGCCTCGAAAGTTATTTCTAACGTATTCCTGAAATCTGCATAAAATAGGCTTGTCTTTGGATCTGTGGAAAACTCTTGACAATCTAATGTAAGCACCGTATCTTTATTTTGAATTCCAAAATCGACAAAATTTCCTGAAATGAGACGCGGCATTCCTGTCTCGCTTTGATTGACAAGATTTACTGCATTGCTACATAGGGAAATTGAAGCCATCAGCAGGGCAGAAAGCAAATATGAGGTTTTTTCCATAAGATATTAGATTCGTTTAAGGCACAAAATTAACAAAAAGAATCTAATCTTATGTTTATTTTTATCCCATATCCGTATGATTTCGTATCATGTGAGCATACATCATAAAAAAATTGAGCCATCCTTGGGGTCGCTCAATTTTCTGATATGGTCTCTTGCTGATGTAATATTGTAGGTCTGGTTATTGATGAGCCCTGTGTTACTTTTGAATAAGGGGGAATCGAATGAGTGAGCCAGACATTGCCGCCTACCACACTGTCGTGTCCCACCGTGATTCTACCAAGGACTGAAGCATTCGAATATACAGTCACATTATCTTCCAAAATGGGATGACGCTCTACCGCCATTGGCTCTCCATAATCATCAAATGTGAACGCTTTTGCTCCAAGCGTCACTCCTTGATAGAGGGTGACATGATCCCCGATAATACACGTCTCTCCTATCACGATTCCAGTGCCATGGTCTATTGCGAAGAATTTTCCGATTGTGGCTCCTGGGTGGATGTCAATGCCGGTAACGGAATGAGCCAGTTCTGTGATCATGCGTGGCAATACAGGTATGTCTAATTCATACAGGCAGTGGGCTATCCTATAATAAAGGATCGCTTTTATTGCCGGATATGAGGCTATGACTTCCAGTGCGCAAGGAGCTGCAGGGTCTTTCCGTAATATAGCATCTACATCAGTAAGCATCAGTTCCTTAATGGAATGCATTTGAGAAATAAAACCCTTTGCTTTGCTTCGGCTATCTACGTTATCTATTTTTTTTGACCCTATTATAATATCAATCTGAAGAGTAAGTTGGGTGAAAATGGAGAGCAGACCAAGGCGTAACTCATCCACTTCATGATGGTAAGGGTGAAAATCAGTGTAGAAGATTGTCTCCCAAATAAGATCCATCAATTCCTGAAGTTTATGTCTTGATGGCAATGACATGCTTGCAAACTCATTGCTTTTATGCAATAGGCATGCCTCTTTCTCTATAAGCTCTAATATGCTTGCGTCCATAGTTAACTATTACTCTTAAAAGGATAAACACAAACCAATGATAAATGTTTTAATTTAAATTGTTATTCTTTATATATAACAGTGGAAATTCTTACTAATTTACAAGAAGCAATCTTTTTTCACCATTGCTTATTGATCTACAAACAAATGGCAAAAAAACTAAAAGTAGAACAACCTAAAGATTATATTTCATTCATTGGTGGCGAGTCTTGTCATCCGCTTGTAGGTGTCATTGATTTTGAAAAAGTTTCTCCCATTCATTCCAGTCTTAATGACTACGGAGTATATGGCATTTTCATGCATAGTAAAGTGCTTGATGATCTGACCTATGGACTTGGTGGTTACGGTGGTGCTTCCGGAAGTTTAATATGTGTTGCTCCTGGACAGATTGGCGGACGTGAAGACAATGGCGACCTTATAGATATTGATGGTTGGGCTATTCTGTTTCATCCTGATTTATTAATCGGGACTCAGCTTGAAAAAGACATCCGCCGGTTTTCCTTTTTCGACTATAGTGCAAACGAAGCCGTTTTCCTTGAAGAAGAGGGAAAAAGCGCTGTAGCCACATTGATGAAATGCATTCAGGAAGAAATCAAACTTCCTCAAGACAGCGATCAAAATAATATTATTGTAAGTTATATCTCTGCTTTGCTTCATCTCTGCAACAGAGCATACACACGGCAATTTCACAAAATCCGCCAGACCAGTGATGATTTATTAGTAAAACTCAGTGTTTTGCTTAATGAGTATTATGATAATGGGATGCAATTCACATTGGGGGTACCGGAAGTAAAATATTTTGCCGACAAACTCTTCATGTCGCCCAACTACTTCAGCGATATGATGAAAAAGACAACTGGAGAAAATGCCAGCAATTTCATTCGCAATCATATCGTAAGATTAGCAAAAAATCGTCTTGTTTCTACAGGAAGTGTCTCCACTGTGGCTTACGACTTAGGGTTTGAGTATCCGCAGCATTTTAGCCGCATGTTTAAGCGACACACAGGAATGAGCCCAATGCAGTATCTTTCTAAAATACAGAAATAAAAGATTAAAGCCCATCTCATAAATTTGAGATGGGCTCTTAGTTTCAGATGTGACTCAGTGAATTAGAGCCCATATCAAAAATATGATACGGGCTCTTATGCTATTCATTTAGATCATCAATGATAGTGTCGTTGGTGTTTTGGGCCTTGCGATAGATTATCAAGACTGTTATTCCGCCGATAACTCCTCCTATGATTCCCCCAATGATTCCGCTATACCCCACTGGATCCGAGCCTTCTAATAATAATTGACTATTGAACACTGCATTTGCAAAAAGCACAAGCCAGATTATTGCCAGTGGGAATGCTATGCAGAGATGAATAAACCGTTCTTTCTTTTGCTTAGTCAAAAGGTTTCTCACTTCCATCATGCTGCATTCACTGAATATTTTCGGTGAAATCCTAAATGTACGGAGATCTGCAATGGCATCTATCAAGCCTATAATCAAAAATGCAATGGCATACCATTGTGAAATCTTAAAAAATGCGCACGCTATCACAAAAATTATGAATGTAATAGGAAGGACTATAAATTCAGCCTTCACTAATATATCCATCCATGACACTCGCTGGCACATTACGGTACGCATCAATTTCTCATTTATTATCTGCTCTTTGTCAAGGCTTTGCTTCAGAGCAGCCATTTCTTCTTTCAATATATTAAGTTCGTCCATAATCTCAAAAAAACGTATTATTCATCTTCACGACTCTTAAAGTCATCGATTGTTGTCTACAAAATTGAATTAAAGGCTCTTAAGCTTCTCCTTAATCCTGACAAGCCTCACGCCCACCGCTTTTGACGATATGCCTACGATGGCTGCAATCTCTTCATATGGCATATCTTCAAGCCAGAGAAGAACTATAGCGCGATCAAAAGGTTCCAATTTGGAAATTCTCTCATGCAGTAAGCGAGCCTGCTTTGTGCCCGGAGAATCAGGCGCCATTGCATCAGCCGAGAATTCCAGAGGAACTGTCTTCACGCGTTTTTTCCTTTTATATGAAATACAAGTGTTCATGCTAACTCGGTAGACCCATGAACGAAGGCTTGAATCGCCACGATATGAATCTTTTCCTTGCCAAAGACTTATGAGCACTTCCTGAAAGAGATCGTCGGCTTCTGTTTTGGTTTCGGTAAACATATAGCATACCGAGTAGATGGTGCTTTTATGCTCCTTCACAAGCCGCTCGAAATCCAAAGGTTGAATCTTTTCCATTTAATTTTGCATTTTTAAGAGCCCATCTCATAAATTTGAGATGGACTCTAATAATAAGACGCAAAATCAAGTAAAATTGCTACAAGTTTCCTAAGAAAAATTATTGAGATGAAATATTTACACTTATTTACACAAGAAATCAAGGAATTTTTGTAATTTTGCCCTTAGAAACAAAAGACCCTCACCATGAAATTAACTAAAAAACTGACCACATTCGCTATTTCTCTCGCTGCGCTGTCTTCATCTGCAGTTACTCCTATATTATATTTCGACCGCCCTGCCGAATTCTTTGAAGAAACTTTCGTCATCGGAAACGGTACGCAAGGAGGTATTATCTACGGTAATCCATCCAAAGAAAGAATCTCTCTCAACGACATTACTTTTTGGAGTGGCGAACCCGATTCCACTGTCTACACTCCAGGAGCATACAAAGCAATCCCGGAAATCCGTGCGGCTCTCGATGCCGGAGACTTTCAACTTGCACAAAAACTTCAAAAAAAGGTGCAAGGACACTATACCAACAACTACCAGCCAATAGGAAATCTATTAATCGATTTCGCAGACAAAACGGAAGCTACAAATTACTCCCGCAAATTAAATCTCGCTGATGCCACGGCCAAAGTCACATATACAAAAGGCGACAATGAAATAACAACAGAATACATTGCTTCAGCACCAGATAGTATCCTGGCTATCAAGATTTCCGCACAATATCCTATCGATTTCACTCTCTCATTCCACTCCCCTATCAAGAATTATAAAGTGGAATCTGCCCAAAACACTATCACTGCTGAAGCAAGTGCTTCATATTCTTCTCTCCCAAGTTATGTTGACATGCCTGCCGATCAAAAATTCCTCTACGATGACAAACGTGGCATACGGTTTCGCACCGATATCCGCACTATTGCACCGGGAGCATCCATAAAGGCCAATAATGACGGCTCTTTATCTGTAGAAAATGCATCTGAAACTCTGATTATCGTTGCAATTGCCACCAATTTCAACGGTTCTGACAAAAATCCATCTACAGAAGGAAAGGATTATCGTGCTATTGCTTCCCGAAAGGCTGATCGCGCTGAGAAGAAAACTTTCAAAGAGCTCTTAAATCGTCATATTTCTGATTATTCCAGCCTCTTCTCTCGTGTAAATCTCGATTTAGGGGAATCTCCGGCAATTCTAAACGAAATGCCCATCGACAAACGCCTAAAATATTATACTGATAATTCTGCTTACGATCCCGACTTGGAAGAACTTTACTTCGACTTTGGACGCTATCTTCTCATAAGTTGCTCACGCACTGTCGGTGTGCCGGCAAATCTTCAAGGACTCTGGAATGAATACCTACTCCCACCATGGAGTTCCAACTATACCACTAATATCAACGTAGAGGAAAACTATTGGCCTGCTGAAGTCACAAATCTCAGCGAACTTCATATGCCACTACTATCTTTCATCAAGCAACTTCCTATCACCGGACGTGACACTGCACGTGAATATTATGGCGTAAACCGAGGTTGGTGTCTCGGTCACAACTCTGACATTTGGGCTATTACCAATCCCGTTGGCCTCAACTCCGGCGACCCCCAATGGGCAAACTGGAACATGGGTGGGGCATGGATTGCGTCACATATCTGGGAGCACTATCTTTTCACTCGCGACAAAGAATTCCTTAAGGAATATTATCCAACACTAAAGGGGGCTGCGGAATTCTGTCTCGACTGGATGATTGAGGATCAAGATGGAAATCTTATCACATCTCCTTCTACTTCGCCCGAAAATAATTTCATTGCCCCCGACGGCACTCCCGCTGCAACATCAGCCGGTGCTTTCGCTGACCTCGCAATGATACGCCAATGCCTTATGGATACCAGAGATGCTGCAATTACACTCAATATAGATAAAGATCTTATTAATGAAATTGATGCAGCCCTTCCTAAAATTGCTCCTTATAAAATTGGGAAAGCGGGACAACTTCAAGAATGGGCTCAAGATTTCAAGGAGCAGGATCCACAACACCGACACCAGTCACACCTTTACGGTCTATATCCAGGCAATCACATCTCAATATCAGAAACCCCGGAACTTGCTAAGGCTGCTGCCAAGACACTCGAAATAAAAGGGGAAAACACAACCGGATGGAGCACCGGCTGGCGTGTCAACTTGCTCGCACGACTCGCTGATGCTGACAAAGCTTACTCCATGTATCGACGACTCCTTAGATATGTAAGTCCTGATAAATACCAGGGACCTGACAAACGCCATGGTGGTGGCACATATCCTAATCTTCTCGATGCTCACGCTCCTTTCCAAATTGATGGAAATTTTGGTGGCACCGCTGGAGTCGCAGAGATGTTGCTCCAATCCACACCAAATGATATTGTTTTGCTCCCGGCTCTCCCGGAGCAATGGAAAGATGGGGCAGTTTCAGGTCTTCGCTCACGCACCGGTGCCACTATTGACCTAACATGGAAAGATGGCAAAGTCACTTCAGCAAGAATCCTTCCAAATGCCGATGGGAAGATTACTTTGAAAGCCAACGGAAATTCTTTGCCGCTGAATCTCTATTCAGGAACGCCTGAATACATTACATTTTGACGCAAAATAGTTCGTTTTTCGTTAGAGCCCATCTCACAAAAATTTGAGATGGGCTCTTAGTCAATATATAATCCCGAATATTCTTATTGTAATTTTTTTCAAAATAATTGGATTTTTTCAATAATTTTTATTAATTTTGCATTTGTAGGGAGAGGATATTCTTTTTTATCCTCTGCCTTCATGCAATAACTAACCAATTACCAACGAATAACTCATCAGAAACACCATGAAAAGATTTGCATTCAAAATGTTTCTTAAGCCCGGTTTCGAAGCTGAGTATGAAAAGCGTCATGCTCAACTTTGGCCCGAACTAAAAAAACAAATTGCTGATTCTGGAGTACGCAATTACTCCATTTACTGGGATAAAGACACCAATATTCTTTTTGGCTACCAAGAGGTGGTAGGCGACACCAACTCCCAAGATGCTGAAGCTGCCGATGAAATCACTCGCAAATGGTGGGACTTTATGGCTGACATTATGGAAGTCAACCCAGACAATTCCCCTGTCACTATTCCTATTAAAGAAGTGTTCCATCTTGATTGATACCCGAAATGACTAAGACTTATCATCTCGCCGTCGACCTCGGTGCCACTTCAGGACGCACTATTCTTGCCTCTTTCGACGGTGAAAAGGTAGACATGCAAGAAATAGCACGCTATCATTATCCCATGCTCCCTATCGGAGACCACCAATATTGGAATCTCCCCTTAATTTACCAGCATATTATCGAATCGATGAAGAAGTGTGACGGCATTTTATCTGAAATGCCGGAAAAGCCGACACTTAAAAGCATTGGCATTGACACTTGGGGATGCGATGTGGCATATTTCCTTAAAGATGGCAGCATAGCAAGTTTGCCATATTGCTATCGCGACACTCATACAGTAGGCGCTGTAGAACGCTTCTGCAAGGAGATGCCTAAAGAGGATGTCTATGCCAAGACTGGCATCCAATTTATGGACTTCAACACCCTCTTCCAACTCGATACTATACGTCGCAACAATCCAGAAGTTCTTGACAATGCTGACAAGATTCTCTTTATTCCTGATGCTCTATCCTATATGCTTACAGGAAAAGCTGTCACAGAACGCACCGTTGCATCTACTTCACAGATACTCAATCCAAATACAGGTGATCTCGATGATGTGCTCCTCAATAAAGTTGGGCTATCGCGCGACAAATTTGGCCCTATGATTGAGCCTGGACAAGAAATTGGCACCCTTTTACCAAGACTTGCTGAATTGACTGGTCTCGGTGAAGTTCCTGTAGTTGCTGTTGCAGGCCATGATACAGCTTCTGCTGTTGCAGCCGTCCCAACTCCAGACAAGGATTATGCTTACCTGAGCTGCGGCACATGGTCGCTTCTCGGAATCGAAAACGAAGGACCAATCATCACTGAAAAGAGCCTTGAATACAACTTCACAAATGAAGGTGGAGTAGACGGAACCATCCGCGTTCTGAAAAACATTACAGGCCTTTGGCTATTCGAGCGTTGTCGTGAGGAATTTAAGGATGCTCCTACAGATATTGCTGAATTAGCGGCTCTATATCTTGAAAGTGACTGCCAAAGTATCGTAAATCCCGACGACCCCTCTTTTGCTAATCCAAAGAGCATGACGAAAGCTATTGATGATTTTTGCGAAAAGACCGGTCAGCCGAAACCGCAGACTCCTGCTGATTATGTGAGGGTAGTGTATAGAAGTCTCGCTAATCGTTATGGAGAGATTACTGAATGGCTTCGCCAACTTTCTCCCGTAGAAATCAAACGTCTCCACGTAATTGGAGGTGGCTCACGCAACAAGCATCTGATGCAGATGGCGGCAGACACTCTCGGCATCCCGGTCATAGCAGGTCCGGCTGAATGCACAGCCCTTGGAAACGTGCTTATGCAGCTACGCGCTTGCAAGTCGCTCTCTTCTCTCAAAGAAATGCGCGATGTAGCCATCAACTCTACTGAGACCATCACCTACCTCCCCAAAAATTAACTTCCACAAAGTCCGACAAGTCCGACCCGTCCGACTGGTCTGACCCATCCGAAAAAAGAAAACTAATAACTAAAATAACTAATAACCTCATTATGAAAGAAGAACTTATCAAAAAGGCTTATGAAGTAGCCAAAGAAAGATATGCCGCTATTGGCATCGACACTGACAAAGTGCTCCAGCAAATGCAAGATTTCCATCTCAGCATGCACTGCTGGCAGGCTGACGACGTAAATGGTTTTGAACCTCGCGAAGGGGGACTGACCGGTGGTATTCAGGTCAACGGCAACTATCCTGGTGCCGCTCGCAACATCGATGAACTTCGCAATGACGTGCTTTACGCCATGAGCCTTATCCCTGGCAAACATCGCCTTAACCTTCACGAAATCTACGGCGACTTCAATGGTAAATACGTTGACCGCAACGAAGTAACTGTGGAACATTTCCAAAGCTGGATCGATTGGGCAAAAACTAACGATATCAAACTCGACTTCAACTCCACTTCTTTCTCTCACTCTAAGAGTGGCGACCTCTCTCTTTCTAACCCGGACAAGAGCATCCGCGACTTCTGGATTGAACACTCAAAGCGTTGCCGTGCGATTTCTCAGGCTATTGGAGAGGCACAGAATGATCCTTGTATCATGAATACTTGGGTTCACGACGGCAGCAAGGACATCACACTCAACCGTTCTCTCTATCGTGAACTCCTTAAGGATTCTCTCGATCAGATCTTCGAACATCGCTATGATATGATGAAAGACTGTGTAGAGTCTAAGGTATTTGGAATTGGCCTTGAAAGCTATACTGTAGGAAGCAACGACTTCTATACAGCCTACGCTGCACAGCGCAACATGATGATCACTCTCGACACAGGTCACTTCCATCCAACCGAAAGCGTAGCCGACAAAGTAAGCGCAATGCTTCTTTTCGTGCCTGAGCTTATGCTTCATGTTTCTCGTCCGGTTCGTTGGGACTCTGACCACGTAACTATTATGGACGATCCGACTATGGATCTCTTCAGCGAAATAGTTAGAGCCGGTGCACTCAACCGTGTACACTACGGTCTTGACTACTTCGACGGCACTCTCAACCGCATTGGTGCTTACGTAATCGGTAGCCGTGCTGCTCAGAAATGTATGCTTCGCGCGCTTCTCGAGCCTGTCACCACTCTTCGCAACTATGAGCTCGAAGGCAAATACTTCCAGCGTCTTGCTCTCCTTGAAGAGTGCAAAAACCTTCCCTGGAATGCTGTTTACGACATGTTCTGCCTCAACAACAATGTTCCTGTAGGAGAATCATACATTAAGGAAATCGAAAAATACGAAGAAGACGTGACTTCAAAGCGCTAATCTTTGATATTTAATCTATATAAGGCATGGGCTTTATCCCCATGCCTTATTCAAATAATAATCCATCAATTCAATCTAAAATGATTTTTATAGGATTACTGATTATTGCCATAGGCTCTTTCTTCCAATCAAGTTGCTATGTGCCAATCAATAAAATTAAAGATTGGAGTTGGGAAAGTTATTGGTTGGTCCAGGCAGTATTTGCTTTTCTTATTCTGCCATTCCTTGGCATGATGCTTGCCATTCCGGAAAACCATACCATTGGAGAACTTTTTGAATCTGCTGATGCTTTCAACATCTGGATGACCATATTGTTTGGTATGCTGTGGGGCATCGGAGGTCTTACCTTCGGTCTTTCAATGAGATATCTCGGTGTTGCACTTGGACAGTCAATTGCTTTAGGCACTTGTGCAGGCCTTGGCACTATCATGGGGCCGGTAATGCTTCAGATTTTCTTCCCGGAGCAGGACCCATTATCTCAACTCACTTATTCCGTGATTATCGGTGTTATCGTAACTCTGCTTGGTATCAACATTATTGGCATCGCCGGAGCAATGAAAGCAAAATCTCTTAGCGAGGATGAGTCAAAATCTACTGTAAAGGATTTCAACTTCCCCAAAGGAATTTTGATTGCTTTGCTTTGCGGTTTCATGAGCGGATGTTTTAATATTGGTCTCGTCTTTGGTGCTGATATTAATTTCGGGCCTCTTACTCCTGCGGCATACAAGACTCTTCCTGCCACTTTCCTCGTCACCCTCGGAGGATTCTTCACTAACGCTGCCTACTGCTTCTATCAGAACCATAAAAATGGCACATGGACAGACTACGGCAAATCTGGCGTGTTGCTCAACAACGTGCTTTTCTGCCTTCTTGCCGGTGCTCTCTGGTATAGCCAGTTCTTTGGCCTATCAATTGGAAAGGGATACCTCGTCGATTCTCCGACACTCATGACTTTGTCATTCTGTATCCTTATGGCTTTCAATGTGATTTTCTCAAATGTATGGGGTATCATTCTCAAGGAATGGAAAGGATGTCCTCCAAAGACTATTGCCGTTCTAATAGTAGGAATTATTGTGCTAATAATTTCATGCTTCCTTCCCCAACTTATTTGACATCCACATTACATTCTAATTAAAAAATCAGAATTCAGAATAAATAATTCTAAATTCTAAATTCAAAATTCTAAATTCTAAATTAGTAAATATGTCATCAGTTTTAGATAATAATCCAGGTCTTGCCTATCAAGTAAATCAAGTTGCTGAAGCAGCAGGATATCTTTGGCAAAAGGGCTGGGCTGAACGTAATGGCGGAAATATTACCGTCAATGTCACCGAACATATATCAGATGAAATAAAGGCAATGCCTGCAATTGCAGGACCATTCCCAATTGGTTTTACGCTTCCTAATCTTAAGGGTTGCTGGTTTTATTGCAAGGGCACTCAGATGCGCATGCGCGACCTCGCACGCTGGCCTATGGACAACGGTTCGATTATCCGCATTTGCGACGACTGCGCAAGCTATGAGATAGTTGCTGACAAACCTGTAAAACCAACTTCTGAACTACCCTCTCACTTAGCAGTGCACAATTATCTGATAGGAAAAGGATCTAACTATAAGGCAAGCCTTCATACACATCCCATTGAGCTTGTTGCCATGAGCCACAATCCGGAATATCTTAAGAAAGACGTTCTTACCAAAATTCTTTGGTCGATGATTCCCGAAACTAAGGCATTTGCTCCGCGCGGTCTTGGCATCGTTCCTTATATGCTTCCATCTTCCAATGAACTCGCTGACGCCACTATCAAAGCTATCGACGACAACTATGACGTCGTAATGTGGGAAAAGCACGGTGTATTCGCTGTCGAAACCGATATCATGTCCGCTTTCGATCAAGTTGATGTTCTTAACAAAAGTGCAAACATTTATATGTGTGCTTGCAACATGGGATTCGAACCTGAAGGAATGTCAGATGCTCAGATGACTGAAATTTCTACTGTTTTCAATCTCCCTAAGTAATCGTCTATCGACTACGATATTGAAATTGACCGGAAGCGCTATCAACGCTTCCGGTTTTACTTTATACCATCACATTTGGCGAATCCAACTTTTTTTCTTAATTTTGTAGTGAAAAAGGAATAATTATGAGAATACTTAGGTTTTCACTTGCAATATTAATGTCAGTCATGTCATTTTTTTCCGTCATGGCTTACGACAGTATTAATTTCCATTGCGATTCTGACACTACCGATATCAATGCTCTTTTAAAGTCTCCAGAACTAAAAGACATGCAACCAAATAGCAGAGTTGCTTTCTTTGCAAAGAAATTGGTGGGAGCCCCTTCAGCATTAAGATCTGAAATACTTGATGCCGACACTATGCAATTTACACTCAACATTCATTCTTTCACTCCATTAAGTTTGATTTCTACTTGCATAGCGTTAGCACAGGCATACGAGACTTCTTCTTCTCCTAATTGGAGAGACTTTGCTGATAAATATGAATCTGTAATGTTTAAAGGAGGAAATGCAACAGATTTCGTGTCAAGATTCTTGTATCCATCAGATTGGATTGCCGACAATATTTTCAGGGGAAATATCTCTGACCCTACTCAGCATCTCGACGGCATTGAGGCAAGAAGAAAAGAAAAATCTATCGATTACATCTCCAGCCATAAAGATTCATTCAAAGCATTTGCCAACCAAAAGAATTATGACAGGCTAAAGATGCTTGAGATGGGATTTAGAAATCATCAGATTCCATATATTTCAAATGGGAATATCACTAATCCTACTCGATATAAGAAAGAGGCTAAAGACGGCGATATCGTTTTTCTACTTACTCCCGACTTTAACCTTGACAGTAGAGAAATGGGAATTCTTATTTGGGAAGGCGATAATCTGATGTTGATTCAAATGTCGCCTTCGAAAGACAGCGTGACTTTAGAAGAATTGCCATTTGATAGTTATGTAAAAAGAAATATAAAGCGCATCCAAGGAGCAAGAATAATCAGAATAGCAAACTAATCCCAACCAAGATCCCAACCCCCCGACACCCCGACACCTCGAAACCCCGACACCTCGAAACCCCGAAACCTCGACACCTCGAAACCCCGAAACCACTCAAGGTATTCCAAGATAGCGATGAGTCTGCAGACTCAGTGTCCACCTTGGATCTTGAAGCACTCGCCTGACAGTCCGCATCATATTTGACTCACGGAGTTTCTTGTCTGCCACATAGCATGGCTGAAGATACATGAGAGTCTTCTCCCCTATGCATGGCAATTCAAAATACGGATTCAAGTCTTGACCTACATCAACCACTTTTATTTCGTCAGCGCTCTCAACTTTTATTTCTGGATTCCCAATCATTTCCTCAATTCCAACCTTTGGCGAAACCGTAACCCAATCAATACCCGCTGGTAAAGGATTAGTGCCGTTGGTCTCGATCGCTATTTTTTTCCCAGTGGCCTGATGAAGAAGTTTGATGAAGGCTTCATCTATCCAAAGAGACGGCTCTCCCCCAGTCAATATCACCCAATCTGCCTTATACAAGTTGACTGCATGTATGATATCTGTATCATTCATCAAGACCCCGTCGTTATGGTGAGTGTCGCAAAATGGACATTGAAGATTGCACCCTGAAAATCTTATAAACACCGAGGGATAACCGGTATGATGACCTTCACCCTGCAATGAATAGAATATTTCATTAATCTTTCTCATATCAATCCTCCTCATATGCAGCAGTGTTTCCCTCCGATTCCTGCACTTCACAGCGATAACATTCCGGAATTGAATCTACAATCCAGCGAGCAATATTCTCAGCTGTTGGATTGAATGGAACCACATCGTTCAAGATAGCATGGTCAAGCTTGCCCATAACAAGCTCCTTGATTTTAGTAAAATCTACCACCATCCCGGATTCATTCAAGTTCTTTGCCTTGCATTCAACCGTTATCACCCAATTATGTCCGTGCAGCCTCTTACACTTACTTTCATATGGCAATGAAAGCCTATGAGCTGCCGAAATCTCAAGCCTCTTTTTAACGTAATACATATCTTTATCCTTGATCGCTAATCGTTAATCGTTAATCCCTTCCGAGTCTCTGTTTGTTTTGCTGTCCGAGCCTCCGGCTCAGGATTGTCTCCCGGTGTTAATCATTAGAGCCCATCTCATAAATTTGAGAGCCCCTGGGGTCGCTGGATTGGAGCGATTTTCGGCTTTTGAGCGATTGAGCATAGCGGGCTATGTGATTGAGCCAAAAGTCGAAAAGCGCCCAAGCCAGCGAAGGCATTTGGTAATATCCTCAAGAGCATCTCAATTGGATATGAGTTAAGGCTATTTATCATTTTTTGATATTTTATGTTTATTCTCTCGTGTAAATGCAAATTATTTTGAAAAAATGTTACCTTTGCCCGGATTTGGACGGTGCTTTTCTCCAAGTCTCGTCGGTCATGATGCCCGCATCATTCCCTCCTCAACTCGAGAAAATCACTCGCCCAAATCCGCCCCAGGGGCTCTCAAATTTTTATGAGATGGGCTCTTAATCGTTAACTTCGATCCCGGCATCCCTAAGAGCCTCAAATCGCTCTACACAGGTGCCACACTTCCCGCAGTGCTTCTCTCCTCCTTTATAACATGAATATGTCAGATTATAGTCAACTCCAATCTTTTTGCCTATTCTTGCAATATCGGTCTTTGTTATGTTGGTATACGGAGCGTCTATCACTATCCCATCATATGTACCTTGACGGATTGCCTCACTCATGGCGTCTACAAAACCGGGGCGACAATCAGGATAAATGGCATGATCTCCACCATGATTGGCAAGCATCACTTTCTTAAGGCCTCTGCTTTCGGCAAGCCCGGCAGCAACTGCAAGCATAATCCCATTGCGGAATGGCACTACAGTCGATTTCATATTCTCATCCGCATAATGCCCTTCGGGAATTTCTTCTCCTCCAATAAGCAACGAAGATTTGAAATATTTTCCCATAAATTCTAATGGGATGATAATATGCTCAATATTGAGCATCTCGCAATTTTTCTTTGCGCATTCTATCTCCCGTGCATTGTGGCGTGAGCCATAGTCAAAAGTCACAGCAAGTGCAATTTGATCTTTTCTCTCGTGAAGAAGTGTGGTGGAATCCATTCCCCCACTTAATACAATTACAGAATCTTTCATAGCTTCAAATTAGAAATCAAGTTGGGAAATTCTTCTTTGTTTAGCCATCTCCTCATGCTCTGCGTCGCCCCAATTTGCAAAAGGATGTATGGAAATTCCTCCTCTCGGCATGAAAAGCCCCTTCACCTCAATATAGCGCGGATCCATAAGATCTCTTAAATCTTTCATTATGATGTTCACACAGTCTTCATGGAAATCTCCATGGTTGCGGAAAGAAAACAGATAAAGTTTCAAACTCTTGCTTTCTACCATTCTTGTGCGAGGGATATAAGAAATCTTAATGTGCCCAAAATCCGGCTGCCCTGTCTTGGGACAAAGTGTAGTGAATTCAGGACAGTCAAGACGCACCACATATTCATTCTCAGGATGCTTGTTCTCAAACGTCTCCAGCAATTCTGGAGCATAGTCAGTAGGATATTTTGTCCCCTGATTGCCGAGAAGGGTTACCCCCTCGAGTTCTTTTTCATTTCTCATAATTTTGATCATCAAAGGTGATTCAACATTCCGGTTTTTCCGGAGCAATTGGAAAAACAGTCCAACGCCGTCACAAAATTACAAAAAAATCCGCTATTTTACAATAGCGGATTAATTTTTGAAAGATAACCCTAAATTCCAAATTAGAAATTAATTCTAAATTCAAAATTCAAAATTCAAAATTATTCCAAATTCTCAATTCTCAATTATTCTAAATTCAAAATTATTAAGCAGTTAAAGCACCACTAATGCGATTAAATGCGCAACGACAGCAGCCACTAAGCCTCCGATAGTATGCGCCAATATCGCTTTGGAGGTGAGATTTCTGTAACCCATTGAGTCAAGCATTGCTGTGTGAGTACTCAAGTATCCGCTCCAGCACATTCCGATGGCTGTAAATACACATATGGCATTGCCATCCACCCATCCTTCACTCATGAATTTTGGAAGAAGTCCAAGTGCGGCCCCTACTGCTCCAAGTGCAGTAATTGGAAATCCAATAAGATGCGGATCATGAAAACCAAACAGCCATTCAAACACAACATTGATCTTGCCGACGAGTGTTGGCAATAGTTCTACTCCTTGATAAGCACTTCCGTCATATCCATTAGGGCCTGCTCCAAATGTCAGCATCATCACAAGTGTAGAGATCACAAGCACTCCCGGTATTATGGCAAGTCCTACCTCAACTCCACCTTTTCCACCATCAAGCACAGCGTTCAGAATCCTTGTAAATAGTGATTCTTCTTTATTCTTTCCCTCTTCCTCCGTCTTTTTTATTTCATCATACACTTCATCTATAGCCTCAAGGTCGCGATAATCGGGATGAGAACGCAATATAAAACTCTGCATGCAACGAGTCGACACTATGCATCCGATAATCGCACCGAAGAATCCAATAAGTGGCTCTACTGTATAACCAAGACTTATCATGTAGATGATCACCAAAAGTCCCATACCAAAGGCAGTCCCAAAATTGGTCAATGATATGAACTGATATCTCTTGAAATATTTTGCAAACTCCTTATCTTTCGACAATGTTATAATTGCGGGATTATCCGAAAGGAATGTCATTACTCCTCCTAATGAGGCTACTCCCGGAAGATTGAAAAGTGGCTTCATTATTGGTTGTAGGATTTTCTGCAACATTGCCACAACTCCAAATTCTACAAGAATTCGACCCAAGGCTCCAGTAAGCACACACACTGCCAAGAGGAAGAAACATGTGTTGAGAAGTAGGTCGTGAGCGGTTGCCATCATCGTCTTCATCATTGGTGCCACCCCCATCTTGTAAGCAATAGCACCGAAAATGACAAACACCCACATAAGGCATACAATCCCTCTTAGATACGTTTTCTTACCGGATTTTTCTTTTGCTCCCGGGTCGACTTCAGCGTCGGTAGTTAAATTAGTAGGCTCCATGATGTAATTAGGTAGAATGTATTATTTGAAATTAAAAAGATTCATATGCCACGTCAATCCAATCGAACCATAGAATGTATCTTTTTGCATTAAATCAGCAGGATTATAATTTGTACCTACTGAATAGAATGCTGCGGCATGAACTTTAAGTAGATGACGGGCTTTAATCAATGGATACCATTCAGCTACCAGTCCTCCAATCACGAGTTGGGAGCCTCTCGCCACTTCTGACTTATCAGTGGTATTGACCCCTCGATTGCAGTCATAAGAGACCTTTCCAGTAAATTTCCATTTTGGAAATGGAGTCCAGGCAACCTCTCCCATAAAGGTATTGTTCTTAAAAGCCCGGTTTTTGGGATATGACCTGGTCATAAGATCAACCAATACAGTAAACTTATCATTGATTAAGAACTTATTTCCTAAAGCCACATAATTGCAGAATTTTCCTTTTAGATACTCAATTTCATTTACCGACCAAATTGTCTCCAAACGAAACAAATCAAAAATATTATGAGAGCCGCGCCACATAAGATTGTATGCATAGAGATTTCTATCTTGAGGCGTGGCAAATATACTCTGAGAAATCTGCAAAGCAAGATGATCGTCGGGAGTGAGTTGATACCCACCGGACACTCCAAATTGATAACATGCCACATTCGATACGAAAAGATTAGGACACATCAGATTGATGGGAGCCCTATCATATTCATATCCTCCTATCAGCACAACTTGTTTACCTGCTCCTACATCAAATTTTCCGAATTTGTAGTTGAGGTCAAGTATGTCGGTCTGATCCCAGAATGTGTTATCTTTTGGTGTCCTTGAGAAGCGTTGTCTCCAGGTATATGTCAATCCATCAGTGATTTGACCATGCGCTTTCAGGGCTATATATTTTCCTATAAAACCGGTCTGAGAACGGTCAAGATGTTGTTTACGATCTACTATCTGCCAATCAAGTCGGGCTTCAACATCCAACGATATGAGATGCTCGTCAGCAGGTTTCTGCTGAATACTATCTGATGTGGTTGCAAAAAGCGACAAAGTCGCCATCAAAAGGGCTGCCGCAGCAGCGATTCTTTTCAGTTTCATATTTA
>CAZCZX010000005.1:0-2222 GCA_964503095.1 uncultured Sangeribacter sp.
GGCCCCCTAACCCCCTAAAGGGGGTATTAAAAGGGTTCTTAAATACACTATATATTGTCCGTTTTGCGTTATCTATATAGATAATGTAAAGCGGACATTGCCGGCATTAGCAATATTCCGCAAAATGCCATACGCAAAACGAACAACGCAAAACGCAATAATACCAATGCAGAAGAAATTCAAAAGAACGCTTATCACGTCGGCCCTCCCCTACGCCAATGGCCCGGTGCACATAGGACACCTTGCGGGAGTGTATGTGCCGGCTGACATTTATGCCCGCTATCTTCGCCTGAAGGGTGAGGATGTGTTTTTTGTAGGCGGCTCCGACGAGCATGGAGTGCCTATCACCATTAAGGCAAAGAAGGAGGGTGTGACACCTCAGGATATAGTGGATCGCTACCACAATATTATCAAGAATTCATTTGAAGGACTCGGTATTTCATTTGATGTCTATGGGCGTACTACCTCGGAAACCCACCGCAAGACAGCCTCTGATTTTTTCCGCCGTCTTTATGATAAGGGAGAGTTTGTAGAGAAAAGCTCCATGCAGCTTTATGATGAAGAAGCCGGACAATTCCTTGCAGACCGCTACGTGACAGGCACATGTCCTCACTGCGGCAATGAGAAGGCTTATGGCGACCAATGCGAGAAGTGTGGCACCTCGCTCAATGCCACTGATCTTATAAATCCTAAATCAGCCATCACCGGGAATACTCCGGTGCTGAAAGAGACTTTCCATTGGTTTTTGCCGCTCGACAAGTGGGAACCTAAACTTCGCCAGTGGATTCTTGAGGAGCATAAGGAGTGGAAACCCAACGTATATGGCCAATGCAAGTCATGGCTTGACCTTGGGCTTCAGCCTCGTGCTGTGAGCCGCGACCTTGATTGGGGTATTCCGGTGCCGGTGGAAGGTGCCGACGGGAAAGTGCTGTATGTATGGTTTGATGCGCCGATAGGCTATATTTCCAATACCATTGAGGCGCTTGGAGATGACTGGGAACGCTGGTGGAAAGATCCGGAGACGAGAATGCTCCATTTTATCGGTAAGGACAACATCGTGTTCCACTGTATCGTCTTCCCATCTATGCTTATGGCAGATGGAAGCTACAATCTGCCGGATAATGTGCCTGCCAATGAGTTCCTGAACCTGGAGGATGACAAGATCTCCACATCGCAGAACTGGGCAGTATGGCTTCATGAATATCTTGAGGACCTTCCCGGCAAACAGGATACACTCCGCTATGTGCTTACTGCGAATGCTCCCGAGACCAAAGACAACAACTTCACATGGAAAGACTTCCAGGCGCGCAACAACAATGAGCTTGTGGCAATACTTGGCAACTTCATCAATCGTGCAGTAGTGCTCACCCATAAGTATTTCGACGGAGTCGTTCCTCCGGTGAAGACACTTGAGACAGTCGACACGCAGCTGATAGAGGAAATAGAGAAGTTGAAAGTGGAGATGACAGAGGCCCTTGACACATTCCACTTCCGTGAGGCTCTTCGCGTTGCTATGGATATGGCACGCGCTGGAAATAAATATCTTCAGGAGACTGAACCTTGGAAAGTGTCAAAGACAGACATGGAGCGCACCGGGACTATTCTCAATATTGCCCTCCAGACTTGTGCCAACTTGGCAATAGCCTTCGAGCCGTTCCTTCCATTCATGTCGGAGAAACTCGTGAAGATGCTGGGCGGCGACAAAATCACTTGGGATATGCTTGGATGCTTCGACCTTGTGCCTGCAGGCGCGCACATAGCGCAGCCGGAACTTCTGTTTGAGAAGATTGAGGATTCAGTGGTAGAAGCGCAGGTGAAGAAACTTCAGGATGCCAAGGAAAAGAATAAGCTTGCAGCCTGGAAGCCTAATGATGTAAAGCCTAACGTAGACTTCGATACGTTTGAGAAGATCGATATTCGTGTAGGAAAAGTGCTTGAATGCACAAAAGTGAAGAAGTCGAAGAAACTGCTTCAGTTCCTTATTGATGATGGAATGGAGAAGCGTACGATCTTGAGCGGCATCGCTGAAAGCTATGAAGATCCCTCAGTGCTCGTAGGCAAGGAGATATGCTTTATTGCGAATTTTGAGCCTCGCAAGATGATGGGAATTGAATCGCAGGGAATGATTCTTTCTGCTGTGAATCCCAATGGAAAGTTGACTGTGGTTTCCCCATCAGCGGAGGTTGCTCCAGGGGCAATTGTAGGATAAGAGAAGCCCCCCT
>CAZCZX010000005.1:2322-3795 GCA_964503095.1 uncultured Sangeribacter sp.
TGGGCAGTCAGGGCAATTTTATTAAGATTTATTAAGATTTATATTTTGGCGAGCCGAAATCTTTGCGCTACCTTTGCAGAGGAAACCCGATAATAATGCATAATGCATAATTCATAATTAGCTTCGCTCAAGCTAAAGCAAGTCATAATGCATAATGCATAATGCATTATTAGCTTCGCTCAAGCTAAAGCAAGTCATAATGCATAATGCTTAAGGGGGATATTCAAAATTTATAAATTAAAATTAAAAACTATATAGATATGGCAAAGAAAGTAGTGAAGAAGGCTACCGGCGGAAGAATCGCTGATATGGATGAGAAGCGTAAGGCTCTTGATATGGCTATGGCTCATCTCGAAAAGGATTTCGGCACCGGCACCATCATGCGTCTTGGCGATGACGCAGTGCAAGATGTTGAGGTGATACCGACAGGCTCCATAGGGCTTGATTATGCTCTCGGAGTCGGTGGACTTCCACGTGGTAGAATCACAGAGATATATGGTCCGGAGTCATCAGGTAAGACTACACTTGCGATCCATGTGATCGCAGAGGCACAGAAAATGGGTGGCATTTGCGCTATAGTGGATGCGGAGCATGCATTCGACCGTTTCTATGCTGAGAAACTTGGAGTAGATGTCAACAACCTATGGATAGCACAGCCTGACAATGGAGAGCAGGCGCTCGATATAGCAGAGCAACTCATCAACTCAGGCGCTATTGATGTGCTTGTGGTGGATTCAGTAGCAGCCCTAACACCAAAGGCAGAGATTGAAGGAGAGATGGGTGATAAGAATGTGGGTCTGCATGCTCGCCTGATGAGCCAGGCTATGCGTAAGCTTACAGGTACAATCGCAAAGACTCGCACATGCTGCATCTTCATCAATCAGATTCGTGAGAAAATTGGCTTGATGTTTGGCAATCCGGAGACAACTACGGGCGGTAATGCTCTTAAATTCTACAGTTCTGTTCGTCTTGAGATCCGCGCCAGTGGTTTCATCAAGGATGGCGAGCAGGCAGTAGGCCGCACAGCGAAAGTAAAGGTTGTGAAGAATAAGGTGGCACCTCCATTTATGAAGGCCGAGTTTGAGCTTCTGTTTGGAGAAGGCATCTCCCGAGTAGGAGAGATTGTGGACCTTGGTGTTGAGCACGGAATCATCCAGAAGTCCGGAGCCTGGTTCAGCTATAATGGCAACAAGTTGGGTCAGGGTCGTGATGCAGTGAAGCGTGTGCTGAAGGAGAATCAGGAACTTGCCGAAGAGATTGCAGACAAAATCACTGAGAAGATGAATGCCGAGCGTGATTCTCATAAGCCGGCGGGGAATCCATTCCTTCCGGGACGCGACAGCAAGGTTGTTGCTTCTGAAGATGAGGATTTGGATATTGCAGCTGAGCCTGATAGTGCAGATTCTGCAGAGGATCTTTTTGGGGATGATTTTGCGCTGTAAGCCCCCTTACCCCCTAATGTAAGCCCCCTAA
>CAZCZX010000005.1:3895-12925 GCA_964503095.1 uncultured Sangeribacter sp.
GCCCCCTAACCCCCTAAAGGGGGAATGTAAAAGGGTTCGTAACCTGGAGGCCCCCTAACCCCCTAAAGGGGGAATGTAAAAATGGCTGTGGGATTTATTCCTGCGGCCTTTTTCGTATGATTTTTCAGAGGATTTCGGGATGTAGGGGATAAGAGTTGCGGAGAGTCTCGAAGTGGGATGGATTGGCTTTCAGAGAGAGTGTCATTTGCATTGGATCATATGCCTGGATTATCTGTGATGGGGTGAGGGTCTTCGGCTCTTGATATGGCCCCTGAAGCCCATTTAGATCTACTGGTAGGCCTAATGATTCTGAGATGAATTCAAGTGCCATGCGGGTTGCCCTCTGCTTTCCTTCCACACTGTAGCCGGCAATGTGGCAAGTGGCTATATCAGCGAGTTGGAGCAGACGATGGTCAATTTCCGGCTCCCCTTCCCATGTGTCGATTATCGAGTGGCTTATCTGATGGGCCGATACGGCTTTAATTAAGGATTCAGTATCTGCTACTTCTCCCCTTGCGGCGTTTACGAAGATTGCGCCAGGTTTCAAATGCTTTAGGCTTTCTTCATTGATGAGGTGATAAGTCGGGTATTTTCCGTCTCTTGTAAGGGGGGTGTGAAGAGTTACGGCATCACTTTGCTCCAATACTTGCTCAAGGGGCAAATAAGTGTGATCTTTCAATTTCCGGTCGGCCCTTGGAGGGTCGCAGACAAGAACATTTGCACCGAGGCATTTTCCCCATTGTGCTACTATTCCGCCAACGTTTCCGCATCCTATTACGCCTAAAGTGGATTTTTCCGGATTAAAGCCATTGCGGAGAAGAGAAGCCCACACGTAGAGGGCTACTCCTGGAGCATTGCACCCGGGAGCATTCTTCACGAAGATGCCATTTTTCTCACACCACGGGATGTCGATGTGGTCGGTGCCGATAGTGGCGGTGGCAATTACTTTGACTTTTGAATTTTCCAGAAGGTCGGCGTCGCATCGAGTGCGAGTGCGGATAATTAGAGCGTCTGCATCTTTCACGGCTTCTTTATCTATGGCGGAGGCCGGAAGTTGAAGCAATTCTGCTCCTTTGATGCGATTCTCAATAAATGGGATATTCTTATCTGCTATGATTTTCATTTTTATCCTATTAGGGATTCTATTAGCATGAAGAAGAAGAAGGCTATGAAAAGGGATAGGAGTCCCCAAAACCATACGGGACTTTGCGGGATTCTGCGCATTACGAAGAAATTGGAAATCTGCACAGACACTGCAAAGCAGAAAGAAGAAGCGTAAGCTCCGAAATTATCAAAGTCAATTATCATAAAGATCGCACAAGCAAATCCAAGGAGATTTATCATATTATTGAATGTGCGAACCCTCATGTTGCCGGCGTAAATCAGCATGGCATTATTTAGCGACAATATGAGTCCGGTAAGGGCAAGTGTACCTAAAGATGCGAATACCAATATCAGATAATTGCCGTCGGCATTCGGGAGATTTACGAGAAATTGAGGCACCCTGAAGTCGGAAAAAGAAATGAGACCGAGACCAATTCCAACCCAATATGGAGCCACCAAACCCATCAAGAAAGCCACAATCTCTTTGACCCGAAATATCTTTGCCATAATCGCCATAATGGGATAGACTATCATCAGCGGAAGGAAAGCATATTGCACCATTGAGCCGAGTGAAAGATATGTTGCAACGGCAAACATTGAAGTAGTGGCATTTTCAGAATTGTATGCCTTCATTATTATGTCGAGACACAACAGATTGACTATAAGCATCACCAGCGGAGAGCCAAGATAGGAGGTATTCACCGGGTTAGATGCCAAAATGACAGCCATTGTAGTGGGGAGAATAGGCTCAGTGCTCCTTATGAAAGAGTGCTTCTTGTTGATTAAGAACGCGAGAATGAGGGCAAAGATGATGAGCCCTGCATTTACAGCGCATTCTATTAGAGGAGAAAAAATATGAGAAGGAATAGAGATGCAAATTCCGAATTCAGCCTCGGGGCTCAGGGATGGCATAAATAAGGCAGTCGCAGCAATCATTAAGAGAGCTGCGATTCCACCTACTATTATAGAACCAGCACCGGCGGTGAAGTTATTGTCTGATTCCTGTTCTGGAATAAGAGGGTCCATCACTCGTCGTCGTCCTGATAGAATGAATTTTTAAAATTCTTTCTTGAGCGCATCTTGCCCGGGGCTTTAGTCTCCGTATAGTTTGTCAGTTTTGGGCCTTTGTTAGATATTGACCTGGGCTCGTTGTAATTGCCGGGCTTTTCGTTGTTGAAACGCCGCGGCTTGTCATTATCAAATCTGCGTGGCTTATCATCGTTGAAACGTCGCGGCTTGTCATTGTCGAATCTGCGCGGCTTATCATCGTTGAAACGTCGCGGCTTGTCATTTTCAAATCTGCGCGGCTTGTCATCGTTGAAACGACGCGGCTTGTCATTATCGAATCTGCGCGGCTTATCATCGTTGAAACGACGCGGCTTGTCGTCATCGAAACGATGCGGTTTATCCTCATTGTATCTGCCGGGGGCTTCATTGCCATAGATGCGTTGCTTCTCATTGCCGTTGCGACGTTGGCGATCACCTTTGTTGGCATCTTTCTTTCGGCTTTTGCCATCATAGTGCTTTGCATCGTCTTCCCACTCCTTGTCAGACATCCGGCGCACTTTTGGAGTATCTGTCTTATTGGCAGAATGCTTCACTACTCCACCATCAGCACGGAAGTCATTGTATGCACCACTGAACATGACATATTCATTGAGAGTGCATTCAAGGCCGCCGTTGAGCAAAGGATATTTCATAGAAGGTTTAAGCCCAATGTCTTTCATGAATCCATCTTCGAGACCAATGATCCAAGCATTCCAGCCTTCGAAATTCTTTTTCAGGCAGGTTCCGATTGTCTTATAGAGAGCCTGTGCAGTCATGTTGGTGGGATTGATTCTCTGACCATAAGGGGGATTGGTGACGAGTACACCTTCAGGGGCGTTGTCGGTCCAATCCTCAATACTCTGGCATTTGACCTCCACCATATTTTCAACCTTTGCGCTCTTCACATTCTTGCGTGCTATTTTGACAGCTTCCGGATCAATGTCGCCACCATAAATCTTATATGCGAACTCGCGCTCAGCGCTGTCGTCGTTGTAGATCTCTTCAAATAATTCGGCATCGAAGTTTTCCCAAGTCTCAAAAGCGAATTTCTCTCTATAGATACCGGGATTGATATTGGCAGCGATAAGAGCAGCTTCAGTAAGGAATGTTCCTGAGCCACACATTGGGTCGACAAAATCACAGTCTCCTTTCCATCCGGAAAGCATAATAATACCTGCGGCAAGCACTTCATTGATAGGGGCTTCGGTATTTTCCACCTTATACCCACGCTTAGAAAGAGGCTCTCCGCTGGAATCGAGAGAGATAGTCACGCGATTTTCTGAAATGTGCACATTGAGTTGAATGTCAGCACCTTGAAGGCGTATTGATGGTCGGCGCCCGCATATGTCGTTGAAATGGTCGACAATGCCGTCTTTAACCCTGTAGGTTACGAATTTGGAGTGAGTGAATTCTGCGCTTGACACCGTTGAGTCGATGGAGAATGTGGAGTCGGGAGTCATGTATTTCTCCCATTCTATCTCACGCACCGCATCATAAAGCTCATCGGGATTTGACGCAGAGAACTTTACGATAGGTTTCAGTATTCTCAGTGCCGTGCGGCAGCAGATATTGGCTTTATACATTACGGCAAGGTCACCCTCGAACTGGACCATACGATTGCCGACTTCTACATTTTCAGCGCCGAGTTGGATGAGCTCGTCGCGCAACACTTCCTCAAGCCCTTGAAAGGTCTTTGCCACCATCTGGAATTTCTCTGAGTTTTCCAGAGTCACTGTGGATTGAGAATTCATCTTATAAAAAACTTATGAAAAACTTATGACGTTATTGTCTGTAATATCCTTATCTTGTTGGTGCTGACTCTTCGGAGCAGTAGCTGCCCGATTGTCTTTGCCATCTGAAATTTTCTTGATTTCATCAAGCACGTAGGCATCTCGATTGAAAGTAGGATTTCTTTCGATAAGAGCCACTACTTCGTGGTTGTCGTATTGAGAAGGGTCAAGCACAGCATATTTAGCGCGATTGGCATCCTGAATCTGCTGTTTCAATTTATTAGCACCATAAATTTCGGCAATGACCTTATCTTCTTCCATCTCGCGCTCTGCTTTTGCCGCAGAATCGCCATGACCATCACCGAAAATCACGACTTTGTCGATATTTCCGGCAGTGTCTGCTGCTCCGTCTACGCGCTGCCCATCTACAAGAGTAAGGTCGAATCCGGAAGCCAGGATTGTGACCTTAAGTTTGTCGCCAAGTTCCGGGACATCAGCAATACCCCACTTCACATCGATAGATGCAGGAAGTTTGGAAGTGAAAGCATGTATTTCTTTCATTTCCTGGGTTGTGATAGGGCGCTCGCTATTTCTATTGCAAGAGAATTTAAGTAGGAGACGCTGAGAAGTATTGACATCGTGCTTCTTCATCAAAGGAGAGTGGAGAGCATTTCGGATAGCACTTGAGATGCGATTCTCACCCTCTCCGAAAGCAGTGGCGATAATCGCGGTCTTTGAGTCTTTGAGAGTGGTCTTCACATCTTCGAAGTCGACGTTGATGTAGCACTCCTCGCTAATGATCTCAGAAATAGAGCGCGCAGCATTGGCAAGCGTATCGTCAGCCTTCTCAAAAGCATTGAAGAAATTGAGGTCGGGATAAATCTCAATGAGATTTTCATTATTTATGACAAGGAGAGCATCCACATGCTTTTGCATCTCCTTAGCACCCTCGATAGCCTTCATGATCTTTTTCTTTCCTTCAAAAAGGAAAGGAATTGTGACGATGCCGATAGTAAGCTTGTTCTCTTCCTTTGCTATTCTTGCTACGACCGGAGCAGCCCCGGTACCGGTGCCACCACCCATACCGGCTGTGATGAACACCATCTCGGTGTTATGGTCGAATAGGGCCCGGATTTCCTCTTTCGATGATTCGGCACAGTCACGTCCGGTGCCAGGGTCGTTTCCGGCCCCCCTGCCGTGGGTGACATCCCATCCAAGGATAAGCTGATTGGGAACCGGCGACATTTTAAGTGCCTGCTCATCAGTGTTGCAAACCACGAAGTTGACATTCGGGATGTTTTGGCGATACATGTAGTTGACAGCGTTGTCGCCACCGCCGCCGACACCTATCACTTTGATTATCGCAGATGTGGCATCGTCAAGAAACTCGGTAGTATCAGGTATGTTTTTGAAAAAATCTTCCATATGATTTATTTAGAGGTAGTAGAGGAGTGTGCTTATGATAGTTCTTCGCCTTCGTCGTCATCACCTATTGGGGTGAACCATTGAGCCATCTTGGTTCCGATGCGTCCAAAGAAGCCGGATTTTTGCCCACCCGAAGGGATTTCAGGTTTTTTCTTTACGGTTTTTTCTTCCGGCACAGGCTCCACTGAGGGTTCAGGCTCCGGAGCGGCCGGCATCTGCAAGCATTCATCATCCGCACTTTCTGCCCCTGCATACATAATGGCAGCCATCTGCAGACTTTCCATGTTCTGGCCATTGAAGTCGCTCATTTTGATAAAAGAGGGCAAGGTAGCCATTCTGACCTTCAGGCCTGTGAATTTGCCAATGAGTTCGACCATACCATTAAGACGGGCACCACCTCCACACAGCACGATTCCTTCCGGAATATCTCTTTCGGTGAGTTTGGCATAATTGATTTGCTCAACAATGTTAGCCACAATTTCCTCGGCGCGAGCCACTACATAATTGGATATGTCGCTTTGTTTGTGACGCCCCACTTTTTCTTGGGAAAGGGTGTTAGGTGCAATTGCGTTGCCGAAGTTGATCTTCAGTTCCTCAGCTTTATTCTCAAGTTCATTAAGGGCCATTAGGTCGCGAGTGATGTTCCTGCCGCCAAAAGGGAGAGTGGCATAATACACGAGATTGCCACGGGAGTAGATAGTGACAGTAGTGGTCTCAGCCCCAATGTCGACAAGCATGCAACCGAGTTTCTTCTCGTGTTCGTTGAGAGCAATTTGTCCGGTAGCGAGAGCGGTCACCACGATTCCCTTAATGTCGAGACCAAGCCTGTCAGAGAGAACTCTTTTGAGATTGTTCTGGATAGCAGGGCGAGCGACAATGAGATCGTAGGTGGCAGAAATATGATTTCCCATCATCCCTTTAGGACGGTGAGTCTCTGTCTTTCCTACAGAGAATATGCGCGGCACAGCATCTACAATTTCCAAAGAACTGTCGATGTCGGCTTCAAGAGCATTGGCTTTCAGACGGTCGATGATTGAATCAGTGATTTCCGTATCATCAGGAAGAGCCATAGACACGTCGATTGGAATACTTCTGAACGAGCGGCCTGAAAGGCCCACATACACCCCAGTGATTTCTCTTGGAGCAATGTTAGGACGCCTTTCGAGTCGGTCCATTACATAATTGATAAGATTTGAGGTCTCCTCAATATTTTGGATCTGACCATATCTTACGGAATCTGCACTTTTTTCCTGTTCGACAGCAATAATCTCAAGCTGACCGCTTTTGCCGACAATGCCGACAGAACCGATCACCTTCGAACTGCTGATTTCCAGTGCTGCTATGTATTTGTCTGTAGCCATATATAATTATCCGTTATCTCCTACGGAGTTTTGCGTGTTGATATTTGCCACTTCAGGCAGGGTGGCTTCCTCAAGGTCTATGCCATCGTCTTCAAGGGCTCCATGGTTTGAGATCGCCTTATTGCGTCTCGAAGCCACAATTTGCTGCTTGAATTTTACAGAAATTGTGTCGTAGGTGTTCCATCCTTTAGAAGGGAGAATCTTTCTATAAGCAGTCAAGATTGCAGCCTTTTTTTCGTCAATTCTGGTGGAATCGCCGAAATTCACCACATGCCCCTGAAGCCTTGGTATGATAATCAGGTCGTTGGGTCCATCGATTTTATAAGCAGCTACGAGAGGTCCGATTTCCGGATCGTTGCAAGTAGCCCTTATCACCGATAGAGCCGAGGGAATAAGCGCGTCATATTTTTCAGGGGCAATCAATACAGGAACATCAATGAAGAATTCTGCATCGGCATTGATTCTTTTACCATAACGATTGATATAGAAACTGCCACCTTTGTCGTCGAACACCCTGACTTCCGCCTTTATAGGGGTGACTGTGATGCGAAGACGGCTATCAGGATTGAATGAGCATTCTACGGATTCAAAGTTTGAGAAATTGCTTAGGTATTTCTCAAGATTGTTGAGGTTGATATTGCCCAAAGTCTCTCCTTTCAGTCTGTATTTGTATTTGGCAAGTTGGGAATTCACACCCTGAATCACGACGCTGTCAGGAAGAGTATTACCTTCGATACGCAGGTCGATGCCAGGGCATACGCGCTTAGCATTCTCATCATGAACAAAAGCGAATGCAAAAGCCACATATCCTAAGAGCAGCACACATAAGACATATTTAACGACTGTCTTCCACATATTCCGATAATCCTCTATCCCTAATCAATAACTGTTTGAATATTAATTGTTTTTAGTAACTATATGGCAAATTTCGGGCAGCAGAACGTTAAGATCTGCCGCTCCAAGAGTCATAAGCACTTCAAAATTACTATTTTTTATCAAATTGAGCAAATTTTTTCGCTCGCAAAATACTTTATTTTTACTTTTTACGTCTTTAAGCACCATCATAGAGTCAACACCCTCGATAGGGAGTTCCCTTGCCGGATATATTTCGGTCATGATTACGCTGTCGGCTTCTGAAAGGGCTTTAGCAAAATCCGGAGCGAAGTCGCGGGTGCGCGTGTAGAGGTGAGGTTGGAAAATCACAGCAATTTCCTTTCCGGGGAATAATTTCCTGACGGATTCGATAGAAGCCTTGACTTCAGCGGGGGAATGTGCATAGTCGTCGATTACTGTAGTGTTTCCATCGGTAGCTCCATCAAGCCAGATATGGAAGCGGCGTTCCGCTCCTTTGAAAGACTCAAGACCTTTCTTGATTTCATCAGGAGTTGCCCCGGCATGCCAAGCAGCGGCGGCAGCGGCCACAGAGTTGTCGATATTGATTTCTACCGGGACGCCAAGGCTTATGTCGCAAATATTAGTCTTTGGTCCATGGATATCGATGGTCAGTCGGCCGATGCCCCATCGCACATTGTCGGCATACCAGTCACCTCTTTCGGAACTGTTGTGTCCGCTATAAGTCTCTACAGTCACATCTTTACCTACTCGGGGGATAAGTTTGAGGCCGGTGTGCAGTATCAAGAAACCTCCTGGACGGATAAGACTTGTGAAGTGGGCAAATCCTTCCAAGTATCCGGCTTCGTCGCCGTATATGTCAAGATGGTCAGGGTCTGTAGAAGTGACCACAGCAAGCCAGGGATGAAGCTGATGGAATGAGCGGTCGTATTCATCAGCCTCAATGACAGAATAATGGCTGCCACGAGAGATCATTAGATTGCTGCCGGTGTTTCGTAAAATTCCTCCGAGGAATGCGTTGCATCCTCCGGGAGTCTGCTCAAGAATCCAAGCCGTCATGGATGATGTGGTGGTCTTTCCATGCGAGCCGGATATGCAAATTCCATCGGTGTCGGCAGTGATGAGTCCCAAGACGGCGGCACGTTTCACAGGAGAGAATCCAAGCTCACGGAATCGGCTGAGAATCTTATTATCGTTTCCTACAGCCGGGGTAAAGACGACAAGAGTATTTTCCTTATCGAGCATTTCTTCGGGAATGAGCGTAGGATCATCTTCAAATACTATTTCCGCACCCTCTTCCCTGAGTGCATCTGTGAGTTTGGTAGAAGTGCGGTCGTAGCCGGCAATGTTGCATCCTTTGGAAAGGAAATACCTCACGAGATTAGCCATGCCGATACCGCCGGCACCTACGAAATATATGTTTTTTGGTATATTCATAATTTAATTCATAATGCATAATCTTTATTCAATTCATAATGCATAATTCATAATGCACAATCTTTATTCAATTC
>CAZCZX010000005.1:13025-15671 GCA_964503095.1 uncultured Sangeribacter sp.
TTTATTCAATTCATAATGCATAATTCATAATGCACAATCTTTATTCAATTCGTAATTCATATTTCATCATGCTGCGTAGCTAAGTCTGCATTTTGCATTATGAATTTTGAATTATTTTGACTATTTCGTCTACTATTTTTTCATCAGAATCTGGGAGGGCGAGTTTCTTTATTTCAGAACTCATTTTATTGAGTTGCTCTTTATCGTGGACAAGTGAGATAATTTCATCCACGAGTTTTTCCCTTGCCTCAGCATCAGTGACAAGCACAGCCGCATTACGGTCGGAAAGGGCGCGAGCATTTTTTGTCTGGTGGTCTTCTGCCACGTTAGGACTTGGCACAAGGATAGAGGGTTTTCCGAGCAGTTCAAGTTCGCTGATGGATCCGGCTCCGGCTCTTGACACCACTAAATCAGCGGCAGCATAAGCTGAAGCCATATCAGAGATGAATTTAGTGACCACTATCCCTTTCATATTTTTGGCGGCTACAGTGCCACGGTCGCCAAAGTTCTTACCGGTCTGCCAGATCACCTGAATACCATTGTCATGAAGGCGCTTAATTCCTGCTTCCATGCTTTCATTGAGAGTAAGGGCACCGAGACTACCCCCAACAACGAGCACGGTAGGCATTTTAGGGTTTAGACCAAAACGCTCGCGGGCCTTTTCCGGGTCGACAGATGCTTCAAGTATATCCTTGCGCACAGGGTTTCCGGTAAGCACTATCTTGTCGGCAGGGAAAAATCTTTCGAGACCCTCATATGCCACACAAATTTTCTTAGCCTTTTTTGCAAGAAGTTTGTTGGTCACCCCGGCATAAGAATTTTGCTCTTGCAGCACAGTAGGGACACCGGCTTTTTGGGCAGCCTTCAGAGTCGGACCGGAGCAGTATCCTCCTACGCCGATTGCAATGTCGGGCTTAAAGTCTTTCACTATTTTTCGGGCCATATTGATAGAGCGGCGCAACTTCAGCAGGACGCTGAAATTTTTCAGGAGGTTCTTGCGGTCGAAACCAGCCACGGGAAGTCCCTTAATCTCATATCCGGCTGCAGGGACGCGCTCCATTTCCATACGATTGTCGGCTCCAACAAAAAGGATTTCCGCATTCAGTCGGGATTTGAGAGCATTGGCGATGCTGAGGGCAGGGAATATATGTCCCCCTGTGCCTCCACCGCTTATAAGGATTCTATATTTTTCTTTTTTATTCATGGCATATACAGTTGAAGATCATAACATATTAATTTACCGCAGAAGCGTTTATGGCGTTTAGGTCATCGCCAAGGTGGTGTGCCTCATCTTTATCACGCTGAGACTTTCCTTCCTTCTGGCGAGTAGCATATTTCGACACGGAAAGCATTATTCCGATAGCCACGCTCATCACCAGGATCGACGTTCCTCCCTTCGATATCAGAGGTAGTGGTTGTCCGGAGACAGGGAAGAGTCCGGTGACGATAGCCATATGCACAAGGGCTTGGAACACAATCAATATTGCACAACCCAAGATAAGGAATGCCGGAAGGGCACGGTTGAGATGATAAGCGACATATCCGGCCCGCGCCAGCAGCAGCAGATATAGAATCATTAGAAATATTCCTCCTATGAGTCCGCTCTCTTCGATCACGATACTATAGATATAATCGGAGAATGCCAGAGGGAGACGCACGCTTTCCCTTGAATTGCCGAATCCTTTTCCGACAATTCCTCCACGGGCCTGTGCAAGCTTTGCCATAATCACCTGGCGGTTTTCATCTGTCAAAGAATCATTGGGATGAACTCCTTTGAAGAATCGAATCACACGGTTGATCTGAGTCTGTGATCCTAAAGAGTGGTCGCCGCCAGTGGCTTCCACCACTTGTTCGGTTTCTCCCACTTTGTCAAATTCTGATGAGCGGTTGATCATCTTCGTGCTGACATAGAAAATTCCAAACAAGACAGCATATACACCTCCGACAATCAAGATTTTTTTGACCGGGATTCCACATATAAGAAACATTGATATGCTCACCACCATCACGAGCAGAGTATTGGTCAATCCGTTGAGTGCCAATAGACCACCAAATGCAGCCACAATAATGGCAGAGATGACGATGCCTGATGTCTTCACATCATGAGGAATCTGGCTTTTAGCCAGAATGGCAGCCAACCAAATTATAACCGTAAGTTTTACGATTTCGGGAGGTTGCACGGTGAATGGACCGAGCATGAAAGCTCGTTGTGCGCCATTTATCTCGACACCCATGAATGTGGAGTATGCCAGCGCGAGCCATGAAAGGACTCCGATCAGTCCGGCAAACCGGGTGATGTATCCGTAATGAATTCGCTGCACCAAGTATAGGAGCACGAAACCAATGCCCAAGAACATTCCATGCCTTATAAGAGGGGCATATACATTAGAGCCTACCACTTCAGCAGCAGATGCACTATAAAGCTCAATGATGGAAATGAGCACCAGCATCAGATATATACCCCATATATAGGGGTCGCTTTTGAGCGTGCTGACTACAGCCTCGCTGCGTTTGCGCGATGGCTTCTTTCCTTTTGTAGGCTTTGTGGCGGGCTCGGTAGGAACGCCTCCTATAGTTTCGCGTATGTATATTCCGTTTTGATCAGTCTGGTTGGCCATATTTTTAGGTGTCAAGGTGTCGAGGTGT
>CAZCZX010000005.1:15771-17167 GCA_964503095.1 uncultured Sangeribacter sp.
AGGTGTCGAGGTGTCGAGGTGAGAAATTGGGGGTTAAAGATTGTTGACAGCATCCTTAAACTTGCGGCCTCTGTCTTCATAACTTTCGAAAAGGTCGAAGCTTGCGCAGCAAGGTGACAGAAGGACAGTGTCGCCATCCTTTGCCAATTCATGGCATTCTTTGACAGCATCTGCCAAAGAATGGCAATCGCGAATTTCTGCCACTTCTTTGCTGAAGAAGTCAAGAAGTTTTGTATTGTCTTTTCCCATGCATACGATGGCTTTCACTTTTTCTCTGACAAGCGGGAGAATCTCGGTGTAGTCGTTTCCTTTGTCTTTACCGCCAAGGATAAGCACCACGGGAGTGCGCATGCTGTCGAGAGCATACCAAGTGGAGTTGACATTTGTGGCTTTCGAGTCGTTGATCCATTGCACCCCATCGAGGTCGCGTACAAATTCAAGACGGTGCTCTACGGCCTCAAAGTCGCCGAGAGCCTCCCTAATGGTGTCGCTCTTTATGGAAAGAAGGGAAGCAGAGATTCCGGCAGCCATGGAGTTGTAGAGATTGTGGCGTCCTTGAAGGGAAATCCTGTCGCGGGGAATCTCCCATGTCTCACCGGGAATGTCGAAGTGAACAATTCCGTTTTCGTCTTCCCAAGCCACAGAGTCTTCCTCATAGGTGTCGGAGAAAGGCATGAGCTTTGCTTCGGACTGAAGCGCCTTGACCTGAGCGGTGACAATTGGGTCACCGAGCCAATAGACGAAGTAGTCATCCTCTTTCTGATTGCGCGCGATGCGGAATTTAGCTTGAGTGTAATTCTCCATCTTGTGGTCGTATCGGTCCATATGGTCGGGGGTGATGTTGAGAATCACCGCGATGTTGGCCTTGAACTCATACATGTTTTCAAGTTGGAAGCTTGAAAGTTCGATTACGTATATATCGTGTTGCTCCTCAGCCACCTGTAGAGCAAGACTCTTACCCACATTTCCGGCGAGCCCCACATTGAGTCCAGCCTTTTGGAGAATGTGATATGTGAGCATAGTGGTAGTGGTCTTTCCATTAGAGCCAGTGATGCAGACCATCTTTGCATTGGTGAACCACCCTGCAAATTCAATTTCAGAAAGGATTGGTATTCCAGCCTCCTCAGCTTCCTTCACAAGTGGCGCTGTAGGGGGAATGCCGGGGCTTTTCACAATATAGTCGGCAGCGAGCACCCGCTTGCGAGAGTGCCCTTTTTCCTCAAAGAGGATTCCGCGCCTCAGCATTTGGGCACGGTATTTGTCGGGAATAGGACCATTGTCGCTGACGAAGACATTCATGTTGAGAGCCTCGCCAAGGACAGCAGCACCGACGCCGCTTTCACCGGCACCGAGCACGATTAAATTCTTACCTTCAAAATCTTTAGGATTCTTCATA
>CAZCZX010000005.1:17267-29556 GCA_964503095.1 uncultured Sangeribacter sp.
ATTTTCAGCGTCACGAATGTAAGGGCTGCCAAAAGGATTCCAATGATCCAGAAGCGTACCACAATCTTGGATTCCGGAATCGGTTGCTTGGGGAAGTTGATGAGGCTTTGGATGTTGGGGTCGCCAGCCTTTTGGAAGTGATGGTGTAGCGGAGTCATCTTGAAGATGCGTCGTCCTTGCCCGTATTTATGTTTTGTCACTTTGAAATATCCTACTTGCATCACTACCGAAAGATCCTCAATGAAGAATATGAGGCAAAGGAGAGGAATCAGCAACTCCTTTCTAATTAGGATGGCGAATACCGCCAGGATTCCACCCAGCATCAGAGATCCGGTGTCGCCCATGAAAACCTGAGCAGGAAATGCATTATACCAAAGGAATCCGACTAATGCTCCGATAAAAGCAGCGGCATACACTACCAATTCCTCAGAGCCGGGGATATACATTATATCAAGATATCCTGAATAGATTACATTTCCGCCAAGATATGCCATGATGGCGAGAGCCAAGCCAATTATGGCTGAAGTGCCGGCGCAGAGTCCGTCAAGTCCGTCGGTGAGATTGGCTCCGTTGCTGACAGCCGTCACCGCTATAATCACTACTAAGACGAAGATAATCCAGCCGGCAGTCTGGGCTGCATTCTTATTTGGAATCCAGGATGTCAGCCAAAGATAGTTGAAGTTATTGTTCTTGACAAATGGGATTGTAGTCTGAGGAGTCTTATACACTTTGACAGGGTGGACAGTGCTTTCTTGATCGGCAACATCGTATGTGCTTGAGGCTAAGACTACAGTAGGTCCATCGCCTGAAGTCGAGGTGATGATCGAGGCTTGCGTCAATTCGGAAACTGCCTCAGGTTCTGTAGTGAGAGGCACGTTGCTCATCTTGATGTCTGGGGAGAGCCACATGGTGAGTCCTACGATAAGTCCCAGTCCGACTTGTCCGATAATCTTGTATTCTCCTTTCAGACCATCTTTATTGTGATATTTGATTTTGCGATAGTCATCCAGAAAACCTATTGCCCCGGTCCAGATAGTAGCCACGAGCATGAGAATCATGTAGATGTTGGAAAGATTGCCAAGGAGCAGACAAGGAATCATGATCGATGCAATGATTATGATGCCCCCCATGGTCGGAGTACCGGTCTTTTTCATCTGTCCTTCCAGTCCGAGGTTGCGCACCACTTCACCGACTTGCATCCTTTGCAGACGGTCGATGATTCGACGGCCGAATATAAGTGCTATCAGCAGCGACAGTGTGAAAGTGATTCCAGCGCGGAATGATATGTAGGTCATCAATCGGCTTCCAGGGAAGTCGAAATTAAGTGAATTCTGTAGGTAATCGAAAATGGAATAAAACATTTTTTCTTAGTTGGGGTTTTCGGCGTTGTCGTCGTTGTTTTCGTTGTTATAGTCGTTGTGGTTGCTGAATTATGAATTGAAAAAGGCAACTACTTCCTCACGGTCGTCGAAATGATGCCGCACTCCTTTTATCTCTTGATATGGTTCGTGTCCTTTTCCCGCAATCAGGACTACGCCCCCTTTGGGGCAAGTGGATAGTGCTGCCTTGATTGCTTCGCGGCGATCGGTGATGCAGAGAGTGCGTCGCATCTCCTCAGCACTCAGCCCAGTCTTCATCATGTTGATGATATCTTCCGGCTCTTCATCGCGGGGGTTGTCGGAGGTAAGGATAAGCCTGTCGGAGCGGCACGCAGCTTCCTGTGCCATCATAGGACGCTTACCATGGTCGCGGTTGCCTCCTGCACCAACCACAGTGCATATATATCCATCGGAGCCAACGATTTCGCGGATTGTATCAAGTACATTTACGAGCGCATCAGGAGTGTGTGCGTAGTCAACAATGGCGGTCACGCCGTCGGGGCTGCGGAAAGTCTGGAACCGACCAGCCACAGGGACAAGTTTGCTCATGTTGACAAGCAATTCATCTTTTGGGAGTCCAGCCAAATAAGCAGCACCGTATACAGCAGTCAGGTTGTAGGCATTGAAGCGTCCTGTGAATTGCACTTCCACTTCTTTTCCGTTGAGTGAGAGAAGAGTTCCGTCAAGACGACTTTCCACTACTCTACCGCGGAAATCTGCATCGCTGCGAAGGGAGTAGGTATACTTCTTTGCTTTTGTATTCTGAAGCATATAGCGACCAGCCTTGTCGTCGATATTTACAAGAGCAAAAGCAGTGTCGGGGAGCATGTCGAAGAATGCTTTCTTAGCGTTCATGTAGTTTTCTACCGATCCATGATAGTCAAGGTGGTCGCGTGTGAGATTGGAGAAAATGCCACCCTTGAAATGCAGGCCGGCGATTCTCTTCTGCTGAGCAGCATGGCTTGAAACTTCCATGAATGCATATTCGCATCCGGCATCCACCATCTCAGCCAGGAGGCTGTTGAGGGTAAGAGGGTCGGGAGTAGTGTGAGTTGTGGGGATGGCGCGTGTGCCCACATAATTGCAAACGGTGGAGATAAGTCCGGCTTCGAATCCTTCCAAGCGAGCCATCTCATAAAGGAGTGTTGCAGTTGTGGTCTTTCCGTTGGTGCCGGTCACTCCTACGAGTTTCAAGTTTTGTGACGGATGTCCATACCAGGCGGAAGCGAGCCTTCCGAGAGCATCTGAAGAGTCATCTACGCGGATATATGTGATTCCTGGCTCAAATTGCGAAGGCATGGTCTCGCAAACAATAGCCCCTACGTGGGCAGAAGCCACTACGGGAATATACTTGTGTCCGTCGGTAGTCACGCCGCGCACAGCGACGAACATACCTTCTTTCTGCACCTTTCGGGAATCACTTTCCAGTGCAACTATATTTTTATCAACGTCTCCCACTATTTCGAGAGGCTTGATATCTTTGAGCAGTGTAGATAATTTAGTAGTCATATATTGTAGTTTTCCGTTTTTCCGTTTTCCGTTTTAAATTGAGAGGCGAATTGAGATTTTTCTTCCTCTGACAGCCTCTGTGCCGGGGGGAATAGACTGCGACACCACCCGACCGGCACCTTGAATTGAGACATTGAGGCCTCGACTTTCGAGCAGATTGACTGCAGAGCGAAGGTCATAGCCGGTTACGTCAGGCACTTTTCCGGATGGATAATCCTTTTTAGGTTTTGCCTGTTTCACCGGTTGGGCCAGTGTGCTTGCTATTTTTTGAGAGTCGTTTCCAAAACTTGCGGCAATCAAAGGTCGGTCGGAGGAGTGAGTGCCTTTTAGTTGCGGAGTGTCCATCAGCATACCGCGGGCATTCATCTTTAGCGCAATTTGCTTCATCACCTGTCCGGAAGTGCGGTTGGCGCTAAGTCCGGCGGCTCCTTGCACTAAGACCATGCAACTGTATTTTGGTGCTTCATACGGGAAGAATCCGGCGAAAGCGAAACGACGTTTAGCGGCGTTATACTGACCCTTCTCCACGGGGAATGCGGTTCCGGTCTTACCGACAATCTTAACACGGTCGTCGCGTACAAGTCGGGCTGTGCCATGGTCGCCCCACACCACTTCATGAATGCATTGCTTCACCTTTTCAGCAGTCTCAGGAGAGCATATCTGGTCGCGAATGTAGCTTATTGGAATCACAGAATCACCCTTTTCGGATCTGAGAGCACGCACCAAGTGAGGCCTCACCAAGCGTCCGTGGTTGGCAATGGCATTGTAGTAAGCCAAAGTATACAAAGGGGGTATCATAGTGTTGTAGCCGTAAGCCTGGCGTGCCAAGTCAAGATGTCTTGAAGTCAGGGTTATGGGTTGCCCTTTGCTATTCTGTGCTTCGAGTCGGCGCACTTGAGGAATCTGCTCGCCGGCAATTCCGGAATTGATTTTATCGAAAAAACCGATTGAGGCAAGACGGTCATGATATTTTGCCGGGTCGCTTGCATATCTTTGGAATATGATACGGGCAATGCCTGTGTTGCTCGACATTTCGATCACTTGCTTCATAGTCTTAACAGTTGGAGCATGCGGGTCGCTTGTCCTTTGGAAAGGAGAGCAGTCGACAGTCTGGTTGACGCTTTTCACTATTCCATCCTCAAAAGCAATCATCATAGAGATTGGTTTGATTACAGACCCGGGCTCGTATGGAAGCACAGCACGGTTGAGAGCTTCGCCGTAAGATCCGTCGGGCATTCTCTCTATGCTTGAGAGGGCTTTGATCTCACCCGTCTCCACTTCCATGAGAATGGCTGTGCCCCATTCGCAGTTGGTCTCAGAGCATATATCCTGTAGGCTTTCTTCCACAATGTCTTGAAGGTCAATGTCGATTGTAGTAAGAAGGTCGTATCCCGGAGTGGGAGGCGTCGTGACCCAAGTGCCATAACCTTTAGTGAGAGGCACTTGCTTTGCATATCCAGGCTTTCCGTAGAGCAGAGAGTCAAGGTCTTTTTCCAGGCCTGAATAACCATGAATTTCACCTTTCCGTTTAGTGGAGTCTTTCACCACTTCATGCACACGACCGATGCTTCGGTTTGCCATCTTACCGTAAGGATATATGCGTCGAGAATGTTCTTCTTTATACATAGGGCATCGGAATCCGGCGCCTTTGAAGTCGCGAATAAAAACAAATTTACGAGCTGAGTCAAATTCCTCAAGAGGTCTGTGTCGCGCTATAGTGAGAGATCGAGTGCGGTCCTTATGCTCTTTTTCCAATTCTTTGTGGAATCTTACGCGCCAAGATTTCTCTTTCCTTGTGGCTGCATCCGCTTTTTGAGGGTCGAACCGAGGATATATTATGTCGAGAGTGTCGGCAAGGGAGTCAAGTTTTGCTGTCAATTTTTCTTTGCTCATTCCCTTCATCTTATTGTGGCGCATGTCGATCTTAATGTCGCAGACTTTTACGTTGCAAGCGAGAATGTTTCCGTTGGCTGCAAGGATGCTTCCTCTCTCGGGAGCGATAGTGTCGATTCGGGAGAGTTGCTTTTCAGCCCGTTCATTCCAAGCGGAAGCTTCGACGACAGTGGTGCGAAACATGTTCCAGATGATTCCGAAAGCCATAAGCAGGAAAGCTCCGGTGATGACACCGTAGCGAATGAAAATGCGATATTTATTACCACCTTTTGCTGCTGCCATAGTCTCGCCTATTATTGAATTGAGTTAAGTCCTTCACATTCTACCACTACCGGGGGCTCTTCCTGATACTTAAGCCCGAGATGTTTCTCAGTAGTCAGACGCGTCAGTTCAGTCTCACGTATAAGAGTCATATACCAAGCCTTTTCGTGCAGTTTCTCGCTTTCTGCGCGTTGCAGTTCCCTATTGAGAGTCTTTATTTCCGACATTCTGGTCTTTGTGCGGTATCGGAGCCCCATTACTCCAATGAGAGCCGTGATGATAGCTATGATGAGCCATGCGTTTCGCTTGAAATACTCAATCGAAATGGCACGTCCGTTGCGAAGGTCGTCGGTGTTGCGTCTCACAGTATTGGTTACTGTCTTACCGAAACCCCTTTTGCTTTTCTTATCGGCTGCTTTGTTATAGTTATTTTTTGCCATCCTATTATTTTGTTGTCCTTTTTTTATCAGAGATATCAGAGTTATTAGAGATATCGGGGATATGGATTTAATTTTAGTTCTTGACTGAGAGTTCGGCCGCCCGGAGCTTTGCGCTTCGGCTTCGAGGGTTGCGTTCCACTTCCTCAGCATCTGCCGTGATTGGGGAGCGTGTGATAGCCTTCCAGTCGCAAAGCACTTTCCCGAAAAAGTCTTTCTCTACTTTTCCTTCGGCATTTCCGGAACGGAAGAAATTCTTCACGATTCTGTCTTCCACAGAGTGATATGTGAGTATCACTGCCCGTCCACCTTCCTTAAGCATCTTGGGAGCAGAAGAGAGGAGCGTGGTGAGCGCATCCATCTCGGAGTTGACGGCAATACGAAGTGCTTGAAACACTTGTGCCATCTCTTTCTTCTCTGCTTTTGGATTGAGCCCCGGTCTGACTGCTTCTGCAAGTTGAAAAGTGGTGGAGATAGGGGCATTTTTTTCGGCTGCAATGATTGCCTTGGCAGCCTTAGCCGGGTCTTTAAGGTCGGCATATGTGCGGAAAAGAGATATGAGGTCGCGCTCGTCATATTGCTCAAGAAGCTGGGCTGCTGTCAGGGGTGCTTTTTGATTCATGCGCATATCGAGAGGAGCATCAGCGCGGAAAGAAAATCCACGTTCTGCTTCGTCAAAGTGATGAAAAGACACCCCTAAGTCGGCAAGAATGCCATCTACCTTGTCAACTCCATAGAAACGCAAGAAATTTTGCATGAAGCGGAAGTTGCTTCTGACGAAGGTGAAGCGTGGATCGTCGGGAGCGTTTGCCATTGCATCTTCATCTTGATCGAATCCAAGCAACCGACCATTCGGACCGAGACGCTCCAATATTGCACGAGAGTGTCCGCCTCCCCCAAAAGTGGCGTCGACATAGATGCCGTCTGGCTTAATGTCAAGACATTCAAGGGTCTGCGGCAGCAAGGCTGGAATATGATAGATTGGCTCGGACATAGTCGTAGTTGAAGGTTTTCTCAGTGATAAAATGCGCTCGAATCTTCGAGAGTGAAAATTCGAGCGTAAAATTACATAAATTATTTCAAATTTGCGAATGCAAACACCAATAATTTGCGATTTTTAATAAAAACTTATCTACACCCCTCTCTCAGCGAGCTGAGAAGGGTTGAGGGTCAAGAGTCAAGGGTGAAGGGTTAAGAGTTAAGGGTTAAGGGGCTGGGGGGTGGGTTTCTTTCCGAAGAAGAAGTCGATGATAAGGGCAATGAATCCGTCGCCTGTCACGTTGCAGGCTGTGCCGAAACTGTCCATAGCGATGTAGAGTGCTATCATGAGAGCCTGGTCACCTTCTGAGAATCCCAATATGCTTGCCAAAATTCCAAGAGAAGCCATTATCGCCCCTCCCGGCACTCCGGGGGCAGCCACAATCGAGATTCCAAGCATGCATATGAATCCGGACATCATACTGATGTCGTAGGGATGACCTTGCATGATCATCAATGCCAATGCACAGCAGACTATTTTCATGACGCTGCCTGACATATGAATTGTGGCGCAAAGCGGAATGACAAATCCGGCAACATCCTCGCTGACTCCCATCTTTATGGCCTGTCGCAATGTGACTGGAATTGTGGCTGCAGAAGACTGAGTGCCGAGAGCAGTGAAGTATGCCGGCAACATGGTCCAAAGCAGTTTAAATGGATTTCTTCTGACGAATAGGGCTGCAATGCAATATTGGAATATGAGGAGGAATATGTGGAGTGCAAAAATCACACCGATTATCTTGGCAAATGCAGTGAGAATCCCCATCACCTGCCCCGATACAGTCATGTTGAGGAAGATGCCGAAGATATATAAAGGAAGAAGGGGGATGATTGCGCCGCCGATTGTCATCTGGACAATGTCGCGGAATTCTGTCAGACATTTTTTCAGAGTTTCTCCTTGCATGCGCGAAAGGCATATGCCCACGGTGAAAGCGGTGACTAAAGCTGTCATCACACCCATCAGAGGGGGCATCTCGATGTTGAAGTAAGGCTGAAGGTCATGTCCTTCTGTGATGCCTTTCATGTTGTCGGGAGAAATCAGATGAGGGAAAATGGCCTCCCCTACCCCATAGCTCAGGAACCCGGACATGATTGTGGCGACATATGCAATCAGGGCTGTCCATACGAGCATCTTGCCTGCATTCTTCCCTATTTCGGCGATAGCTGGAGCCACGAAGCCAAGAATGATGAGGGGAATGAGGAATCCGAGGAATTGGCTGAAAATTGCGTTGAAGGTCATAAAGATCCTTCCTGCCCACACCGGGAAGAAATTGCCTGCCGCAATGCCAAGGGCAATTGCAATCAGAATCTTGACAAGCAGATTGACACGTATTGGTTTCATTTGTCGCTGGGCTCTTATATTTTGGAGTTGACGATGTCGAGGATGGATTTTTCTCGTTGTTCTGCAAGGCGTTCGAGGTCGGCTGCCTCAGCGACAAGTGATTCCGCCATTTGACGGTCTTTAAGTCCGGCAGCATTGATGCGCACGTTGAGTCCGGCGCCCCTTACGGCTGCTCTCGCCGCGAGAGCTCCTACTCCGGCGTCAGTCACAGAAGCGGGATTGCCGTCGGCAGCCATGTTCTCTACAAGGTCGAACACTTCATATGCCTTCTTCATGGTATTCAAAGGCACCTGAGTGGCGTAGAGTGTCGCCTCTTCCAATGCAGCTGCTCGGGCTGCCTTTTCCTCATCGGTCTTTTTCGGCATTGCGAACACCGCCATGATCTTATTGAATGCTGCGGTGTCTTCATCTACAAGATGTAGAAGTTCGTCCATAAGGTGTTGGCCTATTTCCGCAGCATCGGAGAATTCTTCCCAACGGTCGTCGTAAGCAGCCTTATGTGCAGATAGATTAGCCACCATTGCGCCGAGGGCTGCACCAAGTGCTCCCATATAAGCAGATATGCTGCCTCCACCCGGTGCCGGGGATTCAGATGCAGTCTCTTCTGCAAATCCCTTTGCTGTAAGATCGATGAGTTTCTTTTCCGAATCGTCGGCGATCAAATATTCAATTATCTTTTGCTTGGGGTCGAATGCTGTGAGCTGGTCGAGGCCCATAGATTTAATGGCAATGCGAATTATCTCACTTTCCGGTAGGCCAGTGCTTCTCTGCTGCTTATGGAGGAAATATTTGCCGGCATCAATCAATGTGCGTTTCGGAACAAGACCGACGATTTCCGTGCCGGTGACACGCACACCGCGGGCATCCGCTTTCTTGCAAACTTCATCAAAAGCCACGTGAAGAGGCACTTGCTCTATGTCGGTGATATTCATCGAAACCTGGGCGATTCCGTATTCGTCGATATACCATCCGATGGCTTTTGTCCCTTTCAGCGTGCCGGGAATCATCACCGGTTTTCCATTTTCATCTTTGATTGGTTTTCCTGTCACCTTTCCACCTTCGCGCATAGGGCGTCCTTTCTCGCGCACATCAAAAGCGATAGCGTTCGCGCGGCGAGTGGAGGTAGTGTTAAGGTTGAAATTGACGGCTATAAGGAAGTCGCGGGCTCCAATTGTAGTGGCACCAGTCTTAGCCACTTCTTCATCATATGGTCGGTTGCCGAAATCAGGACCTTTTTCTTCGGAGCCCATCTTGTTAGGAAGTGCTTCATACTCCCCTTCGCGGCAGACTGCGAGATTCTTCCTTTCCGGACGGAATGCTGCGGCTTCATAGCAATAAGTGGGAATGTTCAGTTCGTTGGCAACGCGCTCTGCAAGTTTTCTTGCAAGGGCAGCACACTCCTCGAGAGTGATTCCTGACACGGGAATGAGCGGACACACATCGGTGGCGCCCATACGAGGATGCGCTCCGTGGTGAGTGGTCATGTCGATTACTTCTGCTGCTTTCTTTATGCCTTGGAATGCAGCCTCAACCACCGCCTCCGGTTCTCCTACAAAAGTCACCACTGTACGGTTGGTTGCCTCTCCGGGATCCACGTCAAGGAGACTGATTCCTTCTACGCTCTGGATAGCGTCAGTGATTTCTTTGATCTTTGCTTTGTCGCGTCCCTCGCTAAAATTTGGCACGCATTCGATTATTGCTTTATTTTCCATGATTTAGTTGTTAGTTTGAAAGCGGTTTTTGTCTCGTTCGGTTTTTTTGAGAAGGGTCTTTCGGAATGCGTCGGTCAGGTCTACGCCGGTCTGGTTTGCCAGGCAAACCACTACCCAAAGCACATCTGCCAACTCCTCTTCCAAATTTTTGTCCAAGTCACTTTCCTTAGCCACTTGCGGACCATATTTCCGCACAATGACGCGTGCCAATTCCCCTACTTCTTCGGTGAGAATGGCCATATTGGCCAAAGGTGGAAAGTACCCCTTCCCTATCTTCTGAATCCACTCATCCACCATCCTCTGCATCTCTTCTACACTCATCTCCGTAGATAGTTTATTCCCCAACTGTATTGACCAATGATCTTCAAATTTCGCTTGCAAAAGCAGAATTAAATTATCTGCAAAAGACGCAACTCATCTTTTATCTCATTTCCGCTGAGAGTGCGACGGCGTGAAATGATGCGTGCAAATTCATCAATGGCGGGATGAAGGCGAGGGTTTGCAAATATGCGGCGAGAATAACTCAGCGTGCGGTTGAAGAGCGCATCAATCTCATCATCTTCAAGGCCGCAACTGTCGCGCCCTTCACGAAGTATCTCGTCATGGATAGTGCCAAGCAACTCCATTGGCACATCACGGTGCATCCTCACCATTGAGCGAGACATTATGTTGCTGATCACCATAGAAGCGGTGATATGAAAATTCTGCACAAGATTGTCCCAAGTGCTCTTGGGTGAGATAGATGGGCTTCCACTGAAATAATATTCATTAGAGAATTCTACCATCGAGCCGTCGTCGCCGTCAAGATTCACCTCAGCAATACGGTCGAAAGCATTAAGTGCGGCTAAGGATATGGCCATCCCTGCCAATCCATAGGCTCGGTCGTCTTCATTAGAATAAGTCAGTCTCAATTCCTTCTCATTCTCCTCTTTTTTATTCTTATCTTTCTTATCCTTCTCTTTCATGTATTTGTCCTTTCCATAATTAAGCCCTTCCGGGTATAGACTTAACAAATTATCCTTATTTTAGGTTTCATTAGAAAGTAATCTGCAGCCCGGCAGATGCATTGAATCCCTCCAGAGCCAAGCCAGGAAGCATTTCTTCATGCCGGTTGAGCAAATTGTTTAATTCGAGTCCTACACTTATTTTTTCAGTAATCCGATATTCTCCACGCAAGTTTAGGCGACTCATGCATCCTGGCAGCAATAGCCTCTTTGCCCTCAGACGATAGTCAAGCCCAATGGAGAGTTTATCATTTGGTGAAGATTCCGCCGACACCTCAGTAGTAATGGCAGCTCTGTCAAAACCATTGAAGTATCCCTTGCTGCCATCCTGAGGTTGCCAGGCAAATCTTCCGCTAAGTGCAAAATATCTGTTAAACTTGTATCCGGCATTGGCTCTCAGACTAAATCCATAGATTTTTCCTGACTCTGAAAACGCATTTTCAGGCAATTCCAGATTGTTGAGCAACGCTTGATAATAACCTCCGAATGTCTCGTCGAGAGTAGTGCGCCATCCCCCTTCAATTCCGAATGTCCATCTTCCTCCCGGATTTAACTGAAATGACATAAGCGCGTCAATAGGGGAGTATGCAGCTTGATGGCATCCCATTCCCGGATCGGAATAGTAGTCATACATGTGTGCCCATGCAAGTGTGCGGAAATATGTGCCGCCTCCGGCTTTAGCAGAAAATGCCAGAATCCCCTTTCTTGCTGAAAACATCACGTCGGGTGCAATCCTCACCTGTGTCCGGTGGCCGTTGCCTACCACTGCGGCATTTAGTCCGAACCTCATCGAGAATGTTTTTCCTGTATAGAGATAGGAAGGTAGCAGTTCACCTCGATTCATGTCGTTGCCAACCGAATTAATCACTCCGGAATAGCGAAGTCCAAGTTCAATCAACCCTCTTTTGCCAGTTTTGGCGGTCATCTTTCCACCTATATTGATAGCTGTCTCACGAGTTCCTTTTTCTTTGGCTAATTCGTTGAAGTTGTTGGGGAGGGGAAGGTATGCATCTCGGTAGCCGAAATATCTAACGTCGGCATCAGCAGAGTAGGTGAAATTTTCATTTACGGTGCCGGTCCAGACTAAATTTGCGTATGCATCATTGAGATTTTGAGTGGGAGCCTCTATTCTTCCATTTTTTACCGGGCCAATAGTAGTGGCATAATAATTAAAATAGCCAAAATGATATTGCAGAGCGGCTGTCAAATCACCAGCATTGTCAAATCTCTGCTTAAGGTTGGCCCCGATGCTCTCGTCATATCGGAAACGCTTGTCGGCTGCCGGAGTGCCGGATGCAGCATTTTCTTTCCATGCTTGCCAGAGTGATGTAGAATTGTGCTGGAGATATATGTTAAGGCGAGTATTGGCTGTATTTATGGCATTGTAGCCGGCAGACAGAGATGAATTTAGCCAACTGCCTAAAAATACATTGATATAGCCTTTTGATATGTCGAAGGCTTTTGTGGCTTTCCATCCTGTAGCCTCCATCGGAAGCGCATCGGGTGCAAATGCCGCTATGACTCCATTGCGGTCGTAGCTCATAGGGGAATCAGGCACCTTTAGTGTCAATGCTGTAGGAAGCACAGGTATTCTATCAGCCGCAATCACCTCGGGCTGATACCTTCCTTCCACAGTCACAGACTCTGATAGATTTTGAGCCGACATCCCCATAGACATCAATCCAATTAATATAAATATTCCTCTCTTCATGTC
>CAZCZX010000005.1:29656-33002 GCA_964503095.1 uncultured Sangeribacter sp.
CCGACATCCCCATAGACATCAATCCAATTAATATAAATATTCCTCTCTTCATGTCTTAATATTTATTCAGCCTTTCTGAAATAGCCTCTTTGATATCATCCTCATCCCCGGGATAATTATCCAGTAGGCTCTTAAGATATTCCTTGGCAAGATAGTCGTTGCCATCGGCATGATAGGCATCGGCTAAAGATATGAATCCTCTTGCCAACCAATAGGCTTGTACTGATCCTGCGTCGGTGAATTTCTCCAACACGTCAAGTGCCTTTTTGACATCTCCTTGCTCCAGATACCAATCACCAAGTTCAACTGCGGCTCTGGCCCCTGAGATAGAGTTTGGTGACTCTGCAAGTTGCTTCAATGCCTTGACACCTGCTTGCGTCTGATTGCTATGCAGCATTCCCGAGGCCATGTAGAATCGGGCTTCATCAGCATCCTCAGCCGACACTCCAGCCATCGAAAGGAGCCGCTGTGCATATTCAAGGCGCTGGGAGGCGTTGTCTGTAGTACGCATCACTCCTGCCGTGGCTTCGGGAGCAAACTCAGATCCTCCCCTCTTTTCCAGGTCGAGATATGCTTCAAGTGCTTTGCTCCGATTGCCCGAATTTTCAAGCAAGTCTCCCTTTAGGAATAGCGCAGCCCCTATTTGAGGAGAGTCTCCTCTGTCTGAAATCAGACGGTTGAGATATATAAGGGTCTTGGTGTCATCCCCTGCATTATCGGCAGCCTCAGCCAAGTCCATAAGAGCATTTGCGAGATATCGACCGTCGGGGAAGTTTTTCACATATTGCTCAAGGGGAGCAGTGTTGTTCTGGTTGGCGGCATAGACGGTCTCCGCTGCCTCAAAGGTGATGGCATCCATCTCATCCGGGTCGATCTGAGGGGCTCCATTAATGGAGGCAAGAGTGTGGGCATATTCCACTAAACTGCCGTCGGCAGCGCAAATCGTTCGCATGTCATCGTTTGCTAACAAAGCCTCCTCACTGGTGGGCCAGTTGCGTATCACCTCCATATAAGCTTTCTTTGCTTTCTCGGTCTCCCCCTGCTTCATATATGCGAGTGCAAGTGCAAGCGATCCAGCGCGTGTCTTATTGTCTTTTGGATATTCGTGTTTTAGACGCTCGAAGTAAGGTGCTGCTTTGTCGGGCTGATCGAGAGCCGCCATTGTGTTGCCAGCTTCAAGAAGCACTTCCGAAGTCCATTTTGAATCAGGGTGTTCTTTTAAGAAGGCATTAAGTTTCTTCATTTTTGAATCGGTGCTTTCAGTGACTCCCATCACTACAGCGTATCGGAATGTGGCATATTCTGCATCCCCTGCTCCTTCTCGTGAGGCACGTAGATATTTTTCTGCCGCCTTTTTGTAGTCGCCTGAATAAAGGAGGCAATCACCTTCTCGCACGAGAGCATCTCCTTTCATGGCTGATGAGGCATCGCTGCTCTCTGCCACGATAGCGAAGTTTTTCAGAGCCTCTTTCCAGTTTTTGTTCTTAAATTGGGAATATGCAAGTCCGTAGCGTGCATTGATCTTGTTGTCGCGTGAGATATTCCCTTTTAAGGCTGAGGCATAAGCAGTGGCTGCGGCTCTGAAGTCGCCCGATCCATAGAGTGCCTCACCCAACCATACTCGTGCATCGTCAGCGAGATTGGCATCAGTGCTTCTCATGTCGGCTGCCTCACGTAGATGAGAGATGGCAGCCTCCAAGCGCCCTGAAGTGATTTCGCTTGTGCCCAGTTTATAAAGTATCTTTTGTTTTGTGGCGAGAGTCTCTTTTGAAGGATTCTTCACCTTGTTAATATAAGAGAGGGCCTTCGTGTAGTCATGCTCATGGAAATATGCAGAAGCCAAACTTTCCTGCACTTCGGAAGCATATCTGGAATTTGGATATTTCTTCAAGAAATTCTCAAGAGCAGCGACATTGCTTGCAAAAGGAGCATTTCCGCCTTTGGTCAGTGCCACGATATGGTTGTAAAGGGCAGTCTCTGCCACATTTTCGTCGAATGCCAAGGTAGCAGCCTTGTCGAATGCCATTGCGGCTGCATTCATGTCGCCCTTTTGTTCTGCTATCTGTCCTAAATATAAATAGGAGCCTTGCGATATGGCATTGTTGCGGTCGGTGAGTGTCCGAAGGTTCTTTTCTGCTTCGGTCAGGTCGCCATCGGCATATTGGAGCGCGCTCAAGGCGTAGAGGGCGTCATCGTTGGGAGCGTCAACAGCAGCCACAAACTCTTCGAGGTGAGGGCGTGCCTGGGTATAGTCTCCTTTTTTGAAATAGCTGAGACCGGCTATGCGATGAAGTTCAGGCAATAGTTCTTCCACCGGACTTTTAGCCATCAGGGTGAGGGAGTGGTCGATTACGTCATCATATTCTCCGCGCAGGTATTCTATCTGCGACATGTAGTAGAGGGGTTCAATGCCATCGGAAACATACTGGCGGTCGGTTGGTGCAAGTGTTGGGCGGCTCGCCATCGTGCCACGTCTTCCTCGCCTTGAAGTCGGATTTTCTGTCTTTGCTACTTCTGATATATTATTGTGGGTTAATGATGTATTATCATCAGAAGCGACTTCCTTCATCATCTCATAGGCTGTGTCGTAATCCTTATTCAGATAATGGAGGTAGGCGGTGTAGTATTTTGCTGCTCGCGCGTATTCGGGCTTTTGGGCAAGTTCGGCTAAGAGGGGTTCCGCTTGTAAGGGGAGACCGCATTTGATATAAGCCAAGGCTTTTCGGTAGGAATATAGGTTTCGCTGTTCTGGGGCGAGATTTGCAATGTCGACTTTCGCATATTCATCAAGGGCTTCATGCCAATCATGATGAAGCCAATGCCAGTCGCCAATGGTGAGGATTGCCTGTGTGGCTTTCGGATTGGTCGGAAACTCAGATGCAAGGCGGTTGAGCACTTCCAGGCACTCAGCGTCTCCACGATCAAAAAGCGCTGCACCATTGAGTGCCAACCATTCAGCCTGCATTTCCGGACTCATCGACAGGAAGTCATCAGCACTCAACGCTGTCTGATCAAGAGTGCCCAAAGGATTGCCCATTGAAAGCATCCTGGCAGCCCTATACAGGTCTCCCTGGCTCAATGGGTCGGTGAAGTTTGTAGGTATTTGGGCATAAGTAGGGAGTGACAAACCGAGCCCTCCGGCTGCCAAAGCCAATGAAAAAGCCAAAGAATGGCCTCCTTCTAAAAATACGCGAAACAATTTCATATCGCAAAAGTAGCGCATTTCCCCCAAACCACCAAATTTCCACTCTCTTTTTTCATCAGCTTTCCCTTTGTGGAGATAAAGGGATATTATCTTTTGGGAGAGGGGGAGAATAGGAAACGCAATGGGCGATCTACGCGGGAT
>CAZCZX010000006.1:0-31244 GCA_964503095.1 uncultured Sangeribacter sp.
ATAAAATTTGTTTTTGTTATTCTTGATAAAGGGGATATAATTTTGATATGAAGTGGGGCCAGGAGATTTGCGATTCAAAGCGCTGTCGGGCTGCATTCCCTATTGCTGAGCGCACATCTGATGAGAGTGCGAGTCTTTTCATTTCCCAAGAAAGTCGCTCGGAATTGTGCGGGGGCACAAGTATCCCCTCTTTCCCGCTGGTGATGTATTCGCGTTGCGCTCCATTATCAGTGGCTATTATAGGGCGTCCCTCTTTCATGAATTCGATGTTTGACATCCCAAAGGCTTCAGGAGCAGCAGAAGGAAGGACTCCAAAATGCGAAAGTCGGATGAATTCCTGTGTGTTTTCGCGATGGCGCGGCCAGTCTATCATGTGCATCACTCCGGCATTGAGAGCGCGCCTACGCAAAGAGTCTACGTAATCCGGATGACCAGTCCCAACAATCCTAAAGCGCAACTTCAGATCTTTAAGATTTTTCAGTGCATCAATGATATCTTCAATTCCTTTGTCGGGGGCAAGACGTCCAAGGTAGGTAGCGACCACCGGACCTTTTGATGGCTCAGGCACTACCTGCTCAAGATCTATGTTAAGACTATTATGAATTACGGTAGAGTTTATTTCATCTTCGGAATATTTTCCTTTCCAATGCCGTCCGGAAAAGAATTTAGCCTTTGCCGTATGAGATACAAAAATAAGATTGTCAACGTTGCGATATACGAATCGATGAAAAGGAGATTTGCCGGCTTTCTTGACATAGTGCCAAGTTAAAAGGACCTTGATGTCATTTCTTCCAAGCATGCTTCTCGCTGTCAGGGCTGCGAAAGCATCGCGAGTGTCATGGCAATGAATCACTGTTGGCATCTTACTTTCGTTGATGACTTCACAAATTCCTTTCACAGCATGATAAGACAAGAAGCCTCCCAGAGGGACAAACCTTATAGGGATTTCATTTCGACGAAACACATCGTCGACAGCACGCGCATCGCGAGTGATGACAAGCACTTCGTCGCCATTATTGCAACAGTGGCGACAAATATCAAGGGCATAGCGTTCGACGCCAGACCACATTACTGACGAAAGGATATGGATAATCCTCATCCGACTCAAAAGATTATGAATCCCGGGCCTCTTAATTTCGACCGGCAAGCATCACCGATAAATCTACAGCGGGAAGTCCGGTATAAGATCCTACCAGTTTGTCGACAAGTTTACCGTGGTATGTCACAATTCCTTGGCGCACACCCTCGTTGGTGGAAATCATGCTGTCAAAACAATTCTTGATACGAAGTTCATCCAAGAAATTGACCATAACATTGCTTATCGCCATCGCCACAGTGCGAGGAACTGATACTGATGGATGGGAGTCTTTAAAGTCGAGTACGTAAGCACTATCTTTCATCACAGCCGACAGGTTTTTGGGGAATTCAAAAGGTCGGGTGGTGGTGCCAAGTAGAATTACATCAGCAGTTTTGACTTTATTATAAAGCACGCGAGGATGGATCATTATTGTCTGGATCTGAGGACCGCAGAATTCGCGTGCCACGGCAAGCATCGACACGTCATTGTTGATGACAGTGACCTGTGCACCCATATTCAAGGCGGCTTTAGCGGCAGAATACACATCGGTGCCATCGCCAATAATAAGGACTTCACAGGGGTTAATACCAGCCACGCTTGCAAGAAGCACTCCTTTGCCACCGCCAAGATAAGACAGATTCTCTTGGGCGTACATAATGGCGGCTCTGCCATCTATTTCGTCGATAATATCAGCGAAAATTGGGGTGTCGTTATGGCTATACATATTGTCAAGGCATCCCATAGTGATGTCCATTTCAAGGAGTGCTTTTATCGACTCCTTGTCGATGAGCCCGGAAGCCATGGTACATAGAAGTGTGCTTCCTTGCTTCATCAGTCTTATATCGGCTGGACGAAGGGGTTGGAAAGAAAGCACTACAGACGCTCCGAGGGCTTCTTCTCGACTGACAATTTTCACACCGTATTCGGCATAAGCATCATCGCTGAAAGCAATGTCAACTCCTGCTCCCTCTTCCATTGACACCTTCATGCCGGCAGAGGTAAGTAGGCCACATGCCTCCGGAGTGAGAAGCATTCTTGTTTCGTCAGTGTCCGGATAGTTGGCGAGTATGGAGATATCAGTGCCATCGCCATCCTTAAGCATTTGAGTATGCCTCAATAGAGGTTGGATATCGATCTTAGTAACCTTTTCCTTAACTACTTCTTCATTCATGGCTCATAGGTTTTAGTCAGATAATCCGGATTCAGGCTGCTTCCACAATCATTCAGAAGAGAGCATTGCCAAATCCGCAATGGCAAAATTAACAAATTATTCCAATTCTTCCAAATTGTGCATATAATTTTTCACAAAGTTATCTACTGATTCGGCTATTTGAGACTTATTTTCGAGGAGATCTCCGGAAATGTTAATTTTCGCTTTGTTGTAGAATGGAGCCCTAACGGCCATATGCTCTCCTATAGATTCCAATATTTGTTCTCGCGATTTGCCTGCCATGAGCGGACGTTTATTGCCAGCCTGAATAATTCTTTGTGCAATGACATCGTCAGAGGCGTTAAGACAGACGGTCAAGCCCCGCGAATTCATGTAGTCCATATTGTCTCCAAAGCAGGGAGTCCCCCCGCCACAGGAGATAATGACGTCTTCCATTTCTCCTACTTCACGAAGCACGAAAGCCTCAATTCGGCGGAACTCAGCCTCACCCTTAGATGCGAATATTTCTCTGATAGTGGCATGATAACGCTGCTCGATGTAGAAATCAAGGTCAATGTGTTGCATGCCCGTTTTGCGCGCAAGTGCCTTTCCGAATGTCGTCTTTCCAGACGCCATATAGCCTACTATGAAGATGGTCATCTTATATTAATTTTGAATTTTGAATTTAATTTTGGATTTTTAATTTAGAGTTTGGAATTTTATGCATTCATCCCTATTGGGGGTTAGGGTTTGGCTTCGGGGAGTTCTATTCGGAAGGTGGTGCCTTTACCGAGTTCAGATTCTTTGACGAAGATTTTTCCGTCGTGATATTCCTCTATGATTCTTTTTACGAGTGTAAGCCCAAGTCCCCATCCTCTTTCTTTCGTGGTATATCCGGGATTGAATACCTTGTTGAAATTTTTTCGTGCTATACCTTTTCCTGTATCTCTGACTTCAATCCAAACACAGTCTTTTGCGCGTCCGGTAGTGATATGAATTTCGCCAACTCCTGCCATAGCGTCTACAGCATTTTTAGTTAGGTTTTCCATCACCCATTCAAAAAGGCTTGTAGAGACTAAGACTCCGTAGTCGTCTTCTCCAAAATGGAAATTTAAAGATACTTTACCGGAAATGCGTCCCCGCATGTATTCAAGTGAGGATTCAATAGTTTGGTTAAGATATTCAAGTTCGAGATTGGGCCTTGATCCAATCTTAGAAAATCTCTCTGCTATTTTCGACAGGCGCTTTACATCTTTGTCAATCTCTGTAGTCACCTCCTTATCAGTGCCGCAAGCATCGAGATACTGACTCCAAGCCATAAGCGAAGAAATAGGGGTGCCGAGTTGATGGGCTGTTTCCTTGGAAAGTCCAACCCAAACTCTGTTTTGTTCCGCCTTTTTTGTGTAGACCACAGCAGAATAAATGATAAAGACCAAAATAATCATAACCCCGAGCACCACATAAGGATATAGGCTCAACCGGCGAAGAAGAATCGAATCTTCATAATAAATATATTGATTGATGCCGGGATATACTTCCACTTTGATGAAGTGAGGGTCATTTTTCACCAGACGTTCAAAATCTTTGTTTCCAACTGCTCTGTCAAGGCGTCGCTGAAGGAATTTCTGGTTTTTCTCCGTAAGGTCTGAAAATGCTACGTGCTCCCCGTCGGCAATTCGATCGGGAAGCTCGTAGTTTCTGTATTCAAGAATATTTTTCTCCTCATCAGTCACCATCACCGGGATAGAATTATTTTGAGCGATGATGTTGAGAAGGAATTCAAAATCAGCATTTCCTTCAGCTTGAGCCATTTTCTCAGTAGCGGATGCCCAAATATTCATTCTCTCCCTTTCCTGAGTTGAAAGTTGCTTCACAAGATTGGTGGAGATAATCAAGAAGATTATGACAGCAATCGTAGAGCAAATTATAAAGATTGTCTTTCCGTATCTGTCGGAAATCACGGAGAGTTTCATGGCCCGGGGTATCAGATAAATTTTATTCTTGCTTTTTTAGTGACACGGCAAGTGTTGTCAGCAAAAAGAGCCTCACCCTCCTGAAGGGTGACGATTTCAGTGGCGATATCTGCATCTTCAGGATTCTCAATCACGCAGCCGCCGGCAAGCCAGAGTGAGGGATCTTCGAGCAGACGGTCGAGAATATCTGGATTGTTGACCACTTTGAATACTCCGTGGTGTCCATCAGGAATATCCATTTTGTAGACAGAATATTCCATGTTAAGGCTACGCGACGCTTTGGTGAAAAGGCCTTTCTGGTTGACATTTCCAAGGAATACCACAGGAGGAAGTCCAGGGCCTTTGGCTTGAGGAGCCTGAGGCTTTTGATCTCTCGGCTGAACTGGTTGGGCAGCCGGTTCGCTGACCGGAGCAGCCTGTTGACGGGACTCTCTTACGGGAGCCACTTGCTGCCGTGCTTCTCTCATAGGGGCTTGCTGTTGAGGTCTTGCTTGCTTGGCAGCGGCAAGTTCACGCTTGAGATTTTCAGAATCTCGGCGTGCTGCTTCCAGTTGACCCTCAAGAGCACTGCATTGGGCTTTAAGACTTTTTATCTCATCATTTTTTGATGAAAGAGAACTTGCGTATTGCTCCCTCATTTTGTTGATTTCCTCTTTGGCAGCCTTTTTTGTCTCTCGGATTTCTTTTTCTGCATCCTTGTTTTCGCCAAGTCCGGATCCTGTCTCCTTCATGCTTTTAGACGCATACATCACAAGCCAAACTACTACTCCTATGAGCACAATCAAGATACCGATATACCATCCGGTATTGCTTGACTTAGGAGTCTGCTCATCAGCCACTCCTGCATCAGCTTCAGCCTGCGCTATAACAGCATCAACTTCAGCGGCTGCCGGCTCTGTTGTGGCATTCTCAACTACATCTGCAGGAGAAGCCACAGGAGTTTCATCAGCCTTATTCGCAGAGGCATCCTGTGTTGGAGTAGTGGAAGCCTCCGCTTTTGCCGGCTCTTGAACTGCAGAGGATGCTTCTTTAGGAGCTGCGGCACTTACATTAATCTTATTAAGATTCTTGGCCAAAATACCGAGGCACTTCTTGCCGTCGGCATTCAGTCCCGGGGATTTAAAGAAAGTATCGCTCCAATACGAGACGAGTTTCTGTTTGTCCCAAGAAGCATAATCCTTCGGCACCGCCACAGCATTGAAGCTTTTGATGTTTTCTTGCTCCTTCTTCTTGAGCGACTTGCTAAGTTCAGCCATGGAAGTGGGGTTAAGTTTATCAAGATAGTCCGACCCATTGTTGGCATATCTTAGATAGTGCTTGGCAGCCATGGCTCTTGCCTGCTCCATTTCCTTATCGGAGACTGCAAAAGAAGGGATAGCGGTGACCATGGCCACCGCTATCATGAATATTCTAAGGAAGTATTTCATTAGCGGTAAATTATTCATCGGCTTCCTTCATGTTGTGGAAGACGTTCTGTACATCGTCGTCATCTTCGAAGCGTTCAAGCAGTTTTTCGATGCTCTCGCGTTGTTCCGGAGTCACGTCCTTATAATCGGTCGGGATTCTTTCAAATTCAGCGCTGACAATCTCAAGACCTGCACCTTCGAGAAATTTCTGAATATTGTTAAACTGGTCGAAAGCACCGTAGATGAGCCATTCTTCCTCTTCAGCCTCAAGTTCGGCGTCAAGGTCCATGAGTTCAAGTTCGAAATCCTCAAGGCTTGTCTCAGGATTAGGCTTTACATGGAAAACACTCTTATGGTCGAAAAGGAAAGAAAGAGAACCTTGAGTGCCGAGTGAGCCACCGTGCTTAGTGAAGTAGCTGCGCACGTTAGCCACGGTACGCTGGTTGTTGTCAGTAGCAGTTTCCACTACGATAGCAATACCGAATGGACCGTATCCTTCATATACGATTTCCTTATAATCTGAAGCATCCTTGTCTGTGGCTTTCTTGATAGCACGCTCGATAGTGTCTTTAGGCATGTTTGCAGCCTTGGCATTGTGCATGAGCATGCGGAGGCGTGGGTTCATGTCGGGGTCAGGGCCACCGGCTTTTACCGCGATAGTAATTTCTTTACCGATACGAGTGAATGTTCTTGACATATTGCCCCAGCGCTTAAGCTTACGGGCCTTACGGAATTCAAATGCTCTTCCCATGTTATTTAGTTTTCAGTTGTCAGTTTTTTTATCTTTTTAATTAGTCTAATTGGTCTAATTGGTCTAATTGGATTAATTAGGCTAAGTGATGATTAGCGGAGTTGGGCGTTGAGTTGGATCTGGAGGCTCTTGATGATTTTTTCCATCACGCTGTCGATTTGCTTATCCTTGAGAGTATTCTCCGGATCTTGGAGAGTGAACGCCACAGCATAAGATTTTTTACCCTCCAACAGATTCTGACCTTCATAGACATCAAAGAGTTTGATGTCGCGCAAGAGTTTTCCGCCCGCTTTTCGTGCGCAAACTTCCACGGCATCAAAAGGCACTTCTTTGTCGAGCAAAATAGCGAGGTCGCGTCTTACTGGTTGCGTCTTTTCCAAAGGAGAGTAAGTGGTCTCAAACTTGGCAGCCAGTTTGCAAAGGTAATCCCAATTTATAGAAGCATAGCATACCTCCTGATCAATGTCGAGCGTCTTCAGGGTCTTGCGGCTAAGAATGCCGAGCACAGCGAGTTGCTTACCGCTTCGGTGAGCGATTTCGAGTTTTGCACTGAAAGTTTCATCACTTGTCTGCGTCATCTTTAGGCCAGAGGCAGCAATGCCTGTCTTTTCAAATATATTAAGGACAGTAGCTTTGAGATCGAATACGGTAGACTCGATAGCCTTACGATTCCATGAGGCTGTCTGAAGGTTTCCTGTCATCCAGATGGCAAGTTCCATATGCTCTGAATATTGAGCGAGGGGCTTTTCTTCAGTCTTCTCTTTAGCGGAGTCGAATGCATAGACATTGCCAAACTCGTAGAATTTCAGATCTGTGGCCTTGCGATTGACATTGTGGGCTATGCTTTCGAGACCTCCGTAGAGAAGAGTTTGACGCATCACTCCGAGGTCGTTGCTCAGAGGATTCATAACCTTCACAGAGTTCTCAATAGGGAAATCAGCATTGCCATCGTAGTATTTCACTGCAGAAAGTGAGTTATTCATAATCTCACGGAACCCTTGGCCCGAAAGGTCGTTGCTGACCACTTGCTGCAGAGTGTAAGCCTCATCTACTGCAGTTCGTTTAGAGAGGTTGGCATGCATTTCAGTGCCAAATTCCACATTATTATAGCCATAGATGCGGAGAATTTCCTCGACCACGTCGCAAGGACGAGTCACGTCAACCCTATAGGTGGGCACCTTAATTGAAATTATGTCTGTATCCTCTGTCTCTTTCACTTCAAATTCGAGAGCACGAAGTATACCGATAATAATGTCGCGAGGAATTTCCTTGCCAATCAGATTGCAGCAGTATTTAAGAGAGAAATCCATCTCCACAGGCAATACAGGGTTGGGATAGCAATCCACGACATTTCCGCAAATTTCGCCACCTGCTATTTCGCGGATAAGCACAGCCGCCAGTTTAGCGGCATACTCACAGATATTTGGGTCTGTACCACGCTCGTAGCGGAAAGATGCATCAGTGCTCAGACCATGACGGCGGGCAGAACGGCGAATAGAAGTAGGATTAAAATAAGCACTTTCAATAAAGACATCAGTAGTGGCTTCAGTCACGCCTGAGTCGAGGCCGCCGAAAACTCCGGCAATACACATTGGTTTTTCGGCGTCGCAAATCATGAGATCTTTCTCATCAAGCGTATGCTCCACCTCATCAAGAGTTGTGAACTTAGTGCCGGTTGGGCAAGTGCGCACCACGATTTTCTCTCCAGCCACTTTAGCAAGGTCGAAACAGTGGAGAGGCTGACCGATTCCGAGCAAAACGAAATTAGTGATGTCTACAATCGAATTGATGGGGCGTTGCCCGGCAGCCACGAGAAGGTTCTTAAGCCATTCAGGAGATTCCCCCACTTTCACACCGCGAATAGTCACGCCGCAGTAACGAGGGCATAATTTAGAGTCTTCCACATCTACAGTGACAGCACCATCGTTTCTGTCTACAGAGAAAGAAGAGACATCGGGAAGGCTAATTTCCGGCATTTCCACATTTGCTTCGTTACCCTTCTCGAGGATCTGAGCCCACTGGTAGGCCTTGAGGTCGCGTGCACAACCATAATGGCTTGCGGCATCCACACGATTGGGAGTAAGTTCCACTTCAAGTCGGAAGTCGCTTTCCACATTGAAATAAGCGGCAGCCTCAGTTCCGGCAGCGACATCATCAGGGAGCACCATTATACCGGAATGGTCATTGCCAAGACCGATCTCATCTTCGGCACAAATCATACCGTAAGATTCTACACCGCGGAGTTTACCTTTCTTGATAGTGAATTCCTTATCGCCATCGTAGAGGACAGTGCCGATAGTAGCTACGACGACAGTCTGTCCGGCTGCCACATTAGGAGCGCCGCAGACAATCTGGAGAGGGGCATCACCACCGACGTCGACAGTAGTAACATGCATATGGTCGGAATCGGGATGGGGTACACAAGTGAGGACCTTACCGATTTTAAGGCCTCTCAGACCACCACGAATAGACTCGACTTCTTCAATTTGGTCGCATTCCAGACCAGTAGAAGTGAAAGCAGCCGCCAGTTCTTTGGGCGACTCACTAAAGCTAATATAGCGTTTAAGCCACTTGTAGGAAATATCCATAAAGGTATTGTTATCGATTGATTAAGCGAGCGGAGAGTGATAATAAAGTCCAAAATCCGCTTTCAACTTGCAAAAGTACAAAATAAAAGTGTAATATGCAAATTTTATTATCCAAGCGGTATACATAGAACTAAATATTTTGTAATTTTGTGGGCAGAAACAACAAGTAACAATTAAAGAGAAGCTATAAGCTATAAATTGTGATGAGGAGGAATAGTAAATCTGTGGTGTTGGCTGGGGTGGCGGTGTTGAGTTGGTCGACGGTGGCTACGGCTTTTAAGATTGCGCTGAGGAGCCTTTCGGTGTTTGATATGCTGTTGGTTTCTACTGTGACGGCTATGCTTATCTTTGCTTTTATGTTGACGGCAGAGAGGAAATGGGGAATGCTGAAGGGGTTGCATCGAAACGCTATTTGCGGAGCAATGGGACTTGGGGTGCTGAATCCTGTGATATATTACTTGGTGCTTTTCCGGGCTTATGATATGTTGCCGGCACAGGTGGCGCAACCGGTGAATTATGCTTGGCCCATAGTTTTATTGATATTGCTTGCTGTGTTTAATCATGAACCAATCCCGGGACGTAAGTATATCGGCATGGCTGTTTCGGTGGCAGGAGTTGCGTGTATTTCTCTTGGAGGAGGAGGCATCGAAGGAGGCGTGTCGGCAGCCGGAGTGCTTATGGCATTGCTGAGTGCAGTGCTCTGGGCTACGTATTGGATGCTGAATAATCGTATTAGTAAAGATATTGACACGACTGTATCGCTTTTCCTTGGGTTCTTTGCCGGAAGTGTGGTGCTTCTGATTGGTGGACTCTTTGTTGGGATTGATGTCGATTCGATGGATGGGCTGCTGTCGGGGATTTATATCGGATGTTTTGAGATGGGAATTCCGTTTTTGACTTTTGGCATGGCATTGAAGCTTACGGATAATCCAGCGTTGGTCAATCAGATGTGTTATCTATCGCCGTTTTTGTCGCTGTTCTTGATAGCGATGGTGCTTGGGGAGACGATAGCTCCTGCCACATATGTCGGGTTGTTGCTGATAGTGGGAGGACTTGTATTTAACTCGACTATCGCTTCACGAAAGACATGCTAAGAACGCATAATTTTACAATTTTTGGATTTTTCGGTAGAAATGTCTAACTTTGTAGGCGAAAGCGGAAAAATGGCAGGCCGACGATCTGGTTTCAAAAAATTTGGAGGGTATGGGAATTATTTTTAATTTTGCAATCAATAGACAATTTCATTAATTTGGACTGGATTCTGAACTTAGATCCAGTTTAATAATCGAAACTGGGTATAGTTTTTTTAATATGAATTATGAAAACAAAAGGATTACTTAAATTTGTAGCGCTGACAGTTATGCTATCTTTCTTTTGCGCTACGGTTAAAGCAGATGTCATTGTGCAAAAAGACACTGTATCGGGCTTGGTTATAGACAAGAAGAAGCAGCCACTTCCTGGAGCAAAAGTCGAAGTCGTAGGTCAGCCATATTCAACCTACACTGATCTTGATGGGAAATTCCTAATCAAATGTGATCCAGGTGCGAAAAAAGTCCTCGTGACTTATCCAAGGACGGATCCCGCGAAAAAGAAAATCAAACCCGATATGACTATAAAGATGGGTGGAAGCTGGAGTGCCGCCCCACAATCATACCAATGGTTTGTAGGAGCAGCGATAGGATTGGGAATGTCAGCAACAAATTTAGATGAAACATCAGGATTGAATTATGATCAGGATGGTTTTGTCTCCCCATCATTTAGTGTAATGGTAGGCCGGGTGAAAAATATCGGATGGTATGCAAAATACTTCGTGCAGCCATTTTCAATCCGCATTAATGGAGATGACACTGATTTCCCGGATGGCAGATGTTTCAACAACGGAGTTATCGTAGGTGGCCTCTTTAGACTAAATAAAGGCTTACATGCATATTTAGGAGCCGGATTTGAATACACAAAATTCGATCACATTCCTGACAATTATTACGGCCGTTATGGTTGGGAAGCAGAAATAGGATTTTTACAAAGATATGGCGACCACTGGGGATTCAATTTTGGTGTAAGTTGCGGAATGGACAAAGGCTGCAATTATATAAGCGCCTCATTCTTAAATCTTGGTGTCAGCTATTTCTTTAACAAATAAAACGAACTGTATGCGTGGGGACGCGCATAGAGTGCTTTCTGCTATGTTGGAAGTGGATGGAGGAATTGAGTAGGATTTGATTTTTATTTAACCTTAAAATTTGAGATATGAGAAAGATTTTGCCGGCGCTTGGGATGATAGGCGCACTTATCTTTTCTGCTTGCGGCGGAAAGGGAGCCGCAAAGAATGCTGAGGGTGAGGATCGTGACTCTACCTATACGAATGTGAAGCACCCGGATTGGAGCCGCAATGCGGTGATCTATGAGGTGAATCTGCGTCAATATAGCGATGACGGAAAGGTGACTTCATTCCAGAAAGAACTTCCCCGCTTGAAGGATCTTGGTGTGGATATACTTTGGATGATGCCTATCCATCCGATAAGCAAGCAAGACCGCAAGGGTACACTCGGCAGCTATTATTCTGTGGCCGACTACACTGCATTCAATCCGGAATTCGGGACACTTGACGAGTTTAAGGCAATGGTGAAGGATGCTCATGAGAAGGGCATGAAGGTGATTCTCGACTGGGTGCCAAACCATTCGGGACGCGATAATAAGTGGGTTACGGAGCATCCGGATTGGTATGAGAAGGATTCTCTCGGCAATATGAAGGGCGTGTATGACTGGACTGATGTCTATGTGTTTGATTATTCTAACCCTGAGATGCGTAAGGGCATGATTGAGGCGATGAAGTTTTGGCTGACCGAAGTGGGAGTGGATGGTTTCCGCTGTGATGTGGCAATGGAAGTGCCTACAGATTTCTGGGACGAGGCTCGTCCTCAACTTGAGGCTGCCAAGCCTGATCTCTTTATGCTTGCTGAGGCAAGTGTGCCGGAGTTGCAGAAGAATGGTTTTGACATGGGCTATAACTGGCCTATGAAGGATCTCTTCAGCGAGATTTCTGCCACCTCAGGACAATACAGTTTCAAGGATAAGGAAGGTAAAGTGAAAGAATTCCCTGAGAAACATGCGACTGATATCTACACTCTTCTTGCACAGCAGGCGGAAGATTATCCAAAGGATACTTATCTTATGAATATGGTGACCAACCATGACTTGAATTCATGGGAAGGTACAGAGTTTGACCGACTTGGTAACCTTACGAATGCTTTTGCTGTGCTGTCTTACACTCTTCCTGGGATGCCGATGATGTATACCGGCCAGGAGACTGGAATGAACCGCGCTTTTGAATTCTTTGAGAAGGATAAGGCCCCAGCGTGGGAGCCACGCAATGAGTATTTTGAATTCTATCAGAAACTGAATGCATTGAAGCATTCTCAAGCTGCGCTTGCTGCCGGAGTAGAAGGAGGAAATATAGTGAAATATGAGACCACAAGTCCTGACCTCCTGATTTTCTCACGCGAGAAGGATGGCTCAAAGGTAGTGACAATGGTGAATCTTGGCAATGAGGAGAAAGCTGTAGAACTGACCGGGAATAAGCCTGATTTGTCAGGGATGAAGGATTATTTCCGTGGGGAAGTTGCTGAGCAACCTATGTCGCTGGAGGCAGGAGAATATCTTGTCTTTGTTAATGAATAGATTAGAAAAAGCCCCCTCACCCCCTAAAGGGGGAAGTGGGAGTATAGAATATGGATGGAATGCTTATAAGCATTCCATCCATATTTTTGCTCGAATTCCCAAGGAAGGGCAATTATTAGACGTCGAGGGAGAAGGCTTGGCGAATGGCTGGGACTGAATCGAGTTTTTCCCAGGAGAAAAGTTCTACCTCACGCTCGATTGGCTCTGCATCATAGCCAGATTTAAATACCTTCTTTACTTTTTGCGGGGTGCGACCCATGTGACCGTAGGCGGCAGTTTCGAGATATATTGGCTCGCGAAGTCCGAAACGCTTCTCTATGGCAAGTGGACGCAAGTCGAAGAGTCCATTGACTACATCTGCAATCTGCGCATCGGTCATATTGACCTTGGAGCGACCGAACGTATTTATGCAGAAGCTAACAGGGCTTGCTTCGCCAATGGCATAAGCCACCTGGACGAGAACTTCATCAGCCACACCGGCAGCCACGAGATTTTTTGCTATGTGGCGACAAGCGTAGGCGGCGGAACGGTCTACCTTCGACGGGTCTTTACCTGAGAAGGCTCCACCTCCGTGAGCGCCACGACCTCCGTAGGTGTCGACGATTATCTTGCGTCCGGTGAGGCCGGCATCTGCATGAGGACCACCCAATACGAATTTGCCGGTAGGATTGACATGGAGGATGTAGCGGTCGTCGAACAATGCACGTGTTTTTTCAGGGAGTTTTGCAAGCACGCGTGGGATGAGCACATTGCGCACATCACGACGAATTACCTCCAACATTTTATTTTCTGCTACCTTTTTTGCTTCGGGAGTGTCTTCGAGAGGCTCGATAAACTCATCGTGCTGAGTAGAGATGACAATTGTATTTACATGAAGTGGAGTGCCATTATCGTCATATTCTACAGTCACTTGGCTCTTGGAATCAGGACGAAGATAAGACACAAGTTTTCCTTTACGGTAATAAGTCATTTCCTTGCCTTCGCGGCGAATGTCTGCGAGTTCACGCATAAACATGTGGGCGAGGTCGATGGTAAGGGGCATGAAGTTGTCTGTCTCGTTGACAGCGTATCCGAACATCATACCTTGGTCGCCGGCACCTTGATGCTCTTCCACCTCGCGATTTACACCCTGGGCAATGTCAGGGCTCTGCTCATGAATAGCAGATAGAATGCCGCAACTGTCGCAGTCGAATCTGTAGGCGCCACGGTTGTAGCCGATGCGGTCAATTACGTTGCGGACAACGGAATGAAGGTCGATATATGCGTCGGATGACACTTCTCCTGCTATCACCACCTGTCCGGTGGTGACAAGAGTCTCAATGCCTGTATGGCTTTTAGGGTCGCGCACCAGGAATTCATCAAGGAGCGCATCAGAGATCTGATCAGCCACTTTGTCGGGATGGCCTTCAGAAACTGATTCGGATGTGAATAAATAGCTCATATCTATGTGTAATTATGAATTTAGAATTTAGAATAATTTTTATGTCAACTTACCTATGAAGGGATACAAAAAATAGACATATGGGGCTTGCGCACCAAATGCCTAAACAGTCGGGATTATCCGAGACATCGGAGAATCTATATGCAGTTTTAGCATTTTTTTCAGTGGTTGCAAGCAGCCAAATTTATCCACTTGTGAATATCCTTTCGGAAATCGGATGCAAAGATAATAAAAATTTTTGAGAATTATGGGTTTTTGAAATGATATTTTTAAATACTCTTATTTAAAAATATCATTTCCTCCTGGATTTAGAGCCCTCGGGCTTCGCCCGGGGTTAACAAGATGATCAGCCCTCCGGGCTGGGGAGGCTGTGGGGGTTAGGCTAATTAGTCTAATTGGACTAATGAGGCTAATTGTGGGGTTGGATTGTGGGGATTAGAGGAGGCGGAGGAAGTTTAGTTGGAAGTCGTCGAAGGCGAAGAGATTTATACAGAGAAGTACAATTACGAGCAGGATATACTGGTCGAGTGTTACTGAGCGAACAAATTTTGATACTTTCAATGGGTCGCGGTGCATATGAGCAAAAACCCAAGCAGATGATACTAAAAGTACCAGAGCAACTGAAATCCCAACCCAAGGAGATACATATTCCACAGCTGATGGGCGAATAATCAGGATCGCTGCAACGATGATTACATTTCCAAGATAGACGAAGCGAGTGAAGAATCCCCCTTTTGCAGTAACAAGAGTTTCAATTCCATTTGATTTGTCGTCTTGATAATGAAGATATTGGATAGCAATGTGGGCATTGACCGCCATAAGTCCATTTATGACTGAATATACAACAATTGGGAGAAGATTATGAGTGTCAGGCATCTGGATGATTGCAGTGCCACTGACAGCTATCGGACCGAAAAGAAGGAATGTGACAAAGAGCGACCATTTAGTGCGCACTATAGGATGAGGACCTGCAAAATAGAAAAACAATAGCAAAGCAATGACAACTAAATATGCCACACCAACCCATCCGACAAATGAGAAAAGGGCAAAACCAGTAGTAAGAGCCAAAATAGTCATGGCATTTGCCACCACCCTCAAAAGCATAGCCAATGATTGCTTGGATGAGCCAGACAATTTATCACTCTTCTCTGGCGTATCGGAATCTGCATTATCACGGAGGTGAAGGTAACCATGATACAGGTTGCCGGAAATCTGCAGAAGAACAGCGAATATTAGTGTCATTAATGCCGGAAAGAAAGTGATGCCACCCCTGATGACAGAGGCAGTGAGACCAGCCATAACCGCTCCTACGCAAAGGATGAGGGATGCGGGGTGCGAAAAATGTATGAGGGATTTGGTTAGTTTGTTCACTTTATAATTTATAATTTAGAATTTTAAATTTTGAATTTAGAATATGGAATAGAGAATAAATTCTCCCCCTTTAGGGGGTTGGGGGGCTTATATTTTGCTATACGCCGAGATAGAGAATAGCTGCGAGGGATCCTACTCCAATTACAATCCATAGAATTACGGCTTGCACCAGGGGTTTCACTCCGACTTGCTTTATTACCTTGATGCTAAGTCCTGCTCCAATTGCGAAAAGGACGGCAATCAAGCATTGCTTTGCAATGACCACGAGCCCATCATAGAGAGGACGGAGTGTCTCTGTGCCTACATATGTGTTGAAAATCATTGCGAGTACGAATAGGAATATAAACCATGGGATTGAGACTTTTCCTTTTTTCCCATCTTCAGAGGATGCGAGGGATGAATTTTTAGTGACAAACCACATGGTGAAGAATGCGAGAGGTATTATCCAAAGAGCACGCGTACATTTAATTAGGGTAGCAAGGTCGCAAGCCTCGTTTCCATAACTTGCGCCGGCACCGACTACTGAACTTGTATCGTGGATAGCGATGGCAGCCCATGTGCCAAATTGCTGCTGAGTGAGTCCGAGTGCGTGTCCCATTGGAGGAAAGATGAAAAGGGCAATAGCATTAAGAATGAAGATAACTCCAAGAGAGACTGCCATTTCATTTTCCTTAGCATTCAGCACGCCACCCACTGCAGCGATGGCACTACCTCCGCAAATGGCGGTGCCAGATGAAATAAGATAAGATATTTTGGAGTCGATTCGCATGTACTTGCCAAGCAGGACACCTACGACCATCACTACAATCACCGAAACGACAGTGAAAATCATGCCTTCTGCCCCGCTTTGGAGAGACTTCTCAAGGTTCATACCAAAACCGAGGCCCACCACGGAGGCCTGCAGAAGATATTTGGAAAGTTTTTTGTTGAATTTAGGGTAAGGAATGCCGAAACAAAGGGCAAAAACGAGACCTACGAATAGTGCAATTGGGGCAGAGATCACAGTCACGCCACAAATCAGATTGAACGGGATGAACATGAGTGCGAGAAGCACCCAATAGAGGTATTTGGCCATTTTTTAAGTTTAGTTATCCGGTTTCAAGGTTTCAGGTATCAGAGCTGAAGCCAAATGTTAATAATTTTTTTTGCAAAATTAACATTTTTGTGGGAATCAGCAAAAAATTTTTTAATAAAAGGATGTAAAATTATTGTTATACGAGTATGGAAGTAAGAATAGAAGAGGGATGGAAACGGGAACTTCGTGAAGAATTTGAAAAACCATATTTCGGGATGCTGACTAACGCCGTGCGTCGGGAATATGGGGACCCCTATGTGAGAGTTTACCCTCCGGCTGGGAAAATATTTGCAGCATTCGACAATTCACCCTTTGCCGATACAAAAGTAGTTATAATCGGTCAGGATCCATATCATGGCCCCGGCCAGGCTAATGGACTTGCATTCTCTGTCAATCCGGGGATAGACATTCCCCCATCACTGAGAAATATCTTTAAGGAAATAAATACTGACACTGGAGCGCCAATCCCAACGAATGGGGACCTAACTCGGTGGGCTCAACAAGGAGTGCTATTGCTTAATGCGACGCTCACTGTAAGAGAACACCAGCCAAGATCTCATGCAAATCTTGGCTGGAGTGAGTTTACAGATGCTGCAGTGCGCGCCATCAATGAGCATGGAGAGAATGTAGTGTTCATGCTATGGGGAGCCGACGCAATAAGAAAAGGGAGCATTATCGACCGAAGTCGTCATTTAGTGCTGACGGCACCCCACCCCTCCCCTCTTTCGGCATCTCGCGGATTTTTTGGATGCCGACATTTCTCGCAGGCTAATGCTTGGCTCGAAGCGCATGGGAAAACGTCTATCCTTTGGTAAATATCAACGTAATGTTCAAAGTAGGTTGATGTTGTGGGCGGCACATGCCTCAATTTGGTCGGCAGGCCAGATAGAGGCTTGAACTTCGCCTATGTGAGCTTTCTGCAGGAGATACATGCAGAGGCGGCTCTGACCAATTCCACCACCAATTGAATATGGAAGTTCTTCTGCAAGCAGAGCCTTATGGAAGTCGAATTTTTCACGCTCTTCACACCCACGCTCTTTCAGCTGCGCCTTAAGGGATTCGGGACTAACGCGGATACCCATAGACGAAAGTTCAAATCCACTTTCGAGTACTGGATTCCAGAGAATCAAATCGCCATTAAGGCCTAAATATCCATCTTCATTGGGAGTGATCCAATCATCATAGTCAGGGGCACGGCCATCATGAGGCTGGCCATCGGAAAGAGGAGCACCTATACCAATAATGAAAACTGCACCAAATTCTTTAGCAGCCTCGTTTTCCCTTTCTTTAGGGGTGAGGTCAGGATATTTGTCGAGAAGCTGTTGGGAATGAATGAAAGTCACTTCATCCGGGAGCCACGGAGTGATGTGAGGGAATCGTTCGTAGATTTGAGCTTCAACTTTTTTTATAGCAGCAAAGATTTTTCTGACTGTATTTTTAAGATAATCAAGATTGCGGTCTTCCTTACGAATGGACTTTTCCCAATCCCATTGGTCTACGTAGAGTGAATGAAGATTGTCGAGATCCTCAAAAGTGCGAATAGCATTCATATCGGTGTAAAGTCCATAACCCGGAGCGATATCATATGCCCCGAGTTTCATACGCTTCCATTTAGCGAGCGAATGGACCACCTCAGCCTTTTTCCCACCCATAGCATCAATCGCGAAATTCACCGGGTGCTCCACACCGTTAAGGTCATCGTTGATACCAGTACCGGAAAGCACAAACAGAGGGGCAGTGACACGACGGAGGTTAAGGGCTTTTGCGAGCTCCTTCTGGAAGGAATCTTTTATGAGTTGTATTGCTACTTCAGTTGTTTCCGGAAGCAGCTTCAGAGTGTATTTTTTTGGAAGAGTCAGCATTCCTTATTTTTAATTTAGAATTTGGAATTGAGGTTATTCATCGTTGGATTTTCGGCGGGAATCTTGCTTAGCGATCGGGAGAGGGTTAGAGGTCAGCTCAAGATATTTTTCGCGATTTCTTGCAAGATCAATGCCCTGATATATTGCTTGACGCATAGATGTAGGGTCGGCCTCATATCTTCCGGCAATATTATAGCCGGTGCCATGGTCAGGGCTTGTACGGACATATTTCAGACCGGCTGTGTAGTTGACTCCATATTCTCTTGCGAGAGCCTTGAAAGGAGCAAGACCTTGGTCATGATACATAGCCACAATACCGTCGTATTTCAAATAATCCTTGGTGCCGAAAAATCCATCGGCTGCAAAAGGGCCAAAAGCAAGCACACCTTCAGCGACGCATTCAGCGATAGCCGGAGAGATTTCCTTAATCTCCTCATCGCCAAGCAGCCCATTGTCTCCATTATGGGGATTAAGAGAGAGAACAGCAATCCTTGGTTTGTCCATTCTGAAATCTTGCTTCAGGGCAGCGTTAAGATTAATGATAGTATTCTTGACGGCATCTTTTGTAATAGCAGAGGGCACATCCCGAAGAGCCATGTGTGTCGTGACGAGAGCCACCCGGATATCATCATCAAAAAGAATCATGGTAGCATTTTTACTATCCTCTGCAAGTCGCTGGGCAAGGAATTCGGTATGTCCAGGGAACGGGAATGAGTCACTGAAAACAGTCTTTTTATTGATAGGAGCGGTCACGAGGAGATCAATGTCACCATTCTCAAGTGCTTTGCAAGCAGCCTCAAGAGCAGCGACGGCTGCTTCTCCGGCTTCTTGAGAAGGGTGTCCGGGAGTCAGTTCCATACCTCTTGGACAGACATCCACTACATTGACGCGTCCTGCTTGCGCATCAGACACCTTACGCATAGGAGCGAATCGGAACGTCTCGGTGCCGAGGTCTTTACGAATTTGGTTAAGGATTTCAGGGCTACCGAAAATAACCGGAGTGAAAAGATCGAAGATTCCCTCTTCATCGAGGGCTTTTATGATGACTTCATAGCCTATTCCATTGAAGTCGCCGTGGGTGATACCCACTCTAATAGGAGTGTGCATGATAAAAATTATTTTTTGGCAGCCAACATACCGCAAGCGGCGTCGATATCTTCGCCACGGGAAGCGCGGATGGTAGCAGTTATGCCGTGTTCGTTAAGTATATTTCTAAACATTTGCATCCGGTCGTCGGAAGCGGGGTAAAGATCAACACCGGGAATCTTGTGGAATCGGATTAGATTGACTCTACAATCGAGATTGCCAATAAGTTTGATTAGCATATTGGCATGCGCAACATCGTCGTTGACACCACGCCACATGATGTATTCAAACGAAAGCCGGCGTTGGCTTGAAAAATCGTAAGACTGCAATAGTTTGACTACAGACTGTATTGGGAAAGCCTTCTGAGCCGGCATCATAGATTCTCTTTGGGCAAGGTCGGCGGTGTGTATGCTAATGGCCACGTGGACATTAGTCTTCTCAAGCAAATCTTTTAACTGAGGAAGTTTTCCTACGGTAGAGACAGTAATGCGCTTCGGACTCCACCCGAGCCCCCAGGGAGCGGTAAGGATTTCAATAGCCTTGAGGACTTCAGGGAAATTATCGAGGGGTTCACCCATACCCATGAAGACTATATTGGTCAATTCTCCCTGCTCGCTGCCTCCGGTCTTATTCTGGCGAATTGGCATAGAAAGAATCTGATTCATGATCTGCGCCGCGGAGAGGTTTGATTTGAAGCCAAGTTTACCGGTAGCACAGAAATAGCAATTCATCTTGCAACCGCATTGCGAGCTTACACAGAGAGTAGACCTATCCTTGTCGGGAATCATCACCGACTCAACGCGGTTGCCATTACCAACATCAAAAAGATATTTTACAGTGCCATCTTGCGACTTAGAGGCCTTCACGGGTTTGCTTCGTCCGATCTGAAAGTTTTCGGCAAGCCATGCTTGATTTTTTTTAGATATATTTGCCATCTGATCGAAAGACGTCACGCGTTTGGAATAAATCCAATCGGCAATTTGCTTAGCCACGAATCTTGGCATTCCGCCTTGCTTCGCAACATCTTCGAGATCATGGAGGGTCATTCCTATAAGGGATGGAGACATAGTTAAGAGTTGAAGGTTAAAGGTTATTGGCTGATTAAAAGAAAGGAGGGTCATCGCCCGGATGGGGATGACCCTCGATATTCGGGGAGGTTTTCTCTTTATAAAATCCTCTGCTTATTCGCCACCTTCGAATTTGTAGCTCTTGTTGACGAGTTTATCACCGCCACGAAGCATCTGGTCGAAGTTTGGATTGACGAGTTGGAAATACTGCTGCTCGTAGTTAGCCTCATTGTAAGGAAGATCTGTCTTGGCATTACCGTTAACGACGAAAGCATATACACCATCATCACCCGGAACCACTACAAGTTTCTTATCAGCTTTAGCACCTGCAATCTGACCGAGGACCTTAGCATCATTTACGCCCATACCGCGGCCAAGACGGAACTCTGCCAACTGACGAGGCTCAACGCCCATGGCTTTGGCAACAGCCTCAAGGTTTTTGCCACCTTTCTGATATTCTGCTACGAGATCCTTGCCTGCTTTCTGACGACGCACCTTGTTGGTGAGATAATTCTTAACGTCGGCATTTGCAGTAGGAACGTATTCGTCATACTCAGCATCTACAGCCACAGCATACAGCATTGGAGCAGAAGCATCTTTTGACTCATATATGTGGCTCACCTGACCCGGTTTGCCATCAATCATCACCCAACGCACCACTTGACGGCTATCAGGGAAGTATTGATTATAGCCGGCCATACGAGGCACAGCAGGGAGAGACTGAGTGAACTGGAATGTCTGTACGTTATATCCGGCTTCAGCCGCATTCTTAGTGAAGAGCTCAGCTGTATTGTTCTTTTCAAGATACTTTTCAAACTTAGCTATCTCGTCGTCGACAGTCTTAGCAGAAGGATTGAGCTGATAATTGTATTCCTCAAATTCCACTACCTCAACAGGAGCATTCTGCTTAACCACTTTAGCAAGGACAGCACCCTGAGGAGAATTCATGATTGCAATATATTTGCCACCTGCCTGACGCAAGGAATCAAGCTGAGAAGCAGCGAGTGCGCCTGTGGGGCCGTCTGCTGCAAAGAGAGGAATCCACTGTTCTTTCTGGGCGTAAACGCTATCAGCAGAGAACACAGTGTTGATGCTGTCGATAGCAAGACCGGCATTCAAGCGGGCTGCGACTTTAGTAGGAAGAGCCTCACCGGCAACCTGAACGATATTGATCTGGATAGAGTCAACTTCATATGAACGCTTTCCCATCTTAACGATATCGAATCCGCGAAGGTTTTCAGTCACTAAGCTGACTTCTCCAGCCTTAGCATCGCTGACGAAAGTCTTCACCGGACCATTGCGGAGGTCGGAAACGCGGACATTGCTGCGGGTCATGACCACACCCTCTTTCTTAATATTTGCAGGGAGACCATTTGCAGCAGAATCATTGAGAGCCTTAAGAGTGTTCTGAGCGAGTTGCTTAGCGGCAGCACGGTCAGCCTCAGAAGTTGCGATATTGATAGCGATGAAAGAAACTTCCTTAGTAGGTTCGTATACCTTGAAATTAGATTTCTCCTCGTTGTAAGCTGCATTGATTTCAGAATCGCTTACCGGATATTTTTTCTCATCAATAGCACCGTAAGGGCGGAAAGCGAGAGATACATTATTTGTGGCAACATAATCGTTGTAAAGAGCCTTCTTGTCAAGGTCGTTGGCTTTCACAGTACCCACCACCAGCTGCTGATATTTCTGGCGCTTGATAAGCTGCTTAGTTTCCTCTTCCATAGCCACCCATGCATTCTGAAAAGGCTTAGCCTGCTGATCCGACATGCCGTTTCGACCAGGGTTAAAAATGATTTCGTAAGCCTGGGCTGGCGTTTGAACGCTGAAACCGGAAGCATTCAGTTGCTGTATGATGTTGCTCATAGCCTCGCGATTGATAGGATTATCGAGGACGAAGAATCGGAGTTGCTCAGGGCTTGATTCAATGCCGGCATTCTTGACAGCGTCGTCGAGAAGACGCTCGCTAACGAGCTGCTCGACAGCCATCTGACCCAACACTTGGACATCGAAGTTGGCATACTGTTGAGGATTAGTCTGCTTGAGCTGTTCGAGCTGACGATTGAGTTCCTCACGCTTACGCTGATATTCGGTATAGTCGATTTTTTTGCCACCAATCTTAGCCACTGTAGTAGTGTCGCCGAAGAGATTGCGGCTGTTAGTGAGTGCGTCACCCACAATGAAAGCGAGAAGCGCCACGCCGATGATCACGATCAGCATGACTGATTTGCTTCTGATTTTCTCTAATGTTGCCATTCTGAAATTATACTGTAAGTAGTTGATTAATACAAAAGAAACACCTCCGGACATTTCTATCTGGAAGTTATCGGCGCAGAAGTGTGCCGATTTTCCGTGCAAAGTTAATAAAAAAATTCAAAAAATCAAAATAGAATTTAGAATTTGGATTTTAGATTTTTGGATTTTAGGCCCAAATTTGGGATTTGGAATTTAGTTTTGGGATTATTGGGAGAAGGGAGTCAACTTTTTTTTAACTATATTGTATTAGTATTGTGAATACATGTTAAAAAGAACACTTAAACTATATTCTATATGAAAAAGACACTATTATTTATATTCGCCGCAGCGGCTGCAAGTAGCGCCATGGCACAAGGAGCAGTCAGCCTTGACAGTTGCCGGCAGATGGCACTACATAATAATAAGGCCATCCGCATAGCTGAGGAGAATATCCGTGGAGCCGGTTACACTCGCGACGCAGCAAAAGCAGCATACCTGCCAGGAATAGATTTTGCCGGAGGATATGTGCATAATCAGAATCAGATTGCACTTCTTGGGGAAGATGCAAAATTGCCTACCATGACCTTCGACCCAAAGACCATGGGCTACAATTACAATATCCTCATGGGAGCCGACGGCAAACCGGTGACTAACCCGGCAAATGGGCAACCTATTCCTACAGAAGTAGCAGTGATTCCTAAAGATGCAATGAAATTTGACACACGCAACGTATTTTTCGGAGCATTCACACTGACACAGCCAATATTTTTAGGAGGATCAATCCGCGCACTCAACCAAATAGCCAAACATGGCGAAAGCATAGCCCGCTCACTGAAAGATGTGGCTGAGCAGGATGTATTGCTAAGCGTAGATGAAGCATATTGGCAGGTGGTCTCACTTGTAGAAAAACGCAATCTTGCCCAAAGTTTCGTGAATCTCGTAGACTCGCTTCGCCAAAGTGTCATCGACATGAAGGAAGAGGGAGTAGCCACGAAGTCGGATGTTCTTAATGTAGAGGTGAAATACAATGAAGCTTGCATAATGCTGACGAAGGTGGACAATGGACTTTCTCTCTCTCGCATGGCGCTCGCCCAAATATGCGGACTTCCGGTCGACACACAGATGACCCTCTCAGACGAGGCATCGGAAAACTTGGAGGCAGACATGACAATTCCGAGCACCAACATGCAAGACGTGTATGCACGCCGTGCGGATCTCGAAGTGCTCCGCAAGGGCATCGACCTGATGAAGAGCAAAGAAAACCTCTCGCTCTCAGCCATGCTTCCGAAAGTAGCCGCATTTGGTGCCTATTCCTTCTCCAATCCAAACGTAATAGATGGATTTGAGAAGAAATTTGGAGGGGGATTCTCAGTAGGCGCAATGCTCCAAGTCCCTTTATGGCACTGGGGTGGCAACTACAACAAGTATCGAGCAGCCAAATCTCAGACAGCCGCCCAAAAACTTCTTTTGGAAGACATGGAAGAGAAAGTCAGCCTCCAGGTGAGCCAAGCAGAATACAGCTACAACGAGGCATTCAAGACATATAATATGACCCAGACCAACATGAAGAATGCTGAGGAAAACCTTCAGAATGCAGAATATGCCTTTAAAGAAGGAGTCTTGACAACCGACGATGTGCTTGGGGCACAGACAGCGTGGCTCAAGGCAAAATCAGAGTTGATTGATGCCCAGATAGGAATACGCCTCTGCCACACATACCTGAGCAAGGTGACGGGGACACTTAGATAATTTAGAATTTTGAATTTAGAATTATTCTGAGGACTCTGATTACTCTGATTACTCTTAAAATATAAAAATCTGAAAACCTTATAAAATAAAAAATAGCCTTATGGAACAGCATACCAATTACACTCCCGCTCCGGATCCAACAGAAGTGAGCGCAAAAGAGAAGTCATTAATATTCACCATCGTGATCGTCCTCCTTATTGTGGCAGCGATGGCAGTAGTAGGATTCATTTTCATCAAGCCTGCTCCCGACACCATTCAGGGTATGGGAGAATCTACTGAAGTAAGAATCTCCGGGAAGCTTCCGGGCAGAGTGACGAAACTTTATGTAGAAGAAGGCCAACGAGTGAAGGCTGGAGACACTTTGGTGCACATTCACTCATCGCTTGTAGAAGCACGTCTGGCACAGGCAGAAGCAATGGAGGCAGCCTCTAAAGCCACTGATCGAAAAGTAGACGCAGGGACTCGCAAGCAGATCATCAACTCAGCACGCGACGTGATGAATCAAGCAGCCGCAGCAACCGGCATAGCAAAAAAGACCTACGACCGCATGGAAAACCTCTTTGCAAAAGGAGTGGTGAGCGAGCAAAAACGCGATGAGGCGAAGGCAGCCTATGAGGCAGCCAAAGCTGGAGAAGCAGCAGCCCGCAGCCAATATGAACTTGCAGTGGCAGGTCCGCAGGCAGAAGACAAGGATGCAGCAGCATCTATGGTCAAGGTAGCACAAGGAGGAGTGAAAGAAGTAGACGCTCTTCTTGAAGACCAGTATTTACTTGCTCCGGCAGATGGAGTGATTACAGTGGTATATCCCAACGTAAGCGAGCTCGTGGCAACGGGGGCTCCAATCATGAACCTTCAGAAAGATGACGACCATGCAGTATTCAACGTGCGTGAGACATTGCTCAAAGACATCACTGAGGGGACGAAAATCCGCGTGAAGATACCGGCACTTGACAAAGAGGAAGTGATGACAGTGTTCTATATCCGCGACCTTGGCACTTATGCCAACTGGCAAGCCACAAAGTCGACCGGTGACTACGACGCTCGCACTTTCCAAATCAAGGCAAGACCAGAAAAGAAAATTGAGAACTTCCGTCCGGGAATGAGCGTAGTCTATCTTGGAGTTGAAAAATAAGGAGCCAAAGATATGAGTGGATTCAAGCAAATATTCAAGCGGTCGGTGATACAACTGACCGGGCGCCCGATCTACTGGGTAGCCATGTTTGTTCTGCCCCTCTTTCTGATGCTGATGCTCACCAATATGATGGAGTCAGGTTTGCCCGACAAGGTACCGGCAGCCATCGTAGACAAGGACGGGACCGCCCTATCGAGGGAAATCACCCAGAATTTGGGGTCGCTGCAGATGGTGGATCTCGTGGACCAAAGCAATTCATACACAGAGGCCCGCCACAAAATGCAAGAAGGATCTATCTTCGGCTTTTTCATGATTCCTGAGAACTTCGAGCAGGACTTGCTCTCAGGGAAGAATCCTACGATCACATTCTATACCAACATGACGTATTTCGTTCCGGCATCGTTGCTCTTCAAGTCGTTTAAGACCACGGCGTTGATGTCGAAAGCGGGAATTATGCTCAATGTTGCGGAGACTGCGGGTCTATCAGCAGATGAAGTGGTGCCGATGATGCAACCTATCAATATTGTGAGCAGAGGACTTGGAAATCCGGGCCTAAACTATGCGATATATTTATGCAACTCATTTGTGCCCTGCGTATTCCAGCTTATGATCATGCTCATGGTCTGCTTCTCGCTTGGAGAAGAAATCAAGTATGGCACATCTCCCAAACTGCTTCGAATGGCCAACGGCAATATCTGCAAAGCCCTTGTGGCAAAGATTTTGCCTCAGACCATTGGATGGTGGATCATGATACTATTCATGGAAAGTTGGCTCTACTTCTGGCAAGGGTATCCAATGCATGGAAGTTGGTGGTGGTTTACGATTTCAGAACTGATGTATGTAGTGGCATGCCAATGCCTTGCAGTATTCTTCTTCGGAGTCTTACCCAACCTTCGCTTTAGCCTCTCAGTATGCTCACTTTTGGGCATCCTAAGTTTCTCTTTGGCAGCATTCTCTTTCCCGGTGGAAAGCATGTATGGAGCCATTGCGATATTCAGTTGGCTAATGCCAATAAGATACAACTTCCTTATCTACATTGACCAGGCTCTCAATGGCATTGACATCTGGTATTCGCGTTGGTGGTATGTGGCATACGTAGTCTATATGCTGTTGCCATTCACATTGATGTGGAGAATCAAGAAGGAATTTGAGAAACCGGTATACATACCGTAATATCAATGCATAATGCATAATTCATAATGCATAATTGAATTAAACTCATAATGAGTCTGCATTTTGGATTATAGGCCATGAATGATTGATCAATCAAACGGATTATGAATTATGCATTATGAATTATGAATTAAAAAGATTATGGGAATATTTATAAAATCATATATAAAAGAGCTGAAGCTGATGACGACGGATATCGGCATCATCCTCTTCCTGATGTTTCTCCCACTTGCCTATCCTATCATCTACTCCTTAATATATAATCCGGAGCAGGTGAGAGACGTAAGGATGGTGGTTGTAGACCACGACCGGACGGCACTATCGAGAGAACTTGTCAGGAACCTTGATGCCACACAGGAGATCCGCATCATCGGATATGCAGCCGACCTTGGGGAAGGGAAAAAGGCTATGAACAGCCATAAATGCTATGGCATTCTTGAAATACCGGAAGGATTTGAGAAGAAAGTAGGTCGTGGAGAGTCCTCCCCTGCTGTAATATATTCAGAAATGAGCCTATTGCTTCGCTATCGTGGATTTTTGGTGGCGAGTACGAATGTGGCACAAGCCATGGGTGCAGAAATCTTGAATGAGAAAATCAGCGAGAGCGCGCCATTGGCGGAGACCCTCGTCACCGGCGACCCTCTCGGAGTTGAGAACATATCAATGGGCAATCTTGAGTCTGGATTTGATTCCTTCATTATGCCAGGCGTGTTGGTGCTGATTCTTCAGCAATGTCTTATTCTGGCAATAGGAATGACTGGAGGCGCCAAGAGAGAAAAGCCATGGCTCTATTCAGATATAGACAAAGCCACTACATGGGGCACAATCAAGTCACTCTCCGGCTCAGGACTTGCATATATCACAGTCATTGTATTGGCATGCATCTATATGCTTCATTATGTGCCTATGATGTTCCGCTTCCCAATGGCTGGCAATCCATGGATGATACAGGTGTTTATCTTGCCAATGGTGATAGCCTCAATAGCATTGGGATTCTGTTTCCAAGCATTCTGCAGAGAAAGGGAATCAGTGTTTGTGATCTGGGTAGTGACATCAGTAGCATTCCTGTTCCTTTCGGGATTGACGTGGCCACGATATGCAATGGGTCCTGTATGGCACACGATATCAGACCTTGTCCCTGCCACTTTCGGAGTAGAAGGCTTCATCCGAATGAACACAAATGGAGCAAGCCTGGCACAGGTAAGCGGCGACTATATCGCCCTTTGGATTCAGGCAGTAGGATATTCAATATTAGCAATATTGGTGCAGAGATTCTACGTGATGCCTACTCGCATCAAGGCTCTGAAGAATCCGGGCATGACTCCAATAGCTTAAGGCATCATTACCTCAAAGAAAAATAAAAAATTCCGAGTCTCTGTTGGAGAGACTCGGAATTTTTATTCATGCATTGCCGCAGGCAAGAAAGCCTGCTTTCCATATTAGCTGATGAAGAGGAGTTCACGATATTTTGGCAGTGGCCACATATCGTTGTCTACCACTTCTTCGAGTTTGTCGATTGGGCGACGTATAGCGAAGAGAGACTCTGCGATATCATAGTAAGCCTTAGCCTTCTCATACTCATTGTCAATCTTGTTGGCTACCTTACGTGCCTCAACCATATTAGAAACCCTATCTTGAATTTCTTCTACAAGAAGAGTGACTTTCTCAAGAAGTTTCATCTCAGTCTTTGCCATCACCTTATAGTTGTCGGGATATACATCTTTCATCTTAGTGATGAGGTTGAGAAGTTTAGCCTTATAGTCGAGAGCGGCAGGGATTATATGGTTGATAGCCATTCTTCCAAGCACACGAGCCTCGATCTGCACCTTCTTGACATATGTCTCCCATTTCACCTCGTTGCGAGCCTCGAGTTCTGCTTTGGTATAAACACCGGTTCTCGTAAACATCTCAACTGATTCAGGCTTAGTAAATTCCTTAATCATCTCAGGAACGCTAATTTCAGTGTCAAGACCGCGGCGCTTTGCCTCTTCTTTCCATTCTTCAGTATATCCGTTGCCATCGAAGCAGACAGTGTCGATAATATCAGCAATCATTGGCTTCAGCACGTCCATAATAGCCTCAGTCATAGGCTTGCCGGCAGCGATTTCCTTATCCACGTCAGCCTTGAAAGTCATCAGCTGATCTGCAACGGCAGCATTGAGAGTGGTCATAGCACCAGCACAGTTAGCACTTGAACCAACGGCACGGAACTCAAAGCGGTTGCCTGTAAATGCAAACGGAGAAGTACGGTTGCGGTCGGTATTGTCTACGAAAATTTCAGGGATTTCGATAAGACCAACAGAAGCACCTTTCTTACCTGCAATTTCAATAGGAGTGTCGGAAGGCATCTCAAGAAGCTTGCGGAGCACTTCTGTCATAGTCTTGCCGAGGAACGAGGATATTATAGCCGGAGGAGCCTCATTGGCACCGAGACGGTGAGCATTGGTTGCAGTGGCGATAGAAGCCTTGAGTAGAGCATTATGTTTCTGCACAGCCATAAGGACATTCACAAAGAATGTTACGAATTGCAGGTTGCCCATTGGATCCTTACCGGGAGCGATGAGGAGTGTTCCTGTGTCAGTGCCAAGCGACCAGTTGTTGTGCTTACCGCTACCATTGATGCCAGCGAATGGTTTTTCGTGGAGAAGAAGCACAAATTTATGCTTGCGTGCGATATCGTTCATCAGATTCATGATCATCTGATTTTGGTCGTTGGCAAGATTAGTCTCTCCATATATGGGGGCGAGCTCAAACTGATTTGGAGCCACCTCATTATGACGTGTCTTCAAAGGGATGCCGAGGCGGTAGCCGGCAATTTCAATATCGCGCATGAAAGCAGCCACACGTGAAGGGATAGCACCGAAATAGTGGTCGTCGAGCTGCTGATTCTTCGAAGATTCATGTCCCATCAGGGTTCGGCCAGTGAGCATGAGGTCAGGGCGAGCAGCGAAGAAATCCTCATCAACAAGGAAGTATTCCTGTTCCCAACCAAGATAAGAATATACTTTCTTCACATTTGGGTCGAACATCTGGCAAATTGGAGTTGCAGCATCGCTGACAGCCTTAAGGGCACGTTTTAGAGGAGTCTTATAGTCGAGAGCCTCACCAGTATAGGAGATGAAAACTGTTGGAATACAGAGAGTATCACCCTGTATAAAAACTGGAGAAGTCGGATCCCAAGCAGTGTAGCCACGAGCCTCAAAAGTGGCGCGGATACCACCATTAGGGAAAGAAGACGCGTCCGGTTCTTGCTGGAAAAGAGATTTACCGTTGAATTCCTCAATCATACCACCCTTGCCATCATATTCCATGAAAGAGTCATGTTTTTCGGCAGTGCCCTCAGTCAGCGGCTGAAACCAGTGAGTGATGTGAGTAACGCCATGCTCCATAGCCCAAGTCTTCATGCCTTCAGCCACTTGGTCAGCGATTTCGCGGTCGAGTGCCTTATCTCCTTCTACGCAAGCGATGAGTGCTTCGTAGGTAGAAGGCTTCAGATACTTGCGCATTTTGTCACGGTTGAACACGAGTTCTCCGAAATATTCGGAAGGACGAGACTCCGGATTCTCAACATCGAGAGCTTTTTTCTTGAAAGCATCCTGAACGACGTCAAATCTAAGTTTGCTCATAACTTAAAATTTATAGATTTTACCTGTTAAAAAAGTCATAAAAGAAAAAGGGGCTAATTTCCCTATTGGGAAACCAGCCTCTTCATATATCAGCTTGCCTTGCATCAAATTATCAGTGCCGGACTGGTGCGGCATGAAAACACAGACAAGCAAACCTGAACTTGGTCCAAGTTTTGCTGTTGATTTTGCTGCTGGGCAATATTTATTATCAATTTTTCCATTTGATTTCTGTTTTCGGTGCAAAATTATATATTATTTTTGAATTTGCAAAATTTTTTAACAATAATTTTTCAAAAATTGCAAAATTGACAGAAATATCCAAAATTAGCGGTAAAAATGACATAATATCAGGCATTAAACTTGCTTTCTGAGGCGAGCAGGAGGGATTCCGAGTCGATCACGGTATTTAGCCACAGTGCGTCGACTGATGTTCAGGCCATCTTCTATCAATGTCTGTGTGATTTTTTCGTCGCTAAGTGGGTGCTTGCGGTCCTCGGCATCAACAACACGACGGATTTCAGCCTCGATTTTTCGATTGGTAAGAGCATCGGTGTCATCCTCCCCGGAATTATCGCCCACGGTGTCACTAAAGAAAAAACGCAAAGGGAGAATACCCCATGGAAGAGCCACATATTTATTTGCAGTGCATCGTGAAATGACAGAAGCATCCTGACCGGTAAGTTTCTCAATATCCTTTATCATCATGGGTCGGAGACGATAGATATCTTCTGTATCAAAATATTCACGCTGAAGTTTGACAATGGCTGTTACTACCGAGAGCATTGCCTGCTGACGCATCTGCA
>CAZCZX010000007.1:0-10229 GCA_964503095.1 uncultured Sangeribacter sp.
TGAGCCACAATCGTCTTGAAGACATCTTCCTGTTTTGCCATATTCTTGCTGTATTGTTATTTCGTTGTTAATTCGTTTTAAGATGCAAATTTAATCATTTTTTTTCATATAATTTCTCCCTTTATGTTTTTTTTTGAATTTCTGTTAAAAAAAACGCTTAAAGGGACACTTTTTAACTGTCGGCAATCTTTTTATTAGTAATTGCACAAACACAAGAGTCCGACCACACATTTTCAGAGGTCTCCACCATATCGATTATTGTATAGATTGGGAGAATGATACCCATAATGCTAATGTTTGCTCCTATACCTGACATTAGAGAAAGAGTTAGGAAATAGCATCCCATAGGCACTCCGGCATTTCCAACAGCGGAAATCACCGATATGAAAAGCCATAGAATCATAGTTGCCCAACTAATCTCCATGCCATTGTTTTGCATCACAAAGAGTGAGGTGCAGAGAATAAAAGCGGCACATCCATTCATGTTGATTGTAGTGCAAAGAGGGAGCACAAATCTGGATATTTTCTTTTTGACGCCAAGACGCTGCTCAGCATTTTCCATAGTGACAGGAAGAGTAGCGGCACTGCTCTTAGTGAAGAATGCCATAATCACAGCCGGCGACATAGCACTGAATGTCTTTATAGGATTCAATCCGGAAAGAAGCAGGAAAATTGGCAGAATCACAAACATCTGTAATAGATTGCCTGATATTATTACTGCCACATATTTACCAAGAGAATCAGCCATAACACCCGCACCGGCTTCTGCTATTAGTTGAGCTGCGAAAGCCACGATACCTATGGGAAGAATTGCAATCAACCAACGAATAAGAGTAAATAATATTTCTTGAATTCCAGCCAATCCATTGATTATTATTTCCTTAGGTCGCGACTCAGGCATTTTGGAAATTGCGATTCCGACTGCAAAGCAAATCAGCAGAAGAGCCAAGACATTCCCCTCAAGAAGCGGACGCACAATATTGTCAGGCACCACATTCATTACTTGGTCGGCATAAGTAGTATCGGGAAGAGATACATCAGTTCCCTTTTCAGCATCGATAGCAGCCACCGGAATATTTCCCGGCGCTATGACCAAATAAAGAATAAGCCCTAAGGCTGCCGCTGAAAATGTAGTGAGCAATGTATATGTGAGAGATGTCTTGAAAATTTTCCCGAGTTCCTTACCTCCTCCGAGAGAAGCGAGAGTTGTGATTACTGCAAGTACGATTGTAGGAACTGCGAGGAGCCGGAACAGACGCGTATAGATAGTCGCGATATAATTCATCACTATATCGACAGTATGGATATGGAGCAATCCTAAACCGACGCCTACCGCAATTGCAACGAGCCAAATGATAATTTGCTTCTTATTCATATAAAAATTTGTTTTCTTATATTAACAATGTTTAAATAACAAAAAGTTCAAAACAACTGTACAAATAGATCATTAGAAGTGAGGGTTACATTGTATTTTTGAAGATTTTTTTGAAAATTCTAAATTCTAAATTCCAAATTCTAAATTATTTTTTGTAATTTTGTGATTTAATTCAAAAAACAAGCAACATTGAGTAAGATCGGCATACAGGGAATTCACGGATGTTTCCATGACATAGCTGCCCATGAGTGGTTTTCCGGCGAAGAAATTGAAACCATTGGTTTCAGTTCTTTCGATGATATGTTTGTAGCCCTTGATGAAAATCCGGAAATGATGGCAGCCGTGGCAATAGAAAATACTATTGCCGGTGCCCTTCTGCAGAATTTCGAATACATTCGCAAAAGTGGACGCAAGATAATTGGAGAATGTAAAATCAGAGTTTCACATTCACTATGCGCTCTCCCCGGGACACCGATAAAAGACATAAAGGAAGTAAGGTCGCACTATATGGCTCTTCTTCAATGCCGTCAGTTTCTGACTCATTATCCTCATATAAAAAAGATTGAGGATTTTGACACTGCCGGATGTGCCAAGAAAGTTGCTGATGAAAAAATGGAAGGCACTGCAGCCATAGCCCCAGCATACGCAGCCCGTCTTTATGGTCTGGATATATTGGCAGAGGGGATAGAAGACGACAACCGTAATTTCACTCGTTTTTTGATTGTAGGGACTAAGGACTCTCCCACTCCGACCGATGCTGACAAAATTTCATTGGTGTTCACTGTGCCTCATGAGAAAGGAGCCTTGTCGAAAGTGCTGACAATTCTTACATTCTATGACATTAATCTGACTATGCTTCAGTCAATGCCAGTAGTAGGGCATGAATGGGAATATAGGTTTTATGCCGACCTCACTTTCGATGACGCTGAAAGATGTCAGCAAGCGCTAACAGCGGTCAAACCCTTGACAAGCGATTTTAGAATATTAGGAATCTACAGGAAATTTAAATAATCAGAAGTAGCCATTATAGCAATTGGAGTTATTTGGCTACCATAAAAGTATTAAGAAGATGATGAAAGATATCAAGCCTCTATTTGATGAGGAAATCATAATGAGAGAGCCGATAATCATCGGAGGACCCTGCTCAGCAGAAAGCGAGCAGCAAGTGCTTGACACTGCTAAGGAATTGGCAGCCGGCGGAATAAAAATATTCCGTGCCGGAATATGGAAACCACGCACAATGCCAGGATGCTTTGAAGGTGTAGGAGTGGCAGGACTGCCATGGCTAAGGAAAGTCAAGGAGGAAACAGGAATGAAGGTTGGCACTGAAGTGGCAAGCAAAAGCCATGTGATAAGTGCTGTCGCAGCCGGAGTAGACATAATCTGGATAGGAGCGCGCACTTCTGCAAGCCCATTCGCCATGCAGGAAATCGCAGATGCCCTTCAAGAAATAGGCGCTGATATCCCTGTTCTGATTAAAAATCCTGTAAATCCGGACCTTGATTTGTGGGTTGGCGCTGTGACTCGCATCTATAATGCCGGCATCCGCAGAATTGGAGTCATCCACCGTGGATTCAGCAGTTATGGCAAGCACATCTATCGCAACCAGCCGATGTGGTCGCTTCCATTTGAATTTGCAAGAAGATTCCCTAATATACCCGTTTTCTGCGACCCAAGCCACATCAGTGGAGCTCACGACTTAGTGGCTCCTCTAAGCCGCCATGCTCTCGATATGGGTTTCGACGGCCTGATGATAGAAAGCCATTGCAATCCATCTGTGGCTCTAAGTGACGCTAAGCAACAATTACTGCCTTCAGAACTTGTAGCACTTGTCAAGGAACTGAAAGTTAGAGAAAAGCCAAACGGCACCCCTGAACTTGACTCCCTTCGCTCGGAAATAGACCATATAGACACTGAGATTCTTGACCTTCTGGCAAAGCGTATGGAAGTTTCGAAGAAAATTGGAGAATATAAGAAAGCCCACAATATGATGGTGGTGCAACTGGGTCGCCATGACAAGATCATGAAGGAGCGAACTGAGATGGGTGAAAAAATCGGACTTCCGAAGGAATTCACCGGAAAGATGATGAGCTTAATCCATGAGGAAAGCGTTAAGAGACAGCTCTAATATAATTTAGAATTTTGAATTTTGAATTATAATTTTGAATTTAGAATTATAATTTAGAATTTTGAATTTTGGATTTAGAGTATTTAATTTTGGAATTTAATTTGGAATTGATGCCCTTAGAGCCTCTAAAGCCCTTAGGGCCCTTAAAGCCCCTAATTTATGACAGACGAAAATCTTACTACTTCCACAGGACTCCCGGAGAATGCCTTTCGCGAGCTTGCTGCCGATGAGCAGTTCACTCCGGTGATGCATCCTGCCCACGACCAGAAAGAGGCCACCCCATATTCAGTGGGGATCGGCTTGGTGATGGCCGTGATCTTTTCAGCAGCCGCTGCTTATCTTGGACTGAAAGTAGGCCAAGTGTTTGAAGCTGCAATTCCAATTGCAATTATAGCAGTCGGACTTTCCAATGCGCTTGGAAAGAAGAATGCACTTGGACAAAACGTAATCATTCAATCAATTGGAGCATGTTCAGGCGTGATCGTAGCCGGTGCCATCTTCACGCTTCCAGCACTGTTCATACTTCAAGCAAAATATCCGGAAATCACCGTTCAGTTTTATCAGATTTTCCTAAGTTCTTTGCTTGGTGGAATCCTTGGAATACTCTTCTTCATTCCTTTCCGAAAATACTTCGTGAAGGACATGCACGGCAAATATCCTTTCCCTGAGGCAACTGCCACTACGCAAGTGCTAATCTCAAGCCAGCAGGCTGATTCAGAAGAAGGAGGACAAGCAAAGACCCTTATCATAGCATCACTCATCGGTGGCATCTACGACTACATAGTGGCCACTTTTGGATGGTGGGCAGAGACAGTCACTTCTGTTGCCTCGTCAGCAGGACACACTCTTATGGAAAAGACAAAACTCGTGTTGAGTTGCAATACGGGAGCAGCCCTTCTCGGACTCGGATACATAGTAGGACTTAAATATGCATTTGTGATATTTGCAGGGTCTATCTTTGTATGGTGGATCATCATTCCTCTTATGGGGACATATGGGGCTCCTGAATTTCAAGCAATGGACCCTCAGGATATATTCAGCGGATATGCCAGAATGATAGGTATCGGAGGTATCGCCATGGCTGGAGTAATCGGCATCATCAAGTCTTGGGGAATCATCACTCAGGCTGTGGGATTGGCAAGCCGCGAACTTAAAGGGAAGACTTCAGCCGCAAAAGAAGTGCGTTGGCAGACTGATATTTCTATGAAGCATATCGTTCTGTTTATTGCGCTCGCGCTCATTGCTGTTCTCCTATTCTTTTGGTTTGGAGTGATCCACACTTTCTGGCAGGCACTTATTGCTTTTGCTGTAGTGGTAATAATCGCTTTCCTTTTCACCACAGTTGCTGCCAATGCGATAGCAATCGTAGGAAGTAATCCGGTCTCAGGCATGACCCTTATGACACTTATTATAGCCTCAGCAATCTTTGTCGGGATTGGACTCAATGGCACAAGTGGCATTGTGGCTTCCATGGTGATTGGAGGTGTCGTCTGCACCGCTCTTTCTATGGCAGGCGGTTTTGTGACTGACCTTAAGATTGGTTATTGGCTCGGTTCTACTCCTAAAAAACAGGAAAGTTGGAAATTCCTCGGCACTCTCGTGTCAGCCGCAACTGTTGGCGGAGTGATAATGGTTCTAAATCAAGTGTATGGTTTTACTGGCGAGAACGCTCTTGTGGCTCCTCAGGCAAATGCAATGGCAAAAGTGATTGAGCCTCTCATGATGGGAGGCGATACTCCGTGGATACTCTACATGGTGGGCGCAATACTTGCTTGCATTCTCAACTGGCTTGGAGTCCCTGCTTTGGCATTCTGTCTTGGAATGTTTATTCCGCTTTCACTCAATACTCCAATGCTCGTGGGAGGAGCGATTGCCTACTATGTAAGCAACTCTTCTAAGGATCAGAAAGTGAATGATGCTCGACGCGACCGTGGCACCCTTATATCTTCAGGTCTGATCGCCGGCGGAGCCCTCTTCGGTGTTTTTGCCGCTATCACTCGCTTCTGTGGCTTCGAATACGAAAATCCTCTCGGCATGGAGACCACTCAAATCCTTGGATGCGTAGCTTATGCTGCCCTTATCTGCTATCTAATATGGGACAGCTGTCGCACTAAGTCACTTCGTTAAATTATGAACTAAAAATACTGCAAAAGCGTTGATAAAGTTAGATTATCAACGCTTTTTTAATTTATAAAACAATATGAATTATCTTACAGACGACAAACTCGTCATCATCGGAGCAGCCGGCATGATCGGCAGCAACATGGCTCAGACAGCCATAATGAAAAAACTCACCCCAAACATCTGCCTCTATGACCCATATGGCCCGGGACTTGAAGGAGTAGCTGAAGAACTTAAACAATGTGGTTTTGAAGGTCTCAACCTCACATATACCACTGATGTGGCTGAAGCCCTTAAAGACGCGAAATATATCGTAAATTCCGGAGGCGCTGCTCGTAAGGCAGGCATGACACGTGAGGACCTTCTAAAAGGAAATGCAGAGATTGCTGAAGAATTCGGTAAAAATGTAAAGAAATATTGTCCGGATGTAAAACATATCGTTGTTATTTTCAATCCGGCAGATATCACCGGTCTTATCACACTTCTATACAGCGGACTGAAACCAAGTCAAGTGTCCACTCTTGCTGCGCTCGACAGCACTCGTCTGCGCAATGAACTTTCAAAGCAACTGAATGTAGAGCCTGATAATATCGTAAATTGCCGCACATATGGAGGTCATGGCGAACAGATGGCTGTATTCGCTTCTACCGCAAAAGTTAATGGCAAACCACTCGTTGACTTCATCGGAACAGAACCTCTCACTCATGAGGCATGGGAAGACTTGAAGCAGAGAGTGATTCAAGGCGGCAAGCGCATTATTGAACTTCGAGGCAGAAGTTCATTCCAAAGCCCAGCATATCTTTCGATTGAAATGATTGAGGCTGCTATGGGCGGCGCAATGTTCCGTTGGCCTGTTGGCACTTACGTCAACAACGATCGTTTCAGCCATATCATGATGGCAATGGAGACCACAATCGACAAGAATGGCGTCACAGTGCAACCAATTACCGGCACTCCGGAAGAGGAAAAAGAACTCGAACAGAGCTACAAGCACCTCTGCGCACTGCGCGACGAAGTGATAGAACTCGGCATCATGCCTCCTATCTCAGACTGGAGCAAGATCAATCCGAACCTCTAAATCAATGATCAATTATCAATGATAAATGATAAATTATTGTTACAAAATGAACTTGATCATTGATAATGTAGTTATATTGACATAAAACATATGTGGATGCAGTGAAACGCATCCACATAACTAAAAAAAACACAGCCACTAAATATCATAACTATGAAAACACACAGAATCTTCTCAATGATAGCATCCATTTTATTTGCTATCGGATCTATATCAGCACAAAATAGCGCTCCTGCTCCGGGGTCGGGAGGAGCATTTACTCCCAATAATGGTGGTAGTAGCGTGGCTGCTCCCGGAAGTGGCGGAGCGTTTACTCCTAATGTGCCGCAGGGTCCCGGTCCAGGCGCAGGATTTGGTCCTAATACTCCGATGTGGGGCACAAGCAATTCTATGATGAATGGAGGTCCATGGGGACCAGGGGCATTTTCAGGTCCTTACAACAATGGTCCTGGATACAACTACGGTCAGTCTAAGGTGATAGCAGTTGGATATGACGCTCAAGGAGTTTGGGAAACAATTCCTATGGTGGTAAGTTGGGAATGGAATGGATTCTATTACGATGTTACCGTTGAGAATGCATGGAATCCTTGGACACAGATGTGGGAAGGAGGAAATCTCGACATTCCGGCATTTCAAACCACATATTCCTTACGTGGAGTACCCTATTCCTGGTATGCCAACCTATCTACAGGCACTTACTACTTTAATCTTTAATTTTGAATTTAGAATTTTAATTTTGAATTTTGAATATTCATTACAGAATATAATAGATATACATTTAGGGCGCACGCTTGTGCGTCCTTTTTCATTAGAAAGTTTTATTTTTTTTGCACAAATGCAGAATAATGATTAAATTTGCATAAAAATCAAAATTCTACAGTATATGAATTCAGAAAAGACAGCCCCGGTGGCCGACCAGAATAGCAATCTCCGTCCAGATGGCAGCAAAAAGGTAGTTTTGAGCGGCATCCGCTCCACAGGCAACCTGCACCTTGGTAATTATTACGGAGCCCTTCAAAAATTCGTCAAAATGCAAGACGACTATGACAGCCGTTACTTTATTGCTGACCTTCATGCACTCACCACAAACCCGGATCCCAAAGCGCTTCACGAAAGCGTAAAGCAAATTCTCGCCGAGTATCTTGCTGCAGGGCTCGATCCAGATAAAAACATACTTTATGTGCAAAGTGATATTCCGGAAATATCCGAAATGTATCTTCTGATGAACATGCACGTAGGCATAGGCGAACTTATGCGCACTGCATCTTTCAAAGACAAAGCCCGCAAAGCCCTTGGCATCACTTCAGAAAGTGACGAGATCGAGAAGGAAATCATTGGCAATCAAAACAACAACGCACGAGTCAATGCCGGACTCCTAACCTATCCTACGCTAATGGCTGTTGATATCCTAATTCATCATGCTGATTATGTTCCAGTGGGAAAAGATCAGGAGCAGCATCTTGAGTTGACCCGACGCTTCGGGCGCCGTTTCAATTCATTCTATGGCGTAGACTACTTTAAAGAGCCTGTAAACTTCAACTTCGGTGGCGAAGCCATCAAAGTGCCGGGACTTGACGGAAGTGGAAAGATGGGCAAGAGCGAGGGCAACTGCATTTATCTCATCGACGATGAAAAGACACTGAGAAAGAAAGTGATGCGTGCAGTGACTGATGCCGGTCCTACAGAACCCAACTCTCCTGTATCCCAGCCTGTAGAAAATCTCTTTACACTCATGGATCTCGTAAGTGGCAAAGACACAACAGATCATTTCCGTCAGGCTTATGCTGACTGCAGCATTCGCTATGGCGACCTCAAGAAGCAACTTGCTGAAGATATGCTGAAAGTGACTCTTCCAATTCGCCAACGCATCCTCGACATAAGAGACAACGACGAATATCTATCAAAGATTGTGAAGCAAGGAGCAGAGAGAACTCGCGAATATGCAGCAAAGACACTGAAAGATGTTCGCGAAATAATGGGAATTCGTAAGATATGAGAATATTCTCAATATTCAGCATTTTGCTAATAATATTATTAAGCGGTTGCGGAAGCGGTCATAAAGATGACCGCACTGCAATCGCTGTCAGTTTTGAGCCTCAGGCTTGGATGCTAAAGCAGATATCAGGAAATGACTTTGACATCATCACGCTTCTTCCTTCAGGAAGCGACCCCGAGACATATCAGCCCTCCATAAGCACAATGAAAAGTATTGGGAACGCTGAAGCATTCTTCACACTCGGCACAGATGGATTCGAAAAGTCTATCATATCCAATTTTTCCTCAAATTTCCCTGAATTAAAAGTTGTAGACTGCACTCAAGGAATCGAGAAAATCTTTGGAAGCCATGGTCACCATGACCATGACAGTAATGATCATGATGGAGAAGAGTTTGACCCCCATTTACTCTCATCTATTCCCAACAGCATTATCATTGCAGACAATATGACTGAAACGCTAATAAAACTGCATCCGGAAAAAGCCAAACAATATCGTAATGCTGCTGATAATCTAAAGAAGAAACTTCATGCTTTAGATGATTCCATCGCAAATATGAGACTCAAAGGAGAGACTTTAAGCTTGCGCCACCCCTCACTCTCATACTTCGCTCGCGACTATGGGCTAATTCAACTTCCTATGCAGTCTTATGGCAAAGAGGCTTCTCCGCTTCAACTTAGAAAAAGAATGGAGGAGATTAAGAAATCAGGCACAGCAGTTTTCATTATTGAGAAGGAGCACGCCACTCCAAGCGACAAGGAGACTGCACAGCAACTTGGGCTCAAGACTGTGGAAGTATCCTTAAATTCATCCTCTTGGCTCGACGACTTAATGAAAATTGCAAATGAAATTAATAGGGATTGAAGACATATCTGTAAGATTTGATGGCAAATCCATCCTCGACCATATCTCTCTAAATGTGGACAAAGGTGATTTTATGGCTATCACCGGCCCCAATGGAGGAGGCAAAACCACACTGCTCCGTGTTATGCTTCGTCTGCTCAAGCCAAATTCAGGAAAAGTATGCTATTATAAGAACAATGAGCCTACTAAAAGATTGAAAGTTGGATATCTTCCACAGAAAAGCAATATAGACACTCGATTTCCAATCACGGTAGGAGAAGCCATCAAATCTGGGCAAATCAAAGGATTATTCCAACAAAGGACTCCCCAAGATGATGAGGATTTCAAAAGAGTTGTGGAAATGTGCGGAGTGGGTGAATATCTCGACCGAACTGTCGGTGTGCTCTCCGGAGGCCAACTCCAGCGTACTCTCTTGGCGCGTGCGATTGTCGCAAATCCTGAGGTGATCTTCCTGGATGAACCACTCAGCTATGTAGATAAGTCTTTTGAGCGTCAGATATATTCCATGATGGAAGATTTGGCAAAAGAACACACTATTGTCCTTGTCAGCCATGAGATGTCGGTGATATCAGGAATGGCAAACCGCCACATAATCGTAGACCGTGGCATTCACGAATGCACATCCCACCATCACTCCTTCTCAGAATGTAATGACTGATTTTGAATTT
>CAZCZX010000007.1:10329-31116 GCA_964503095.1 uncultured Sangeribacter sp.
GAATGCACATCCCACCATCACTCCTTCTCAGAATGTAATGACTGATTTTGAATTTAGATTTTAGATTTTAGAATTGAGAATTAATCGTTGATAGTTTATCGTCGTTTATGATTTTAAATTATATTTGGATAGGATTCCTTATAGTGGCTTTCCTGATGGCTGCTGGAACATCTCTTTTTACGGGAGAGACTGCTATATGGAGCGATATCATGAATGCATCGTTCACTCAAGCCGCCTTTGCCTTTGAGATTTCACTTGGCCTTACAGGAGTGCTTTCGCTATGGATGGGCATAATGAAAATCGGAGAAAAGGGTGGAGTCACGACTGCTATGGCAAAACTTGTCAGTCCATTCTTCTCCCGTCTATTTCCAGGAATTCCGAAAGATCATCCTGCGATGGGAGCGATTTTCATGAATCTCTCGGCCAATATGCTTGGCCTTGACAATGCTGCCACTCCTATGGGACTCCGAGCAATGCAAGAGATGCAGACTCTCAATAAGCAGAAAGATACCGCTACGGATGCCATGATTATGTTCCTTGTGCTCAATAGCAGTGGACTCTGCCTTATTCCTGTCAGCATTATGATGTATCGTGCCCAAGGAGGAGCAGCGAATCCCACAGATATATTCATTCCAATTCTTCTTGCTACAGCCATTGCAACTCTCGTGGGGCTTATAGCCCTATGCTTAAAGCAACGTATTCGAATGGACGCTGTTTTATGGTCATGGCTTGGTGGAATCACGTCAATTGTTGGAGGAGTTGCATGGTGGTTTTCCACGCTTCCGGCAGATAAAGTGGAATCTTATTCAACTTTTGCAGCAAACTTCCTACTCTTCAGCGTCATCATCCTCTTTATTTTGGCCGGAGTAAGAAAAAGAGTAAATGTTTATGACTGCTTTATAGAAGGGGCGAAGGAAGGCTTCAAGACTGCAGTAGGCATCATCCCCTATTTAGTTGCTATATTAGTAGCAATAGGAATGTTCCGCGCCTCCGGAGCACTTGATGCAGTGACAGGAGCCGTATCCTATGCCTTGGCAGCCTGTGGAGTAGACACACAATGGGTAGGGGCATTGCCAACCATGCTCATGAAACCATTAAGTGGAAGCGGAAGCTGTGCGATGATGCTCGACGTAATGAAAACTGAAGGTGCAGATGCCTTTGTCAGCCGATTGGCGGCTGTAGTAAGAGGAAGCACCGACACCACTTTTTATATCCTCGCTGTCTACTTCGGCTCCGTAGGGGTAATGAAAACCCGATATGCCGCAGGCTACGCCCTTCTCGCTGATATCACAGGAGCAATAGCCGCCACATTCATCGCCTACCTTTTCTGGAACTGACCATAAATCATATACTCTTTACCATAATCAATTGCAAAAAATTGCTTGAAGGTAGAATATTTTCAGCAATAATATTGTCCATCTCCGAAAAAAATATTAATTTTGCAGTCGAAATGAAACCGAGTATGCAACATATAAAAATTCATCATATGGCAGACATGCCGTAAGGGATACGCACCCCCGAATGGGGATGCGTATTTTTTTTGCGTAATCAGCAGCATTTCAATCAAAATAGTTAAGAGCACAGATTAAGAAAGATTAAGACCATGATCTATCATGAATTGCCCGCAGAAGATATGCCACGGCACTATATCCTCAGCAATTGCCTTTGGGTAGACAAAAACGGAGCATCTGAAGGAACATATATCGAAGTAATCGACGGAAAAATCGTAAGAATCGAGCGCGGCAGGCCAATATTCCCGGAGAATATGGCCACTTTGGAATACAACATGCGCGGCAAACTCGTAACTTACGGTCTTTGCGATGTCCATGTGCACCTGCGCCAACCAGGATTTGAGGCTAAAGAAACCATTGCAACCGGGACTACCGCCGCTATGCGTGGGGGATACACTGCTGTTTGCGCTATGCCTAACCTCAATCCCACCCCCGACAGCGTAGAGCATATAGGGGAAGAAATCATGCATATAAAAGAGGATGCTGCCATTTGCGTATATCCTTATGCCGCAATCACAATCGACCGCAAAGGGCGTCAACTTGTCGATATGGAGGCTCTTCGAGAATATGCCATAGCGTTTTCTGACGACGGCAGTGGCGTGCAAAGCGAGGAGATGATGCGTATGGCAATGGAAGAAGCAGCACGACTCAATGTCATCATAGCCGCTCACTGCGAGGTCAACGATCTTCTTAATGGAGGATATATACACGATGGCGAATATGCTAAAGCCAACGGACATAAAGGTATCTGCTCGGAAAGCGAATGGGGACAGATAGAACGCGACCTCAAACTGGCTGAAGAGACAGGTTGCCGCTATCATGTATGCCATATATCTACAAAGGAAAGCGTAGAACTGATACGCCAGGCAAAAAAGAGAGGCGTTAAAGTCACATGCGAGACCGGACCCCACTATCTGGTCTTTTCCGATGAAGACCTAAAGGATGAGGGGCGTTTCAAGATGAATCCTCCGATCCGAAGCAAAGATGATCGCGCTGCCTTAATCGAAGGAATAAAGGATGGTACTATCGACTGCATCGCAACTGACCATGCACCCCATACAGCCGACGAAAAGAACCGTGGACTAAAAGGAAGCGCAATGGGCGTTGTCGGACTCGAGACTGCTTTCGGTGTTTGCTACACCCATCTTGTCAAATCAGGCTTAATATCCATCGAAAGATTGGTGGAACTAATGTGTCTCAATCCAAGACGCATATTTGGCATTGATGTGGAAGGAGAAGCCAACTTCACAATCTTCGACCTCGACAAAGATTGGACAGTAGACTCAAGCAAGTTCGCATCAATGGGCAAAGCAACTCCTTTTGAAGGAATGGAACTCTCCGGATTGCCATATGAGATGATTTATGACAAAAAACTTATTTACATCTATTAATACAGATAGAAAGTCAATAATAGTTTCTACAGAATATATAAAATGAAAGACGCAGACGTAAAACTCGTATTGGAAAACGGACTTGAATTTTCAGGTCATAGTTGCGGGGCAAGACGCAGCATCGTAGGCGAAGTCGTATTCAACACATCAATGGTCGGCTATCAGGAAATTCTGTCAGATCCTTCCTATACAAACCAAATTGTGGTGATGACCTATCCTCTGATTGGCAATTATGGAATCACTGACGATGACTTCGAGACAAAATCTCCTACCATCGGCGGAATGGTGATGCGCGAATGCTGTGAGTCTCCATCCAACTTCCGTTACACAAAGACAATGACAGAAACACTGGAGGAAGCCAACATTCCAGCCATCAGCGGAGTTGACACACGCAAACTTGCCAGAATCATACGCGATGAAGGATGTATGCGCGCTGCTATCGTGCCAATTGACACCCCAACAGAGGAGGCTTTGAAACTCATAGCAGAAACTCCAGTCGACAAAAAAGTCGTGGCTAAAGTGAGCTGCAAGAAACGTTGGTTTTCACGCACGCCCAACCAGAAATTCAACGTAGTTGCAATTGACTGTGGCATAAAGTTCAATATCATACGCTCACTCAACAATCGAGACTGCAATGTAATAATTGTTCCCTACAACATGGATGCGGAGCAGATAATGGCTTTCAAACCTGACGGCATTTTCATCTCAAATGGTCCCGGCGACCCTGAGGATGTGCCGGAAGTAAAGAATCTTGTAAAGACACTCCGCGGCAAACTTCCCATCTTCGGAATCTGCCTGGGACATCAAATCATATCCCTTGCATTCGGAGCAAAGACCTATAAACTTAAATTTGGCCATCGAGGTGCAAATCATCCGGTGAAGAATATGCTCACCGGAAAGATAGAAATCACATCGCAAAATCATAATTACGCCGTGCGTCCGGAAAGCATAAGAGACACAGATCTGGAAATAACCCATCTTAACCTGCTTGATGGCACAGTGGAAGGGGTTAGAAACAAAGAGGAACATATTTTCTCTGTGCAATATCACCCCGAGAGTGCACCCGGACCCCAAGACAGTGGTTACCTTTTTGATATTTTCATCCGCGAAATGGAAGAGCATAAGAAAGAAATGGAGGTGAGAAATGCCTAAAAGAAAAGATATAAAGAAGGTGATGGTGATCGGTTCAGGTCCTATCATCATCGGTCAAGCCGCAGAATTCGACTATGCCGGCACTCAGGCTTGCCTTGCTCTCAAGGAAGAGGGATATGAAGTGATACTCGTCAATTCCAATCCTGCCACAATCATGACAGATACAGGAATTGCCGACAAAGTCTACATGGAACCACTCAAATTGGAATATGTAGCAAAGATAATTCGTTTTGAGCGTCCCGATGCCATAGTGCCTGGACTTGGAGGCCAGACAGGCCTTAACCTCGCAGTGCAACTTGCAAAGAAGGGTATCCTTGAAGAATGTGGAGTAGAGATACTTGGCACCTCTTTCAAAAGCATCGAGCAGGCGGAAGATCGCGAACTTTTCAAAGAACTATGCCTCAGCCTCGGCGAACCGGTGCTTCCATCCGAAATAGTCAACAGCATTGAAGAGGGTGTGAAAGTCGCAGAAAAGATTGGATATCCTGTCGTGCTTCGCCCGGCATTCACACTCGGCGGAACGGGTGGTGGTTTCGCTGACAATGAGGAGGAACTCCGAGAACTGATGCGAAACGCTCTTGCACTTTCACCTGTACATCAGGTGCTTGTAGAAAAATCCATCAAGGGTTACAAGGAGATAGAGTATGAAGTGATGCGAGACAGCAACGATACTGCCATCACTATTTGTAATATGGAGAATGTTGACCCGGTTGGTGTCCATACCGGTGACTCTGTAGTAGTGGCTCCAAGCCAAACACTCACCAACAAGGAATATCAGTTGCTTCGAGACTCAGCCTTGAAACTTATTCGCGCTCTTGAGATAGAAGGAGGTTGCAATGTCCAGTTTGCACTTGACCCTCTATCATTTAATTACTATATAATTGAGGTTAATCCTCGAGTTTCTCGCAGTTCAGCACTGGCTTCTAAAGCCACCGGCTATCCTATTGCTCGTGTGAGCGCTAAAATAGCGGTAGGAATGACTCTCGATGAGATTCAGATAGCCAACACTCCTGCAAGTTTTGAGCCGGCTCTCGACTATGTAGTGACAAAAATCGCACGATTCCCGTTTGATAAATTCAGCGAGGCTTCCAATCTGCTTGGCACACAGATGAAAGCGACTGGAGAAATAATGAGCGTCGGAAGGACTTTTGAGGAATCTCTGCTGAAAGGTATACGCTCTCTTGAGACAGGTGTTGACCATCTCTACTCGAAGAAATTTGAGGATATGCCTTCTGAAGAAATAATAGAATACATCAAGGAAGGACGTGACGACAGACTTCTTGCCATTGCACAACTTTTAAGGCGCAAAGTGGCTCTCTGGCATATCTACGACAAAACCGGAATTGACCTATTCTTCCTTGAAAAGCTCAACAATATCATCAAGATGGAATGGGAAATCAGGGATGCTGCAACCCTTGATGCCAATCTACTTAGAGAAGCAAAAAGAATGGGATTCAGCGACCGCTATATTGCCAAACTTCGCAATCTTACAGAGACTGAAATATGCGATATGAGGGAATCATTTGGCATTATCCCCGTCTATAAAATGATTGACACCTGCTCAGGTGAGTTTGACTCTTATGTGCCATATTTTTATTCCACTTATGAGGATGAGAATGAATCGATAGTCAGCGATCGTAAGAAAATTCTGGTGCTCGGAAGCGGCCCGATCAGAATCGGACAAGGTGTAGAATTTGACTATTCCACCGTGCATGCTATCCAGACCATCCGCGAACAAGGCTATGAGGCAATAATAATCAACAATAACCCTGAGACCGTATCTACCGACTACAGCATATCCGATAAACTCTACTTCGAGCCTCTCACCGTAGAAGACGTAATGAACGTGGTGAATCTCGAAAAGCCTGAAGGTGTAGTGGTGACACTTGGAGGACAGACAGCCATCAATCTTGCCGCTCCTCTTGCCAAGCGTGGAGTCAAGATTATCGGCACAGGGCTGGAGGCGATCGACCGTGCTGAAGACCGAAAGCATTTCGAGCGAATCATGCGCGAGACAGGTATCCCCCAACCGGATGCAGAGGCTGTGACAGATATCGAAAGCGGAGTGAAAGCCGCTGAACGCATTGGATATCCCGTATTGGTGCGTCCAAGTTTCGTGCTTGGAGGCAGAGCAATGCAGATTGTAGGCAACGAACAAGCCTTGCGCCACTATCTTCAGAATGCTGTGGATATTTCGGACAACAGTCCTGTATTGGTCGACAAATACATAATGGGCAAAGAATTGGAAGTGGATGCCATTTGTGATGGAACAGATGTTCTGATTCCCGGAATTATGGAACACGTTGAGAAGACCGGTATCCACTCAGGCGACTCTATCTCAGTGTATCCTACTTTCAGTGTCAGCGAAAAAGTGAGGAAAACAATCGTCGATTACACCGTCCGCTTGGGAAAGGCAATCGGAATTATCGGGCTTTACAATATTCAGTTCATCGTAGACAAAGACGAGAACGTCTATGTGATAGAAGTAAATCCACGCAGTTCTCGAACTGTGCCGTTCCTTTCCAAATCTACCGGAGTCCCAATGGCAAAGATAGCCTCAAAGGTAATGCTTGGAGAAAGCCTGAAAAGCCAAGGATATGACATGACTCTCTATCCTGATCGCAAGAGATGGTTTGTAAAGACTCCGGCATTCTCCTTCTCTAAGATTAAGGGAGTTGACTCTTACCTATCGCCGGAAATGAAGTCGACCGGTGAGGCCATCGGCTACGACGACATGCTTACCCGTGCACTCTATAAGTCTCTTCAGGCTTCAGGAATGCAAGTGCTCAATTACGGAACTCTCCTCGTCACTGTGTCAGACGCTGACAAAGAAAAGGCCCTTCCTTTGATTCGCAGATTCTATGACCTCGGCTTCAATGTTGAGGCCACAAGAGGAACGGCAAAATATCTGAAGGATCATGGCATACGTTGCCGCACAATGGGAAAATTCAGCGAAGGGAGCAAGGATATAGAGCGCTCACTGCGTCAGGGACACGTAAGCTATGTGATCAACACTATCGACGTGAACCAACACAACACTCGTCTTGATGGCTATGAAATCAGACGCACAGCCATTGAGAACAATGTGACCATCTTCACAGCACTTGAGACCGTCCGTGTACTCCTTGATGTACTGGAAGAAATCACCATGGGAGTGTCTACCATAGATGCTGAATATGGGCGTAAAGGAAATGGAATGATTTCGCGTTGAATTGAGAATTAGAAGCCCCCGGCCCCTAAAGGGGAGAATTTATTCTAAATTCTAAATTCAAAATTCAAAATTAGAAGTATTTATTTGGATTTTCCACTTGCTTTCGCTAATTTTGGGGAAGATTTGAAAATATTATGAAATTTGAGATTACAAGCATAACAAGACTGACAGAAACAGTCTATGAAATGACCCTCAGAGGCGACTGCTCAGCATTCAACATGCCGGGGCAGTTTGTCGAAATTTCCATACCGGGACTATATCTACGCCGTCCGATTTCCGTCTGTGATATCGAAGGAAATAAACTTACTTTGGTATTCAAGGTTGTTGGAAAAGGGACAGAGGCTATGGCAGAAATGGCTCCGGGTATGGAGCTTGAACTTCTGACCGGTCTTGGAAAAGGTTTTGATACATCCCGCTGCAAAGAAACTGCGTTGCTTGCAGGAGGAGGTGTCGGTGTTCCCCCACTCTACCTTCTGGCTCGCAAACTTATAGCCGAGGGAAAAAAAGTGAAAGTTGCCTTAGGTTTCAACACGGCTGAAGAAATATTCTATGCTGAAAATTTCCGCAGACTTGGAGCTGCTGTTGAAGTAGCCACTGTAGATGGTTCTGCCGGGGTGAAGGGATTCGTCACAGATGCGATACGCACTCCTGAAATCCAAGGTTATGATTTCTGGTATGCATGCGGACCTCTTCCCATGCTATCAGCACTTGGCAGGGAACTCGATTGCGAAAAGGGGGAAGTCAGCATGGAGGAACGAATGGGTTGCGGATTCGGAGCTTGTATGGGCTGCACTATTGAGACCCCCTGGGGCCCAAAACGTGTCTGCAAGGATGGTCCTGTATTTGATGCCATCCTGATGAAAACATTCAAAGGAAATGGGACTCCTGCTCCAACCCTTGCCCGCGACAGAAAACTTGAAGGTGAACCTTCCGTAACTACTGATCTGTGTGGATTTACACTCAAAAATCCTCTTGTTCCCGCAAGTGGCACTTTTGGTTTCGGACAAGAATTCGCTGATATCTACGACCTGAATATCCTTGGAGGAATCTCAATAAAAGGCACTACCCTGCATCCCCGCTTTGGAAATATCACTCCCAGAATTGCGGAGACACCTGACGGAATGATCAACAGCGTCGGTCTGCAAAACCCCGGTGCAGAAATCGTATACAGTCATGAGGTGCCTGAACTTAGGAGCATTTATTCAGGGTGCGTCATAGCAAACGTCAGCGGTTTTTCAATTGAAGAATATGTTGAGGCTTGCAAAATAGCAGATGCTTGCGATGGAGTAGATATTATCGAAGTTAACGTAAGTTGCCCAAATGTGCACAACGGCGGAATGGCATTCGGAACGTCTGCCGAACAAGCAGCTGAGGTGACTCGTGCAGTAAAATCTGCCGTCAAGAAACCTGTATTCATCAAACTGTCTCCAAATGTGACCGATATTGTGTCAATTGCAAAAGCATGCGAAGAAGCCGGTGCTGATGGTCTGACTCTCATCAACACCCTCCTCGGAATGCGCATCAATATAAATACCGGTAGCCCCGTTATAGCAAACAGGATGGGAGGTTTCTCAGGTCCGGCGGTATTCCCTGTTGCAGTGAGGATGGTATATCAAGTGTCTCAGGCAGTCAGCATTCCGGTGATGGGATGCGGAGGAGTATCCAGCGCAGAGGATGTTGTGGAAATGATGATGGCTGGGGCGTCTGCGGTGCAGGTTGGCTCTGCCAACCTTGTAGACCCATTGGCATGCAAGAAAATTTCAGAAGAACTTCCCCTACTACTGAAAAAATTAAAAATAAACAACATAAAAGACATAATTGGAATATCATGGCGAAAGATGTGATCATAGCGTGCGACTTCCCTTCCATGGAAGCGACACTGGAATTTCTCGACCGCTTTGGCGACACGAAACCATACGTGAAAATTGGCATGGAACTCTTCTATGCTGCGGGTCCGCAAATAATCAAGGAGATAAAGAAAAGAGGACACAAGATATTTCTCGACCTTAAGCTTTGCGACATTCCCAACACGGTGAAAAGCGCAATGTCAGTACTCTCCCACCTCGATGTAGACATGACCAACCTCCATGCTTTTGGCGGTCATAAGATGATGGAGGCTGCCATTGAGGGTCTTACTCGCCCGGATGGAACTCGTCCGCTACTGATTGCAGTGACTATGCTTACTTCTACAAGCAAAGAACTTATGAATGAAGATCTTCTCATCCCCGGAGAGGTGGATGCGGTGGTGGCAAGTTATGCTAAGAATGCCCAGATGTCAGGACTTGATGGAGTGGTTTGCTCTCCGCGCGAGGCTTCAATCGTAAAAATTGCTTGCGGAGATAAGTTTGTCACTGTCACTCCTGGTATTCGGTTTGCAGATTCAGCAACCGACGACCAGGTGCGCGTGATGACTCCAGCCATGGCTCGCGAAATTGGATCAGACTATATCGTAGTAGGGCGTCCTATCACTAAGGCAGAAGATCCTCTTGCCGCCTACAATCGCTGCTGCGAAGAATTCCTTCATACCAATGCATAATGCATAATTATTATTTAGAAAAATTCCAATTCTAAATTCAAAATTCAAAATTAGAGAAGATGGAAAAGAAAATAGCAAAAGATCTTCTAAGTGTAGGCGCGGTGTTTCTTCGCCCTGAAGATCTCTTCACTTGGGCTTCAGGAATCAAAAGCCCTATGTATTGCGACAACCGACTGACTCTTTCTTACCCACAAGTAAGAAAAGATATCGAAGAAGGTCTTGCAGAACTCATCACAAAATATTATCCTGAGGCTGAATCCCTTATGGGAACTTCTACAGCAGGAATCGCTCATGCAGCAATCACAGCATGGCTTCTCAATAAACCAATGGGCTACGTGCGCGGAGGCGCTAAAGACCACGGACGCGGCAACCGCATTGAAGGGAAATGCGAGCCTGGAACAAAAGTTGTAGTAGTGGAAGACCTCATCTCTACTGGTGGAAGTTGCATTGAAGTGGTTGAGGCTCTAAGAGAAGAAGGTGCTGAAGTGCTTGGCATCGTGTCAATCTTCACTTATGGAATGAAAAAAGCCACTGACCGCCTTGCAGCTGCAAATGTGACTAATCACTCATTGTCAAACCTCGACACTCTCGTAGAAGTTGCCGCTGAAGAAGGGTATATCGATCCTATCTGGAAAAACCGTATCTTGAAATTCCGCGACAATCCCAGCGATACTTCCTGGATGAACGCCTAATCGTTTAATCGTTGATTGTTCTGTAATCCTATTGAATGTCAGCGACAAATAATTATGCATTATGAATTATGAATTATGCATTAGATCTTGATTATGAAACATCTCATTGACCCTACCGACCTCACGGTAGAAGAAACACAAGAAATAATTGATCTTGCACTCGATATTATTGCAAACAGAGCAAAATATTCAGAGAAATGCAAGGGCAAGAAACTTGCGACTCTCTTCTATGAGCCATCTACCAGAACTCGCCTTAGCTTCACTGCCGCCATGATGGAACTGGGAGGAAATGTCCTCGGTTTTGCTGATGCTGCAAGCAGCTCGGTGAGTAAGGGAGAAACTGTCAGAGACACTGTCCGTGTGGTTGAGAATTTCGCCGACATCATCGCTATGCGCCACTTCTTGGAGGGTGCCCAACTTGCAGCCACTGAAGTTAGTCGCGTGCCAATCATCAATGCTGGCGATGGCAGCCACGCCCATCCTACCCAGACTCTGACCGACCTCCTGACAATCACCCGAGAACTCGGACGCCTTGACAATCTTACTATCGGCTTCTGTGGCGACCTGCGTTTCGGTCGCACCGTGCATAGCCTCATAAAAGCACTCTCCCGCCAGAAAGGGATAAAGATAGTCCTCATCGCACCTCCACAGCTCAGACTCCCTGATTATATTAAACAGGATGTCTGCGATCGTCTTGGTCTTGAATATAAGGAAGTGGACACTCTCGAAGAGGCAATGCCGGAACTCGACGTATTATACATGACTCGAGTGCAGAAAGAACGATTCCTCGATGAGGATGAATATGAAGCAGTAAAGGATTCATTCGTTCTCGACAGTGAGAAAATGAAACTTGCCAAAGAAAAGATGGCTGTTCTTCATCCACTGCCCAGAGTAAATGAGATTCTTGAGGAAGTTGACTCTGACCCGAGGGCCGCTTACTTCCGTCAGGTAGAAAACGGCAAGTTTGTACGCATGGCTCTCATTTCGAGTCTTCTTGACTGGAAAGATGACCCTAATCATCAAATGCCAAAACAAGAAGAAGTGGAAGTTCCCGGACATCTTCGTTGCGAAAACAAGAAGTGTATCACACGCAATGAGAAATCACCACGTCGAGCTTATAAAGCTCCTGATGGCTCACTGCGATGCCGCTATTGCGACCACAAATTCAAATAAAAAATTTTCGGATTGTCAAAATGTCAAACTGACATTTTGACAATCTGTCTTTTCTACTATAGGTAAAAAAACAAGGTAAAAAAGATTCTGATTTGGAACCACTTAAACATGAATGCGGCATCGCTATGATCCGCCTTCGAAAGCCAATAGGCTACTATAAGGAAAAATATGGGAGCTACGCATATGCTCTCAATAAGCTGTATCTTCTTATGGAGAAGCAGCACAACCGAGGTCAGGAAGGAGCCGGAGTTGGCGTAGTGAATCTAAAGGCGGCTCCCGGACATGAATACGTTTGGAGGGAACGCGAACTTGGCTCTCAGGCAATTCAGGAGATTTTCAACAGAATTGGTCAGCGCCTGACTGAAGTTGGCCTGGAGAACATGACCCCACATGAGGCTGAGACGGAGGCTCCAATGATAGGCGAGATATATCTCGGACATCTTCGATATTCTACTACCGGGAAAAGTGGAATGTCGTATGTTCACCCATTTTTGCGACGCAACAACTGGAGAAGCCGCAACCTTCTGATGTGTGGCAACTTCAATATGACTAATGTTGATTCTCTTTTTGAGTCAGTAGTCAGTCGCGGACAGCATCCCCGACTTCATAGCGATACTATCATTCTGCTTGAGATGCTTGGGTATGCTCTCGACAAAGAAAATCACCGTCTATACAGACTTCACAGAGATGATGATGCAGAGAACTTCGTAGACAAAAATCTCGAGGAAATCATTGAAGAGGAACTTGACATAAGAAATGTGCTTAAAGCCACTGCTCCGGAATGGGATGGAGGATATGTGATTTGCGGAGCCACTGGATCAGGCAATGTTTTCGTTTTCCGTGATCCTAACGGAATCCGACCCGCTTATTATTACATCGACGATGAAATAATCATTGCAACTTCCGAACGCCCACAGATTCAGACCGTATTTGGTGTTTCTCAAGATAAGATAAAGGAACTTGAACCGGGGGAAGCACTATTGATTTCAATCGACGGGACACCTTCAGTGGAACGCATACTGCCACAAGAATCAAATTCCAAATGTAGCTTCGAGAGAATTTACTTCTCTCGTGGAAGCGATTCCGACATCTATAATGAGCGTAAGGAATTAGGACGTATCCTTGTTCCAAAAGTAGTTGAGTCAGTAGAAGGGAATATTGCCAACACTGTGTTCTCATATATTCCGAACACTGCGGAAGTGGCTTTTTATGGCCTCGTCGAAGGTGTAGAAGAATACCTAAACGATTATAAGACCGATAGAATCCTTGCCCTTCAAAGCGATGGAAACCTAAATCGCGACTCCATCCGAAAAGTGATGGAAGCAGAGGTCAGAATAGAAAAGGCTGCAATAAAGGATATCAAACTCCGCACTTTTATTGCGGAAGGAGATGTGCGCAATGATCTGGCAGCCCATGTCTACGATATTTCCTATGGATGTCTTCGTCCAGGTATTGACTCGCTTGTAGTGATTGATGACTCAATAGTCAGAGGCACAACTTTAAAGCAGTCTATCTTAAGCATGCTGAGTAGACTTAATCCTAAAAAGATTGTAGTGGTTTCATCTTCTCCCCAAGTGAGATACCCTGATTATTATGGCATCGACATGAGCCGCATGAATGAGTTTATCGCTTTCAAGGCCGCTGTAAGCCTGCTTAAGGAAAGAGGCATGGAATATATTCTCGCTTCCACTTATGCTGCCTGCCGAAAAGAAGTAGAAAAGCAACCGGGTGAAGAACTCACCAACCACGTTAAGAATATTTACTCCCATTTCACCGATGAGCAAATATCGCGAAGAATTGCAGAAATGGTAAAACCTCTCGACATGGAGGTGGAGATTGTCTACCAGACAATAGAGGGTCTTCACAAGGCCTGCCCCAACCATCCGGGTGATTGGTACTTCTCAGGAAATTATCCCACTCAAGGTGGTATCCGCCGTGTCAATCAGGCCTACATCGACTGGTATGAAGGGAATGCCGGAAAAAGAAATTAGTGCCTATTTTTTTATTAATTTGAGAGCCCCTGAAGCCTTAGCTGGTTTTAGGGGCTCTCAAATTAATAAGATGTGCTCTAAAATTATTGTTTATTTCAATACTATTTTGTAAATTTGTATTGAAATTGACGAAAAGGAGTTTTGAAAAGGAATATTTGGGAAATAATTTTGTTCATTTTCCTGATTCTTATTGTAATTTTCGCAATAGGAGCATCAATGGGAATGCATACCTTCACCATCGTTGTGTGGTGGAAGCCTGTTGCTGTGTGCGCTGTCATCTCTTTGCCGGTATCAATCTTACTTGCAAAATATATGAAGCGTCTCACCCACTCTATCTTTGAATATCTGGAATATCCTACAGCATTCATACTCACCTTTTCTATTCTTTTGGCATCATTTTACACATCAAATTATTTTCTTTCAGATAAATCTTCCGGCTATGAATACAATGCTCCGGTAGTAAGGAAATATAGTCAAGTGCGCACACGCACTTACAAGATGGGACGGAGAGGTTATCGGACGGAGAAATATACTGTTTATGTCATTGAGTTAGAAATGAAAGATGGCAAGATAAAAAGGATGGAGAAGAGCCTAAGCGAATACAATAAAATCAAAAAGGGATCATCCCTGAGTCTTAGGATGGAAGAGGGTCTATTTTCTATTCCTGTAATCAAGTATAATAATAAACAACATAACTAATAATTTTTTTTAATAATGAGAAAACACTTAGTTAAGGTGCTTATGGCGGTTGCAATTCTCGCCAGCACGAATCTCGCAAATGCACAGTTCAATCTAAAGAAAGCCGTGGGCAGCGCAACAAAGGCTGTACAAGCTTTCACCCTCACAGATCAGCAAATGGCTGACTACGTTAAGGAATCCGTAGACTGGATGGACAAACATAATCCAGTGCTCCCGGATGATGACCCATACACACAAAGACTCAACAAACTCGTGGAAGGCATCACTGATGCAGATGGAATTCCTTTGAACTTCAAGGTTTACAATGTAGTCGATGTAAATGCTTTTGCTTGTCCTGATGGAAGTGTCCGTGTTTTTGCTGCCCTTATGGACATAATGGACGATGATGAGCTCGTAGGTATTATCGGTCATGAAATCGGACACGTAGTAAAACGCCATTCAAAAAATGCCTTCAAGACTGAACTTCTGACCGGAGCTGTCAAAGATGCAGTGGCGTCTACCGGCGGAAAAGCAGCAGCACTCACCGAGTCGCAGCTTGGTTCGCTCGGAGAATCTCTTATCAACGCAAAGTATTCTCAAAAGCAAGAGAAAGAAGCCGACGATTGCGGATATGACTTCCTTGTGGCTAACGGCAGAAATCCTTGGGGTATGGTAAAGTCATTTGAAAAACTTCAGAATCTGGAAGGGAGCACGAAATCTACCACTGTTCAGAAGATGTTCTCATCCCACCCCGAGACAAAAGATCGTATCGACAGAATGACAAAACGCTGCGAAAAAGATGGTTTCGAGCGTCCTGCAAAAGCAGAAAAATAAGAGTTTTTCTCATCAATTTGAGATGGACTCAAAATTACATACAAAAAGCGGTCGGGCAATGCCCGACCGCTGATTTTATACCATTGAATCAAGTTATCAATTGAATACGTATTTAATACCAATCTGGAACTGCCAGCACTGAGTGTCGACACGATAATAGTCGTAGCTTCTTGTCACATATTCTCCATTTACCTTTGGCATAGAGTATATCGGTGCATTATTTGCATCTACACCTTCATATTTGAGCAAGCCCTTTGCATAAGAGTCGTTATTGGTGCGCTGCACGCCCCACTTGCTATTAAACAAGTTACCAATATTCATAATGTCAAAGCTCAACTGGATGGCGTGCTTAGCATTTCCAACATTAAACTGGAATTCTTCCATCAGGCGGAAATCAAAGCGGTGAGTCCAAGGAGCACGCGCACTGTAAGCCTCGGCATACTGTCCAAGATGATTCTTCAGGTAGGAATCTTGATCCACATATGCCCAGAATGCCTTACGGTCATCATCAGTCTTGAAGTTGATCTCTGAATCATTAGCAGGGATATACATAAGGTCATTGTTAATACCGTCACCATTCATGTCATTAGTATAGACATAGCTATATCCGTTATAGCTGTAGCCACTATAGAAAAGTGAGAGGTTGGTATTGCGTTTTAGTCCCTTGTATGAGAATGGGATTGTCCAATTTACTGAAGCAATGAGTTTATCAGGAACTACATACTGAGAAGTCTGACAGAATGCAAAGTTAGGGCCATCAATTGTCTGAAGACCTTGCCATGTAGAAACAGGATCGCTGCCAGGCATGCCAGACACTTCAGTATTGGCAGTGTGTGTATACGACACCATGAGAGAAAGGTCTTCAATCGGGCGGGCATTGATAGTAAAGCTTTCGATCAGACCATGACCCTTATTGGTATTGGTTAGCACAACTGCATTGGTTCCGGGATAATACTGATAATCTGCTGTACTTGGATACTTCACACGATTATCAACACCAGCAAAATGCTCCAGATTTGTCCATTCATTCTGAGGCTTAATATTCCAGTTGTCGATAGTCACAGAATTGAAGTTGCGCATATAAATAAGTTCGCCACTTACATAAAGAGGGAATCCAACAGGTATCTTATAATCTACACCCAGAGAAGTCTTCCATACCTGAGGCATGCGGAAATTTGGATCAACTCCGGATATCTTGTTAGAGGCAACATGGTGCTCATTGGTAGTAGGCAGGTCGAATTTCTTAATCACCTCGTTCATGTCAGTAATCATACCTCCGACAAACTGATTGAGACGAGGATCGGCACTGACAGGCTGACCATTTGAATAAGTAGTCTTAAATTGTACAGAATTCTGCACAAGATTTGCATTGGTAGGCATATTGGTGAAGAATACGAGAGGCAGACGTCCGGTGAAGATACCTGTACCGCCACGCACTGTCAGGCTCTTATCACCAAGAACATCCCAGTTGAAGCCTAAACGTGGAGAAACCTGAAGTTTATTCTTTGGCCAGAGGCCTGTATCGATATGCTTTCCACCAAAATCAAGATCATAAATTGCATTATTTCTCTCCAATGAGCCATTATCAAAGATCATCTCATCAAGACGAAGACCATAAGTCAGCTTGAAATTCCTGACGATATCCCATTCATCTTGCAAATAGAAACCGATCTGATTGAAGATTACTTTAGCAGTCGGTTCTTTTTCTCCATTAAAACCATAGGTGATTGCAAAAGATTCAGGAGCACGGTCGTTGAGGAAATCATCGAGTGAATAATAACGATAGTATCCTGTACCATTACGCATATATGCGTTAGATGCCATCTGATATTCATAAGCCAAGCCGGCAGTCAGAGAGTGAGAGCCAAGAAGCCATTTGAAATTATCATTGATTGTCACTACATTATTCTTCACGCCATTATTATATGTGAAGAGTTCGTAGCCTGCGCTCATATATGGTTCGAGTACAACATTATTGTCTGGAGTTCCGGCCATAATGTCGATGAATGGGAAGTCGGCAGAATTTGTTCCGCGCATATCCTCTATGTTGGAGTAAGTGGCAAGGAATTGATTAGACATATTGTCGCCAAAACGGCTGTTCAAGTCAAGTGAGAATGAATTCACCTTGTTGTCCATTGAATACATCGAATTAGCGAATGCCATTGATTGAGGACCTACACGATATGTATTGTTGAGGCGATAGCCGGTGTCGGAAGAGTTACCATTCGGACCATTCCATGCCACATTCTTCGTGTAGTTATAACGGAATGCAAGCTGATGATTGTCAGTGATGTTCCAGTCAAGTCGAGCAAGGAAACGATTGTTGCTTTCATCGCCCGGGAATTTAGTGAACGATCCCGGATCATAGTGATATTTGCTCATCAGATAGTCTGACATGCGCTGCATATCAGCTGCTGTAGTGCGAGAAATCATTCCGCCTGCAGTCTCACCATTCTGTAAAGCCTTATATTTAATCACTTCCCCTGGATGATTCTCATACTCATAGTTGACGAAGAAGAAAAGTTTATTCTTTACAATCGGACCTCCTAAGGTGAGGCCATAGATTCCTGTTGAAGCATCCGCACGAGTTCCAAGGTCTTTTCCGTCTATGCGGTTGCCACGTAGATTTTGGTTGGTGTAATACACATAAGCAGATCCTTTGAAAGTGTTTGTACCTGACTTAGTGATAGCATTGATGCCACCACCGATAAAGTTGGTCTGGCGCACATCGAAAGGAGAGACCACTACCTGCATTTCCTTGATAGCATCAAGAGAGATAGGATTACCACCACCAGGGAGCTTAGATGAAAGACCGAAGTTGTTGTTGAAGTTTGATCCGTCTACAGTGAAGTTAGTGCTTCTTCCATCAGCTCCCGCGAAGCTCATTCCATTAGAATAAGGAGAGAGTTTTGTGATGTCAGAGATTGAACGGTTGATAGTAGGCATAGATTCAATCATGCTACCAGAGATATTAGTAGTGGCTCCGGTACGCGCCTGAATGAATTTACTTCCTTTTCCTGTCACCACGATCTCATCCAGTTCGTTGGCTGCATCCTCAAGATAGATGTCCAATTGGGTGTTTTCGCCAAGTTCGAGATTGATGTCGTCGAGCACTACAGTCTGCTTTCCGATGTAGCTGTAAGTGATCTTGTACGGACCACCAACACGCATACCTTGGATTGAGTAGCGTCCATCTGCATTGGTTGCAGTGCCATAACGAGTACCCGATGGCTGATGCACGGCTGTCACTGTAGCGCCGATAATTGGTTCGCCATTGGGCTCGGTCACCTGACCTGAAAGAGATGCTGTAGTCACCTGAGCCTGAACGCTAATTGCCATAACAGCCATCAACGCCATCATCAGGAAGCGAATCGACCATCCCTTCACATTTTTCAATTTGTCCATAACTAAAAGTGTTAATTAAAAAAGATGTTATTTGGATTTGGAAAAATTATACAATAGTTTTCCGTTTCTATCATACATTTCTATTGTCAACGATGCTTTATCGGCTGCAATTGACATAAAACCGGAATGTCCGAGCGCATACAGAGCCTCATCACTCTTCTCTACATCATAAGCTTCAGATCCGGAAGTACATGTGAAAAAGTCTGTATCATATCCCTTCCCTTTAAAGTGCTCAAAGCAATGCACGTCTCCGCTTATATATAGGTCGGGATTATAATCAGCTATAATCTTTCCGAGATGAGAACTGACATCCGCTCTTTGCCCTGAATTATCAGGCCTACTTGAAAAGAGTGGATGATGCGCAGCCACTACAATCCAATCAGCATCGCAATTTTCAAGTTCTTTTCTTAACCATTTTAACTGCGCTGTGGTATCTTGCCGGCTTGCATCCGGATATATTTCCGGCTGACTGATTGCCCGGCGCAGGAAAGGCGTAGTATCGAGAAATATAACTTTGACAGAAGTTTCTCCCCTTTTGAAATTCTTGGAATAATAATGACTTGGCATATTCCAACGCCTGCTCTTATGGGTATAATCAATTAAAGCTTGCGTGTTGCCTTGATAATCATGGTTTCCCAAGACACAATACCATAGATTGTGAAGAGAAGGATTCGTATAGATCGATTCAAAGTTGGAAATCCATCCCGGATCGTCAATACTTTCTACACCCCAATAATGAAACGTGTCTCCAAGATTAATTACAGCATTAGGGGTCCATCTGGCAGCAAAATCACCAATAGTCTCTGCTACTATTCGCTGATCGCCACCACCAAAATTACCTAAATCGCTGACCACCAGAAAATTCAGATCTCCACGCGCTTGGGCTGTCGCATTCAAAATGAAGATCCAACCGGTCAAAATAGTTATTACTATCCTTCTAATCATAATACATTTCCTAAATACAGTGCAAAATTATAAAAACAAATTCAAATAATTGTTAAAAATTCAAGAAAATTTTCAAATTAGCATCATTCTTTTAATAAATTCTCAATTCAAAAGAATTTGTCATTTTCGGCACGTAAGTGGTAGAGAAAAAAAATTTATGGATTGTTGCTCAGTTCATTTATTTTTTTGTAATTTTGCGATATGAAAACGATGTTTGGATTTAGCATCTCGCGTAAGAGTCTGATTTTTGACTATATAATGATAGTCCTGGGCATTTTCATGTATGCTTTCGGATTCTGCGCATTTATTCTTCCCCACAAGATTGTGATGGGCGGACTGACAGGTGTCGGCACTCTTGTATATTTCGCATCAAACGAAACAATTCCAGTAGCAGTCACTCAATATGCACTCAACCTTGTGCTGCTGGCATTTGCGTTTAAGGTCGTAGGCAAGACTTTTGTAATCCGTACAATATTCGGAGCCACCATTGTCTCTCTCTCAATTGGCGTTGGAGAGTCTTTCTTTATGAGCCTCAGCCACCCTATTCTTGAAGACATGTCGCTTAGTGCCATATTAGGTGCTATCATTTGCGGTCTGGGAGTTGGAACAGTACTGATCCACAATGGTTCTACCGGAGGCACAGACATTGTGGCATCAATGGTAAATAAACTAAGCAATGTCAGCATAGGCAGAGCAATGGTAGTAACGGATATGGTGATAGTCTCAAGCAGCATATTCCTTCCGTTTGATGGCACTTTTGGAGAAAGGCTTGAAGCCCGAATTCCTATTATCGTGTATGGATATGTGGTGACATTCGTGGCATCCTATTGTGCCGACATGATTGTGGTAGGCAATCGCCAGGCTGTGCAATTTATCATATTCAGTCGCCAATGGCAGATTATAGCTGATGCAATAAACAACGATGCAAAACGAGGAGTGACAGTGCTCGACGGCGAAGGATGGTATAGCAAAAAACCGATCAAGATTCTTATGGTTTGGTGCCGAAAAATTGAGGCACCAGGCATTATGCGGTTGGTTAAAGGAATCGACGACGATGCCTTCATCACCCAAGGGGCTGTCAACGGAGTGTTCGGTAAAGGCTTCGACATGTATAAAGTGAAGATCAAGTCGAAAAAACACCAGACCACTCACCTAACAACGGAAAACGAAAACCCAAAATAGATTTTCATAATCAAATTAATAACCAACAACCTAAAAACTATGAAGAGACTGTTTCTCTTATCCGCCCTCATGGTGTTGTGCTCATC
>CAZCZX010000008.1:0-30599 GCA_964503095.1 uncultured Sangeribacter sp.
ACAACACTCACCCCCTAACCCTCAACTCTTAACTTGCACATTCCATTTTTTTTTACTAATTTTGTAAAATCTTTGAGTTGTGTAGACACATACATACTTATTTAGATATTTTCACGTTATTCTACAAGACATTATTTAGATTTGAATTTTATTTTATATGGCACCTAATGTAGATTCTGCATCTAAACCTAACAATAAAATAGGAGAGCAAAAACTAACTCCTAAAGAGTTAATTTCAGCCATTCTTGCCCAGTGGAAATGGATTCTTCTTTCTCTGATGGTATGTATTGGATTTGGAGTCCTTTATTTGGCGTGGAAACCATTCTCGTATACGCGTGAGGCTCAGGTGGAAATTAAAGAAGACGGAGAGTCCGGTTCCACTTCAGCTCTTGCTATGTTTGCTGATTTAGGAATTGGCAATGCCACCAACAATCTCTATAATGAGATGGCATATTTCGAATCTCCCGATTTAATGGCTCAAGTGGTTGACCGACTCGGTCTTCAGACCAGTTATAATAAAAAGATAGGTCTTCGCTCTACTATCCTTTATGGTTCAAGTCTCCCTATTACAGTCACTTTTGAGACTCTACCGGCCACTATCGGAGGGACCTTTAAAATCAAAATTGATGAGAATGAAAATATATTCTTGAGAAAGTTCGTGGTCAAAGACGAGAAAGTGGATTTCAAGCAATCAAAGCCTATTAAGTTCGGTGAGTCTGTGATGACTCCCCTCGGAAAAATCAAAATAGAGAAAACTCCTTTCTATGGTCAGGATAAAGAAGAAGGAGATGATTTAGGATATAAAATCAATGTCGGTCGCTCCTCCCTTAAAGGTGCTGTAAAGAATTGGCTTTCCAAGTTGTCGGTCAGTGAGTTCAGAAAGGAAGCCTCTATCGTTGATTTGTCGATAGTCGACGGGTCTCCACGCAGGGCTGAAGATGTGCTTAATACTCTGATTGAGATATACAACGAAAATTGGATTGAGAGCAAAAATGAAGTCGCACTGGCTTCCTCTGATTTTATTGATGAGCGACTCGTCTCATTGTCTAAGGAGCTTAGTGATGTTGATTCAGACATATCAGATTACAAATCTGAAAATCAAATTCCTGATCTAATTGCAAGTGCCTCCATCAATCTTCAGGAAGAGCAGGAAGCAAGAAAAGCAATTCTTGATCTCAACAATCAGTTGCAGATGGCTAAATATCTCAAAGATTATATTGAGAAAGATGACAATATCATGCGTGTGATTCCAGTCAATTCTGGTGTCCAGAGCCCTATTCTTGAGTCTCAGATTGCAAGTCACAATAGCTTGATAATTTATCGCAACTCCATCCTTGCTAATTCCTCTGAGGAAAACCCCGTGGTTCAAATGTATGATGCCCAGATTGCAGAATCTCGTGTCGGCATCATAGCAGCTGTGGAAAATCAGATTAAACTTCTTTCGAATGATATGGCCAATATCAATAAGGAAAAAATGTCATTCGAAAAGAATCTTTCTTCCAATCCGGAGCAAGCCCGCTTCCTTCTTAGCGTAGAGCGCCAGCAGAAAGTAAAGGAAAGTCTTTATCTCTATCTCCTGCAGAAGAAGGAGGAAAATCAATTGAATCAGGCTTTCACTCCTTATAATACTCGAATTATTTCGCGTCCTAATGGCGATGCTGAGCCTACTTCTCCCAAAGCTTCAACTATTCTTTTTCTTGCTGTGTTGTTAGGTCTCGCATTCCCAATCGGTACTATCTACGTGCGTGAGGTTTCCAACACAAAAGTTCGTGGTAAAAACGATCTTAAGGGCCTGAGCATTCCTTATCTTGGAGAGATTCCGAAGGTCAATACTAAGAAATACGACGATAAGGATCATATGGTGGTAGTAAGTCCGGGCAATAGAAATGTGGTTAATGAAGCCTACCGTGTCGTACGCACCAACCTTAACTTCATGCTTGATGGTGAAGATAAATGTCCCGTGGTAATGGTGACAAGTTTCAATCCAGGTTCAGGCAAGAGTTTTATTACGATAAATCTGGCTATGTCGCTTGCCATTAGAGGCAAGAAGGTGCTTGTGATTGATGGTGATATGCGTCGCAACTCGTCCTCTTCATTCATTGGCAATCCCGATAAGGGTTTGGCGCAATGCTTACTTGGCAAAGCAGATGTAAAGGATGTGATCATTAGAGGCAAACTTCAGGAGAATCTTGACATCCTTCCTGGAGGCAAGACCCCGCCAAATCCTACGGAGTTGCTTGAAAATGGTCGACTTGCAGGTTTGATTGATGAGTTGAAGGCAGAATATGATCTTATTTTTATCGACAGTGCTCCAATACAGATGATTGCTGACGGACGTATCTTTAGCACTGTGTGCACAAACACAATATTCGTAATGCGAGTTGGTCTTTTCGAAAGAGGATTGCTCACAGAGCTTGAGACTGTCTACCGCAGTAAAGAATACCATAATATGTGCCTCCTCCTCAACGGTACTGAATCTTCCGGCAGTTATGGCGGCTACGCAGCCGGCAAAAACTACTATGCGCAAAAAGACTAAGGAATTCCAACTGCGCGAGCGTCAGCCCATGGAAAGCAGGCATTCCTGCCTGCGCCTACCCAAAGCAATCCTGCAAAAAGAAACTGTTTGTTTAGGTGCCTTAACCTTCGGTTTAGCCCTAAAATTGAGTAGATCCCCCATATCCCCCCTTTTTGTGTAAGGACGCCGACATTCAAAAATAAAAAATAATCATCGAAGCTTTAAGCTCCGATGATTATTTTTCTTACTTCCTCCACAGCCCTGTCCAAATCGTCGTTCACCACTCTGACATCAAACTGCGAAGCGAAACTCAGTTCAAAATCTGCCTTGTCAAGCCGTTTCTTAATTACATCTTCAGCATCGGTTCCCCTGCCTCGAAGCCGCCTCTCCAATTCTTCCTTGCTTGGCGGAAGAATAAAGATTGTGATAGCTTGATCTCCATAACATTTCTTTACATTGATGCCCCCTTTCACATCAATATCCATTATCAGGTTGCGCCCTTCATCTGTCACTCTGTTCACCTCGCTTTTAAGGGTGCCGTAGCAAGTGCCAGGATAGACTTCTTCCCACTCTACAAACTCTCCAGCATCAGCTTTACTTTTAAATTCCTCATGGCTGATGAAATAATATTCCACACCATGCTGTTCAGTTCCTCGTGGCGCGCGCGACGTCGCTGACACTGAAAAGCCAAGGTTTAGCTCAGGATATTCCAAGAGTTTCCTAATTATAGACGACTTCCCTGTGCCGCTTGGCGCAGAAAGCACGATAATCTTCCCTTTCTTCATCAATTCTAAATTCTAAATGAGAATTAAGAAAAAAATTCTCAATTCTCAATTCTCAATTCTCAATTACAAAACGTTCAGTACTTGCTCCTTAATCTGCTCCAATTCATCCTTCATCATCACCACTATCTTCTGCATCTCAGCATCGTTGGCCTTAGATCCAAGTGTGTTGATTTCGCGTCCCATTTCTTGGGCGATGAATCCTAACTTTTTCCCTTGTCCACAATCGGGCTTTTCATCTTCTCCTCCCATTGTCTCCAAGAAATAGTTGATGTGGCTTCTTAAGCGAAGTTTTTCCTCTGTCACATCGAGTTTCTCAATATAGAATATAAGTTCCTGCTCAAGCCTTCCCTTGTCATATTCTATAGTATTGAGACGAGATAATTGAGTCTCAAGCCTTTCCTTGATCTTCACCACCCGCTCTTTTTCAAAAGGTTCTACTTTTTCAAGCAGATGCGTTATATTGCTTGTCTTTTCAATAAAGAAGCCATAGAGCTTTCTTCCCTCACAAGCACGGAATTCGCTTATGTTTCTTACGGCTTCGTCACAGGCATTTCTGAAAGCGTTCACATCTGCATCATCAAGTGTCTGAAGCTGGGTCTTCATTGATTCCGGCATTCTCATCAAAATTGAAAACCAATCATTGGGAACATTTACTCCTAAATGCTTCGCAGCGTCTTCAATTTGGCTTTTGTAGGCACTCAGCACTTCCGTATTGACACTTGCCGGTGCCTCTGGAGCGGTATTTTCCACCATTACCGACAGATCTACCTTGCCTCGTTCCAATTTCTTAAGCAGTGAGTTGCGCACTTCTACTTCGAGCTCCCTGAAATATCCTGGAACTCGCATATTCAAGTCAAGTTGCTTGGAATTCAAGCTCTTTATTTCGATCGTTATTTTCTTTGTTGGCGATGTCGCTGTGCCGCGGCCGAAGCCAGTCATAGAGTATATCATGGCTATTCTTTATTGTTTCATTATGCAAAGTTAACGAATTCTTGGCATAAAGGCAAATATTATTTAAAAATGTCTTGTTTATATCATCATTTTTCACTACATTTGCGTTTGAATTTATGAAGAGCTCCTTTTCGTGGCTTTATTAAATACTTTATTTGAATTAACTTTAATATAACCCCAATATGAACAACGAAGAATTGTTGAAACAAGTCAAGGCCAAAGCCGAACAATGGCTCGGTCCTCAGTACGATGAAGAAACTCGCGCTGCAGTAAAGCAGCTTCTCGATGCAGAAGACAAGACAGACCTCATAGAGGCTTTCTACAAAGACCTCGAATTTGGTACAGGTGGACTCCGTGGAATTATGGGTCCTGGCACCAACCGCATGAATATCTATACTGTCGGTATGGCTACACAAGGCCTCGCCAACTATCTTAAAGATTGCTTCAAAGATCTTCCTCAGATTTCCGTTGCCATCGGTCATGATGTCCGCAACAACTCACGTAAATTTGCCGAACTCGCTGCCGACATTTTCTCAGCAAATGGAATTAAGGTATATCTTTTTGACGCTTGCCGTCCTACTCCCGAAGTAAGCTACGCCATTCGTCACCTTGGTTGCCAGAGCGGCGTAATGGTCACTGCCAGCCATAACCCTAAGGAATACAACGGATATAAGGCATACTGGAGCGATGGCGCTCAGATGATCGCTCCCCACGATGTGGAGACTATCGCATATGTGAATAAGATCACTTCCGTAGATCAGATTAAATTCACTCCCAACAAAGACCTTATCCAGATTATCGGCAAAGACGTAGATGAACCATACCTGAAGGAAATCCACGCGCTTTCACTCTCTCCGGAGGCTGACAAGCGTCATGCCGACATGAAGATTGTCTATACTCCAATCCATGGAACAGGCTCTATGCTCATGTTTGATGCCCTCAAGATGTGGGGATTCGAGAATGTCATCCACGTTCCCGAGCAAGACGTTCAGTCTGGCGACTTCCCGACCGTAGTATCTCCAAATCCCGAGAACCCTGAAGCAATGGCTATGGGTATCGCAAAGGCTAAGGAAGTGGGCGCAAGCCTCGTCCTCGCTTCTGACCCGGATGCCGACCGTGTAGGTCTTGTGGTTCGCGACAGCAAGGGAGAATACCAACTCGTCAACGGCAACCAGATCCTTATGATCTTCCTCTACTATCTCATGACCCGTAACAACGAACTTGGTCTTATGAAGGGCAACGAGTATGTAGTGAAGACTATCGTATCTACTGAAGCTGTTAAGCGTATCGCTGACAAGAACAATGTCCGTATGTTCGACGTATTCACAGGCTTCAAATGGATTGCAAACATCATGCGTGAGCAGGAAGGCACCGGTCGCTACATCGGTGGTGGTGAAGAAAGCTATGGCTTCCTTGCCGAAACATTCGTGCGCGATAAAGACTCCATCTCTGCTGTGCCTCTAATGTGCGAAATCGCAGCATGGGCAGCCGACAAGGGAATGGACCTCTATGAACTCCTTAAGCAAATCTACTTCGAGATCGGTTTCAGCCGCGAACGTGGCGTGAGTGTAGTTCGTCCCGGAAAGAGTGGGGCAGAGGAGATTGTGGCAATGATGAAGAATTTCCGTGAGAATCCTCCAAAGCAGCTTGCCGGAAGCGACGTAGTTATGGTAAAAGACTATATCGACCTCAACTGCAAGAATCTCAAGACAGGAGAAATCACAAAGATGGATATGCCTGTGACAAGCAACGTACTTCAGTTCTTCACAGAAGCCGGCGATAAAGTTTCAATCCGTCCTTCCGGAACAGAACCAAAGATCAAGTTCTATGTAGAAGTTCGCGAGGATCTTAAAGACAAAGACCAGTATGAAGAAGTGGTCAAGAAAGCAGACGCTCACATCGACCAAGTTCTAAAAGACCTCAACGTATGAAACTTTCCTGGCGACCAGGGACCATGATTTATCCTCTTCCGGCAGTTCTCGTCACTTGTGGCGCGACTCCGGAAGAATGGAATATGATAACTATAGCGTGGGTTGGAACTATTTGTTCCGACCCCGCTATGTGTTATATATCGGTCCGTCCCGAGCGGCACTCCTATCCGCTTCTTATAAAGAATATGGAATTCACCATCAATCTCACCACCGCAGACATGGCGCGTGCCACCGACTGGGCTGGAGTCCGATCTGGCCGCGACCATGACAAATGGAAAGAAACCGCCCTGCATCCAATTCCCGGAGAAATGGTGAAATCCCCTACAATTGAAGAGTCTCCCGTCAGCATCGAATGCCGCGTAAAAAGCGTCACTCACCTCGGAAGCCACGACATGTTTATTGCCGACGTAATCAATGTCCGAGCTGATTCACGCTATATCAATCAAGAAACCGGAAAACTCGAATTAGAGAAAGCCGGCATGCTCGTCTACAGCCACGGCCAATACTTCGCCCTTGGCGACCTCCTCGGCCACTTCGGCTTCTCCGTCCGCAAAAAAAAATGAACATAGGAATTTTCGGCGGCTCCTTCGATCCCATCCACCAAGGACACGTCAATCTTGCAAAATACGTATTAGACCATACAGACTTAGACGAAGTCTGGCTAATGGTCTCACCCCTCAATCCCCTCAAGCCCCAAGGCTACGTCGCCTCCAACGAGCAGCGGCTCGAAATGGCACGTCTCGCCGTAGAAGGAATCCCAGGTATAAAAGTAAGCGACTTTGAATTCCACCTTCCCATCCCATCCTACACCTACAAAACCCTAACCGAACTCAAAAAAAACTATCCAGACCACGACTTCCGCCTAATAATAGGAGGCGACAACTGGGCAACCTTCGACCGCTGGCGCAACCCCGAAGAAATCCTAAAAGAATTCGGCATAATAGTCTACCCCCGCCCCGGCGAGGACTTAAATTCCCAATTATCAAATCCCAATTCTCAATTGGCTGCGCCCAAGCTAAAGCAAGTCTCAATTCTCAATTCTCAATTCTTAAAAAACGCCCCCCAAATGCCCATCTCCTCCACCCAAATCCGCAACCTCCTCAATTCATCCCCCTCGACACTCGACCCGTCTTTAATCTCCCTTTCTCCTTCCGTACTTGAATACATCCTAACCAACCATATTTTTACAAAAAACGCAAGAATTAGTTCAAATGTCAAAAAAAATGATTAACTTTACACTTTATTAACCAAACATTAAAATAATTATGGAATTTCCGGTAGATCTTTCTGTAAAAGTGTCAGAAGCTGCTGACACTGCTATCAATAAAGTGCAGGAATTAGATATCTCTAAACTTGCACAAACAAACCAATATGATGAAGCAATCTCTTATCATATTTGTACTACTGTTATCTCCGTAAGCATATACATATGTTTAGCAGTGGTAGTATGCTTTCTTTTGGTCGTAATTTTAAAAATGTATACAAAACATAAAAATTTCAAATTAGAAAAGGAGTCCATAGAAGAAAAAGACAGGATTCGGGAACTTCAGAAAAAGTTAGAAGATCTGGAGAGAAATCATTCTTTAGAAAAGAATGAGTGGATATTTGAAAAGACTAAGGAACTCTGGAAACTTACTAAAGATAAAGACGAGGCATTCTGGAACCTTACTAAAGAAAAAGATAAACTTGAAATTGAGAAAGATAGAGAGATTTTGAAAATTGAAAAGAAATCTTTGAATTTAAGCAGGAAAGATGATGAGTAAGAGAGCAATAGTAAATATTGCTGTTGTGATTATTCTCACGGCATTTGTTTTCAATGCCGGGACGATTGGCTTATGGACTTTTATTGGAGTCGTATCTTATATTGCATGTCGCCTTGTGATATATGTCATAAAATCATTACATGGATACGTAAAGAATAAAGGATTATCAAAAAGAGAGAGTATGCTTAAGATGACAGCATGCTTCATGGGTATCTTTTTTATTACGGGCACCATACTATATATAATTACGTTTCCAATCATAGCGAAGGATCATGACGTTAAGATCAACAATGCCGAACTGATTATCAGGTCGATGATATGTTCTCTAGATATGTTTATGCTCGACGTAGACAGTAATATCCTCGACCGCATGGACTCCCATCCCATACGCAAAGGTTTTCTCATCACGCAGGCAGCAGCATCATTTATTTGCACCATTACTCTTCTTGTCAGTTTGGTTTTTTCAAGAGCAAAAGCATATTATAGGCTCCATCGGGGTACAAAAATTTCAATCGATAAAAACCACTTGTACCTTTTTTTCGGAGTAAATGATAATTCCAGGTTACTGTCTACTGATATACGTCAGAAAGATAAGGGATCTATAATACTCTTTATTGACGAAGCTAATGTAAAAGAAGATGAGAATGACAGTTGGGATAATATTGTAAGCCTTTTCGCTCATCGACAAAAAACATTTGACTTAGCTGATGATTCCAATGCATTGGTGGCCATAGCATCTAAACAGTTATGTGATATTGACGATGACAAACTTAAATCTGACAACCTCGATATATTAAATATGGTTGGATTGGGAAAGATTCGCGATCTGATAAGGTCACTCATTAATTTCCCCGGGAAATCTCAACTCCATATTTTCTTCCTTTCAGACAACGAAGACAATAACATACGAGGATTGATAAACTTAGCTAAAGACATCACTATTCGTAACATAGCATCAGATAAAGAAATAGAGCACAAGATTTATTGTCATGCTCGCTACAATGGGCCTAATAGGGTAGTGGAGGATCTCGCGTTACGAAAGCAAATGAATGTTGAAATTATTGACTCTTCTCACATTGCTGTTGAACTTCTTAAGTCTAAACCTGCTGACCAACCCGTTAGGGTTGCTCATTTATCAGAGCATTATCCAACAATGGTAGATAAACCATTGGATTGCTTGATTGTCGGATTCGGCGAGGTTGGTCGTGATGCATTCCGGTTTCTTTATGAATTCGGTACATTCATGCAGATGAAAGATGGCTATCCTATGGAAGCCAATCCCAAAATTACTGTGATTGATTCAAAGATGGATGAATTATCCGGATTATTCATGGCAAATACTCCTGCATTAGGTTTTGATAAGCATAAAGGTCCTCTTGCTCTTAAGAAACTTGACTACCGCAATCAATATTTTTATACAAAGTGTCTTTCTGAGCGTCAATGTAATACCCTCAATTATATAGTGCTTGCCCTCGGCGATGACGACCAGAATATTGCTCTCGCTTCTAATATTTTCAACCGTATTCGTCGTTATCGTAATGAGATGACACACCTTATTATTATGGTAAGATGTATCAAGGAAGAAAAATATGAGTTGATGCAGAAAGTTGCCGCTCATTATAACAGAGGGAGTGGTGTAAAGCATGATATTATCCGTCTTTTCGGCAATCCAAAGGAAATATATTCATATAATACTATAATTTGCGATGATTTAACCTATAAAGGGAAAACATTTTTCTCAAATTACGTAAGACTTCAGAAAGGAGACAACGACTGGAAATCGCGTCATGAAAAATTGGCTGCCGTTGAGGTATTGAAAAATGGCGAAGTTGGCTATCCAAATATTGATAGTCTTCGCAAACTCCGACGACAGGAGAGTCAGGATATGGCAAATGCTCTTCATGCTGCAACAAAAATGTGGCTTCTGCAGAAGTCACTGGGAAAGAATTTTGACTGGAATGGATTTTTACGCCGATACTTTGATTATAACGGAGCCTCAACTATGAGAGGGGCGCAAGAAGACATTTATTATCCGCGACTTTCTTCTGAGGAAAATATGATAATACATAATCTTGCAATGCTTGAGCATGCAAGATGGAATGCTGCCCATATTTTACTTGGGTATCAAAACAATAGTTCAGATAATCATGGATGCGATGAGAAAACGCAGCATCATAACTGTTTAAAAAGCTGGCAAGCTCTTGATTCGGAATCTGATGCTACCGGATATGACTACAAAGCTTACGATTTTTGTGTGATAGATACAACTATAGCTATCTCTAAAGAAGACTTGAAAACAATTCAGAAAAATGATGACTGAGAGTCAGATAATACAAGAATTGATTGACCGTAATGACCGCATTCCGTTTCAGTTCTTATAAGTCAGATGCTGTCCGTTTCTGATGACTATCATGCTGATCGCCTTCAAGCATCCTGTTCAATCATTCTTTAATCCCAAACCTTCTCCCTCCTAAAACTCGATATTTATTTCAATATTTAATCAGTCTGATAGAATCCCAATACTATTTTCCTCTCTATTAAAAAACAAAAATCAGAAAATGAAAGAATATATCCCTAAACCACTTGACACGTCAAGCGTATCTATACCGGAAGAACTACTTCCACTCGTAGAAGACTTAGCCAAGAATGTGCACGAAGTCTTTGTGCAAAACCGCATGAAAGAAGGGTGGAAATACGGTCCTGTCCGAGATGATGAAAAAAAGGAGAACCCCACTATGATTCCTTACGAAGATCTTCCGGAAAGTGAAAAAGACTACGACCGTGCCACTTCTCAAGAAACTTTGAAATTTATTTTAAGCAAAGGCTTTCATATTTCAAAAAATTAGCGTACCTTTGCAGAAACAAGTATATTAATAAATAGCATCATGAAAACCATCTTTGACGAAAACGGCTTACTAAATATTTCCGATGTCATACTCAATCATTCATCATACAAAGCAATTATGGAGGATGGAATAGTTACAGATGTAGAGCTAAAGGACCAAACGGAAGCTGCAATAGCTTCGCTTCGTTATCTTGAATCCATCTGCAACGAAGAGCAGCAGGAAGCAATCCTCAATACAATGTCGGAATTAGGAGTACTCTACGCTGTATATCAGAACTATCAAAACCAGAATAAAACTTTATAACTATGGGAGTATTCAATACAAAAGCCATACTAAAAGGAGAACCAAAATTGTTGCCAGCTATTGCCGATCGAATCTGCAAGGAATTCAAAGAAGAAGGATATGATGGATACAGAGATTATGTGGGGAATGGGAGCATAGATATATCTCTTACAAAAGGAGATTTTTTCAAATCTATACTCGGCATGGATACTGCCTTAAAAATTCGTCTCGAACCCCAAGATAATGCAATATCTTTCGATGCAGGCATTGGAATCTTCGGAAAAGAAACCATTCCCGCTATTATATCATGTTTCTTCATGTGGCCATTACTTCTTACACAGTTATGGGGTCTCGTAAAGCAATCAAAAATCGATGATAAAGCCCTCGAAATAGCAAAATCAGTAATCAAAGAGAATGCCCCTGCTCCCCAAATCATCATTATCCCCGCTCATCAATTGGCCCAAAATAATGCTATCTGCAAACACTGTGGCACTCATCTCCCAAACAAAGCCAAATTCTGCTTCAACTGCGGCTCCCCACGGAATTAATAGTCCGTATCATAAAAAATTGATTTAACCAGAAGAAAGGAGAACTCGTGGCCATAAACTATGCTGGTCTCTCTGGCACCCTGAACTTTAATTACGGTGTACGTGTCAAGCACCTCCAACACCTTCTCAACAGATAATCTGATAGTTTAATTCAAGTTTCATTCTAAATCATGCGCCTATCATCTACTTTAATTTTTATACTTTTTGCAATATCTACTGTAGCCCAGACCACTCAAATTGGAACTATTAAGGAGTATAATGAGAAAGCAAAAAAGACTCCTCTGGAAGGTGTGGAACTCAACGTGCGTTCTGCAAATAACACTGTCTCTGATAAGAGTGGAAACTTCACACTTCAGTTTCTCACCCTCAAACCAGGTGAGAAAGTCAATGTGCGTCGTATCGAAAAACTCGGCTATGAGATATTCAATAAAGAAGCCATTGAGCAATGGAACATTAATCCCAAAGATCCATTCGTAATCATAATGTGTCGATCAGACAAGTTCAAGAAAATTCGTGATAACTACGAGAAAGTATCTTCTGAAAGCTATGCCCGTCAGCTTAAAAAAGAAGAGACTGCTCTGTTAAAACTGAAAGAACAAGGCAAACTGAAGGAAGAGGAATATCAAAAGCAACTATTCGAACTAAGAGAAAACTATGAAAAGCAACTCGACAACCTCGACAGTTATGTCGACCGCTTCTCCCGTATTGACCTGTCAGAACTCTCGGTTGTGGAGCAAGAGATAATCTCTCTTGTGCAGGAAGGAAAGATCGACGAGGCCATTGCCAAATACGAGCAACAGAATTATGTGGATAAATACACCAAGGAAGTTGCGCAGATTAAAGAAGTATCCTCTGCCATAGACCGTCTAGCGGAAGTAAAGCAGTCAAAAGAAGCGTCAAAAGATTCCCTCCTGGCTGCCATCGACCGCCAGATCGAAACCCTCAAACTAGCTGGTGGAAAAGAAAATATTAATAAAATCATCGAAATATCATGTTCAATAGCAAATAGCGATACTACAAACATAGAAAGACAACTCAAAGCAGCTGAATCTTTAATGGATCTAGTGGGGGATTTTGAAAAAGCTTATCAATATTTAATTCGGTCATTAAATATTTCAGAAAGATTCCAAATTAATAATTGTGATTTGAAAATAAACATAAATGATTTTTTTGGATTATTTTTCTTTAGAAAAGGGCAATATCAAGAAGCTCTTAATTATCAGAAAGAAACTTTGAAATCTCGGCAGGATGTTTTCGGAAACAATTCTGCTGAAGTTGCTCTGTCATTTTGTAATATTGGGACTACTTATGAGAGATTAGGTCAATTTGATATCGCAAAAGAATATTTAGAAAAAGCATTAAAAATTCAAGAAGAGATTTATTATGATAATAATCTAAAAATCTCTAAAACTTTAGGTAATTTGGGTAATCTGCATGCTTCAATTGGAGAATATGAAGAAGCAATACATTACTATGATCAATGTATTAATATTCAAATACAATTAGTTGGGGAAAATAGTGTTAGCGTAGCAGATACATACAATAATATATCTACAGTTTATGCAGATATGGGTGAATATCAAAATGCTCTAACTGCTATTGATGATGCCATAAATATATATATAAATTTCTATGGAGATAAATCTCATTTCCAATTGGCTGATAGCTATCATAATAAAGGAATGGTATTAGAGAAAATAGAAAATTTAGATCTTGCTCTCGAAGCTTATCAGAATGCTTTAAAAATTCGAAAAACTATTTATGGAGAATATCATCCAAATATTGCTTCTTCATTGGGATGTATTGGTAATATTTTATTTTCAAAAGGAGATTACGAACAAGCAATAAATTATCATTTAAATGCTTATAATATTAGAAAAATAACTTTAGGATACGAACATCCTCATATTGCACATTCATTAAATAATATAGGCAATGTTTATATTGAGATGGAGGATTACCAGTCTGCACTAAAATACCATTCAATGGCGTTGGAACTTAGAGAAAAAATTTTAAAATCACCTCATCCTGAAATTGCTATCTCACGTTTAAATATTGCTAATATATTCAAGGCTTTAGGTAATTATGATAAAGCTTTATTTAATTACTCAAATGCCCTTACTATGTTTCAAGAAGTTTTCGGTCATAATCATCCTTATATAGGATTTTGTTATAATAATTTAGCAGAAGTATATGAATTAATTGAGGATAATAATAGCGCATTAGATACATATCGAAGAGCAAAAGAAATTTTAGATAATTATTATGATGATAATCATGAATATATAATCAACCTTAATCAAAAAATTGAGGATTTATCTATTATCAATCAATGATTAAAGATATTGTAAAAAGTAAATTATTTTCATAATGTCATTTTTTAGTAAATACCATTGTCGTTTGTATTCTTTCTATATTTATACAAAAGTTTCTTAGCATGAATCTGACAGCCAATAATTCCTACACCACATACGCTTTCATCAGCTACAGCCATCGGGATATGGCTGTGGCGAAGTGGCTACAGAAAAATCTGGAGGCTTTCAAACTCCCTACTGAAGTCCACAACGATATAGAGGCTAAAAGAAGATACCTATCCCCATCTTCCGCGACCAATCCGACCTAAACACCGGAATCCTCGGCCATGAACTGCGCAAACATCTTGAGGAAAGTAAATTTCTCATTCACCTAAAATTCATACTCCACAAATGACATCCCCACATATGCGAACACTCATACTAACACTAATTTTCTTCCTTACTCTACTCCCCTCCACAGCCCAAACCATACAAAGGGGCATCGTCCAGGAATATAACGAGAAAGCAAAGAAAACCCCGCTCGCTGGAGTGGAGGTCCGTGCTAAATCGGCTTCTAACGCCGTGTCAGGCAAGGACGGTAGTTTCAAACTCGAGTTCCTTACCCTCTTACCCGGTAGCAGTGTCAACATATCCCGCATCGAAAAACTTGGGTATGAGATTTTCAACAAGGATGCTGTAGAGCAATGGAATATCAACCCAGACAAATCCTTCGTAGTAGTAATGTGCCGTTCCGACAAATTCAAAAAAATTAGGGATAACTACGAAGCCAAAGCATCAGAAAACTACAGCAAGCAATACAAAAAAGAAATATCAAATCTCAATAAACTGAAAGAAGAAGGAAAGATCAAGGATGAACAATACCGTAAATCTCTCCAAGAAATTCAGGCAACCTATGACAAGCAACTCGAAAACATTGACAACTACGTCGACCGTTTCTCCCGCATCGACCTCTCCGAAATCTCAGTCTCTGAACAAGAAATAATAGAATTAGTCCAGCAAGGCCAATTCGAACAAGCTATTGCCAAATACGATGCTCTTAATATCAAACATAAACTCAAACAACAAATCACAAACCGCAACACCGTTTCAAAAGCCATAAATACCCTTGAAGAAGTCAAAAAAACTCAAGATGAATCGATTGACAGTCTATATGCTGTCATCGAGCGCCAAATCAATACCCTCTTTCTCATAGGAGGAAAAGGAAACAATCAGAAAATACGTGATCTCTTCGTGGAAATTGCCGATTCCGACTCCACCAACATTCCCTGGCTCCTCAAAACAGGCATCTTTATTCAGGATTATTTTGCAGATTATGATCTCGCTTTGGAATATTATCAAAAAGCCCTAAATAATTCTATGTCTCTCTGCGGTTTTGATCATCCAAATGTTGCTAATGCTTATCACAATATCGGAAGTATATACAAATCTAAAGGAGATTTAGATACGGCCCTCGAATACTACAAAAAATCATTGGCAATACGTGAGAAAGTATTTGGTGCAGAACATACTGAAGTTGCAAATTCCTATAACGGTTTAGGAAGTATATATAATTCTAAGGGTAATTACCACTCCGCCTTTGAATGGTATAAAAAAGCGTTGGGAATACGTGAGAAAATATTAGGTACGGAACATCCTGATGTTGCAAATTCCTATAACAATATTGCTTCTGCATTACGTGATCAAGGCGACTATGTCACTCCTTTTGATTGGTATAAGAAAGCTTTGGCCATTAATGAAAAAATATATGGGCATGATCATTATTCGGTGGCTATTATATATAATAATTTCGGAGTTTTGTTTCAATGCCAAGGAAATTATAACAAGGCTCTTGAAAATCACTTTATTGCATTAGGAATTAGAGAAAAAATCTTTCAAAAAGGTCACCCAGATATCGCCTCTTCATATAGTAATATCGGGTTAGCTCATCAGTATCTAAAGAATTATGATGTAGCTATTGAGTGGCATAATAAGGCCTTGGTTATCTGGGAGAAAATCTATGGAAAAAATCATCCTAATGTAGCTGTAGCCTATCACAACATTGCTTTAGTTCATCACTATCAAGGTGATTATGATAAAGCTCTTCAAGGATATTTACAAGCTTCCTCCATATTTGAAGAAGCATATGGTAAGAATCATCCAATGGTCGCTAAAACATATAGCAATATAGGCTGGATTTATCGTGATCAACGAAAGTATGATTTAGCTCTTGATTGGCACAAAAAGTCATTGGAAATTAAAAAAAAGATTTTAAAACCTACACATCCGGACATTGCTGATTCATATATAAATCTCTCAGCAGTCTATTATGATCTAGATGATTATACAAATGCCCTAAACTTACTAAAGAAAGCAATGCCTATTATGGAGAAAGTTTATGGTCTTAATAATCCCAAGACCATCAATATTTCAAAAAAAATGAAAACTATTTCAGAAAAAATATCTAACCATAAGCAATGAAACCCAACAGCAATTACACCACATACGCTTTTATCAGCTACAGCCATCGAGATATGGCAGTGGCAAAGTGGCTTCAGAAAAATCTGGAGGCTTTCAAACTTCCTACGGAAGTTCACAATGACATAGAAGCGAAAAACCGTTATCTCCGACCAATCTTCCGCGATCAATCTGACCTAAATACCGGAATCCTCGGTGATGAGCTGCGCAAGCATCTTGAGGAAAGTAAATTTCTCATTCTCATATGCTCGAAGAATTCTGCCCATTCTTCTTGGGTCAGCGACGAGGCAAAGGCCTTCGTCGAAATGGGGCGACTTGACCATATTATCCCAGTCATAATTCCCGATGATTCTACCCCGGAAAGAGAACTCTTTCCCGAATTTCTCCGCGAATATTTCAAACAGAATCCCGACAAGGAACTTCTCGGAGTAAACATTGGTGAAGTTGGAAAAGAGAAAGCCCTTATTCGGGTCATCTCCAAAATGCTTGATGTCTCTTTCGATTCCCTTTGGAAGAGACATCAACGACAGAAAAGAATCCGAATTATGACAATTTCATCTTTGGCTATAGTTGCATTGGCTGCCACATATCTTTTCGCAATCCCCGTGACTGTCAATGTCAATGTCTATATGGAGAAGGCTAATCTTCCTGTCGGCGAAAACGTGACCTTAAATGTCAATGGAGGGGATTATTTCTCTGTCCCTAATTCTCCTCATTTCGACAAAATCTCAATTCCTGGCTACAAACGTTTCTCTGATATCAGAATATCAGCCTCATCTCAATTCTTTACCCCGATAGACACCATCATCCCGGTTGGCTTCGGCTTAACCCGTGATGTAAGTATCGACTTAAAACGCGACGATACATTCGCTATATATGCCGGCACTGTCTATGACTCTGAGATGGATCCTTTGCAAGACGTCACAGTGACAGTCTGCAGTCATTCCGCCGTCACCGATTCAGAAGGAAACTTCTCCATCATACTCCCATTGGCAGAACAACAGCAAGAACTCCCCATCTCCCTCGAAAAGGCTGGCTATCGCTCCATCCTCCGAGAAGACGAAACCCCAGGCCAATCCCTAAAATTCATACTCCACAAATAACCTCCGCACATATGCGAACCCTCCTACTATCAATAATCTCCCTCCTACCCCTTATCACAGTCTCTGCCCAAACCACACAGCAGGGCTTTGTCAAAGAATACAACGAAAAAGCAAAAAAGACTCCCCTCGAAGGTGTGGAACTCAACGTGCGTTCTGCAAATAACACTGTCTCTGATAAGAGTGGAAACTTCACACTTCAGTTTCTCACCCTCAAACCAGGTGAGAAAGTCAATGTGCGTCGTATCGAAAAACTCGGCTATGAGATATTCAATAAAGAAGCCATTGAGCAATGGAACATTAATCCCAAAGATCCATTCGTAATCATAATGTGTCGATCAGACAAGTTCAAGAAAATTCGTGATAACTACGAGAAAGTATCTTCTGAAAGCTATGCCCGTCAGCTTAAAAAAGAAGAGACTGCTCTGTTAAAACTGAAAGAACAAGGCAAACTGAAGGAAGAGGAATATCAAAAGCAACTATTCGAACTAAGAGAAAACTATGAAAAGCAACTCGACAACCTTGAAAACTATGTCGACCGTTTCTCGCGAATAGACTTGTCAGAACTCTCCGCTGTAGAGCAGGAGATAATAGCACTTGTTCAGGAGGGGAAGATCGATGAAGCCGTAGCAAAATACGAGCAGCAGAACTATGTGGATAAATACACCAAGGAAGTAGCCGAGATTAAAGAAGTCTCCTCTGCCATCGACCGTCTTGAGGAAGTAAAGCAGTCGAAAGAAGCCTCCAAAGACTCCCTCCTCGCAGCCATCAACCGCCAGATCGAAACCCTCAAACTCGCTGGAGGAAAAGACAATAATCAAAAAATTTTAGATATTTATAGTGAAATTATAAACGCTGACTCGTTGAATATTGATTTCATTTTAGAAGCGGTGACCTTTATGTATGATTATACTGATAATTATGACCTTGCGCTTTACTATATAAAACTTGCACTAAACCAGTCTATTTTACTTTTTGGTGAAAATCATTCAACTACTGCTGAAGTATATAGTAATTATGCCGCTGTGCTAAAAGCTAAGGGATACTATGAGGAAGCTTTGGAGAATGGAAATAAATCAATAGAAATTTTTGAAAGGATATATGATTCCCCTCAGACCAATATGGCTTCTGCTTATAATAATCTTGCGGCAATATATTCAAAATTAGATAATTTTGAAGAGTCTCTGAACATATACAATAAATCTTTGAAAATTAACACTGAAATATTGGGTTCAGATCATCCTCAAGTAGGTGTTTCCTACAATAACATTGGTTATATTTATCATTCCATGGGAGATTTTCAAAAGGCACTTGATTTTTATAATAAAGCTTATGTAATCGCATGTGGCGATAGATCGGGATTTAATTTAGATGCCGCACAATATCTTCTTAACATGGGATCGGCTTACAAAAGTCTTGGCAAATATCAAATGTCACTTGAAAAAAGTCTTAATGCTATTGATATTTATGAGAAGATTCTTGGCAAAGATAATATCAACGTAGCTTATTCACTAAATAATATAGCTGATCTTTATGATCGCCTTGGTCAATTCTCACTCGCTATGGAGTATTATGATCGGGCGATTTCTATAATGTCTAAAGTTTTGGGAGAAACTCATCCTAATATGTCTACTCTTTACAATAATAAAGCCTCCTCATATGAAAATCTTGGAGATTATCAAAAGGCAATTGATTTGTATAATAAAGCACTATCAATTTCTATAGAGGCATTCGGAGAGAATCATACAAATTCAATAATCTTCCTTAATAATATTGGTAGTTGTTATTACCGACAAAAAGACTTTGTTCATGCCTCTGAGTTTTTAAATAAATCTGCTGATATCGCTATTGCGGTTTTGGGTGATGATCATCCTGATGTTGCAACTTCCTTTAATAATCTGGGTTCTCTATATACTATGTTGGAAGATTATGAAAAAGCAATAGAATGTCTTGAAAAAGCTAAAAATATTAGGGAACCCCTTTTGGGGGAGAATCATCCAGATCTAGCTACTACTTATAATAATATAGGTGCTGTTTATTCTCATCAGCAAAAATATGATGAAGCAATGGCCGCCTTTAATAAAGCTCTGGATATTAGAATTAAGAATTTTGGAGAAATCCACCCAGATGTGGCAAATTCATATATTAATATTGGTATGACATATCATGAAATGGGAGATGAAGCACAGTCCGAAATATTTCATAGAAAAGCGATAAATATAGAACTTGAAAAATATGGTGCTAATCATCCTAAATTGGCAAATGCTTATTTTAATCTTGGAGTAACTTTAGAGGCTATGGATAGATACAAAGAAGCTTTAGATTTTTTTTCAAAATCATTGGCGATATACGAATATCATTTTGGTTCTGATAATAAACAGACTATTGCAGTAATAAACAAGATAGAAGTACTTAAAGAAAAACTCTCTAAGTAATTTTCTTATTCATGGACTCTTATTAATTTAGGCTTCCTTTAGAAGATACGTCAAGAACTCAATTTCCCCTCGAAAAAGGGTGCTATACTTTTAACATCTCTAATTACGATTGCCCCTCACATAACAACTCCTTAAAAACTCATCATGCATAATTTATAATTAAGGTGATGATGAGATAGAGGCACAAAAATGTACAATCGTCAAAATGTTTTATTTTAGTTATTCCACTTTTTTATCCATTTACCTAAGGACTATAAATTCCACTTTTCTGGCGAACCCCAAATCGAATTATTTCTAAAAATAAAGCAAAAATCCAAAAAAAAATTGTATCTTTGCATTGTGTAGAAACTGCTAAACCATCTTTCGCAAAAGAACACTATTTTTTTGATATCATTATGGACGATTTAAACTTTGATATTGATATATTAGGCGGATTTGATCCTGAAAAAAATAAATGGGAAGCCCTTATTGAAGCAACTATGGCTGGAAATGTAGTTCCAGTCATTGGTCCAGACATAGTGTGTGAGTGTCGCGATGGAATGAATATAAATCAGGTCATTATATCTTCAATTTCAAAGCAACTCGGACTTGCCGCTAATCATAAGACTTTCTCTCAACTCGTCTATGATGAAGATTTTCTTAAAAATTTGAAGAAACGTCTTAAAAATGATGCTCTCTCCAAGGATGTGGTTTATGCTTTGGTCAATAATCTGTTTAATAACCCTAAAAATGTAGAACAGTATTTTAAGCCATCCGAAGCTTTAAAAAGGCTTCTTGATATCAAACTCTTTCCTTTCGTCATCACCACATCTTTTGCTCCAGTAGTTGAAAATGCTATGAAGGAAGTTTGGGGTAAACGTCAGGTTAAGGTGCTATCTTTCTGTAAAAATCCTCAGAAAGATACGAAGCCGGGAGTTGGAGACATTGTATCCGCAGAAGACATGAATAAACCTACGGTTTTCTATATGTTTGGTAAGTCTGCGAGTCAACCCAACAGCTATGTCTTGACTGACAATGACATGCTTGAATTTTGCCGTTCCTGGCTTTCCGACCAGACAAGACCTCGAAATCTATGTGCCCAGCTCAAGGATAAGTATCTGCTCATGTTAGGCTGTGGATATAGCGATTGGCTATTCAGATTTATTTGGTTCTGCATGAATAAGACATCAGATGCCAAGACCACCGGACTGATGGCACAGGATGAATCCACTCATGAGAATCTTGTGGAATATCTGCGGAGAATTGACACTTTCCTTCCTCAAAATAAAACTCCTGAAGACATAATATCAGAAATTGAAAAGAGAGTTAAGACCTACAATGAATCGCATGAGGGGGAATGGTTTGCTCGCCCTCCAAAATCCAGCACACAGGTTTTCATTTCTTATTCCCGAAGCGACTCTAAGATAGCCGAGGCTCTCTATAAGTTCCTCTCCGACAATGGCCTGAATGTTTGGTATGACCGCGACAACCTTTTAGGAGGCTCTAAATTCATGGATGAAATTGAAAGTGCCATAGAAAGCACCAAGGTCTTTGTTCCTATCTTCTCAAACAATATTGCCAAGGAAGCGATGGATGCCCATGTGTATCGGAAAGAGTGGAAAATCGCAATCGGCCTCCAAGAGAGCATGGGAAGCCGAACTTTCATCATCCCCATCAATGAAGAAGGATTCGATTTCTATTCTGCCGACATACCCAAAGAATTAAAAAGTCATAATTCTTTATCAGTTGGTCCCGATTTTAATTTCAAGGCTGTTTTGGATTCCATTAATGAGGCTTTAAACAAGTTGGATAACTTTAAATCACACGGTGTATAATCATGTCAACAAAGAGTAACATAAATAATGCAACCAACCCTTGGAATGGTCTTCGCACATATTCAGAAGGAGAAGTGATTTTCGGCCGTAGTGAGGAAATTCATGCTTTATCACTCCTTATCTTACAAAGCCATCAGACCGTTGTCTATGGACGTTCTGGTATAGGAAAATCATCCATACTCAATGCTGGTATATTCCCAATTGTGCGAAAGAATGGACTATTCCCGGTTTATATCCGTTTCGAGCATAATGTTGAGACTTCCTATCTTGACCAGATCAAGGACGCCATCAGGCGTGAGATTGACAAGGCTGACGGCAAAATAAAGATTACCAAACTTATTGATAAAACTGGAGAAGAATCTCTTTGGGAGTTTTTCCATCGGATAGATTTTCACGATGAAGAGGGCAAAAAGATTAAGCCAATGGTCGTTTTCGACCAGTTTGAAGAGATGTTCACACTTGAGACCAACAAGGACAAAGTCAATCTTTTCTTCCGGCAATTGGCTGACCTTATCAATAATGTGATGCCCGAAGAACTCGTTACAAATGGAAGGACAATCGATTCTTCTGAATATTCAATCGCTTCCGACGATGGCATGCTTGACCTCGGCTTGGACTTGTTTTCAGATGTGAAATATTCTTATAAATCTGATTCCGACTATCATCTTGTGTTCACATTGAGAGAAGATTTTCTATCTTATCTTGAAAGAAATACAACCGACATCCCTGAACTCAAAAACAATCGCTATTGTCTCCAGCCTATCAATGATGAGCAGGCTGCCGATATCATTATGCAGCCTCGTCCGGGTCTCGTAGATACAAATGTTGCCAAACTTATCATTGAGAAAGTTACTGGAGAAAAAGACTTTGAGATTGACGGGATCCCGGAGATTCAAGTTGATTCAGCGATACTTTCATTGTATCTCAGCCGACTCTTCGATAAGATGATTGCTGAAGGAGAGTCCGAAATTACTTCTGATCTTGTCGAAACCTACAGCAATAACATCATATTAGACTTCTACAATGATGCCATTACGAATCTTCCGGAATCAAGCATCGAATGGCTTGAGGATACTCTCATCAATGATGACGGACGTCGTGATAACCGTGACCGTTCTACGGTGCTTCGCGAGAGTGGTCTCTCAGATTCTCAATTGGATACGCTGGTCAATGATGTCAAGCTTCTTCGTCAATTCTCCTACGGAGGCGACCTCCGGATAGAATATATCCACGATGTCCTTTGCCCTGTCATTGTGGAGCGACGCCGCAAACGTAAAGATGACCAGAGGATACGCGAGATTGAATCTAAGGCTAAGGTTGAGCGCAGAAAAGCCCGGTCAAAAATCATGGCGATTGTCCTTTCTTTTGCTGTTCTTGCGATTCTTGTTGGATGTTGGCTTTACCGAGATTTCTATCTCAATGAAAAGTTGTACGAGAAATATTATGCCGAATTCACATTGATTGATGGCTGGCCAGTCGGGGTTGGCGATGAATTATCCTCCGACAAAATGAAAACCACACCTCTTTTCTACCGTCTAAGCAAAAAAGGACACAAAGCCGGACCCTTCACCGATGTCGAGGTGATGAGCTCAGTCGGAAGTTTGCCATCCACTCCAAAATTTGAATTGTTTGGGTTGGGCGATAAATCATATACTGACAAGTTAGCCTCATCTTTCTATCAAGATTTTGGAAAAGTCTCGCGACTTGAGTTTAAAGAAGGCAGCGATGGACAAATAGATCGTGTTATTGCCAAGGCTCAGAATGACTCTACAGTGTTTATATATACTTATTTCCACTTGCAGCCAAAGCCTAATGCAGTGTCATGGGTAACTTTTCTTACCCCCGATGGTCGAGCAAAAACTCTAAATGATAATGGTATTGATCGTATCATGGTGGCTCTTGATTCATTAGGACGAATCGATTCTTATATGTACTATGACCAGCAACGCATCCGTACTGCAAAGGGAATTGCATACGGCAAAAAGTTTGTTTATAATTCTCTTTCTGAGGTGTCTGAATTTATCCTTGATAATTTTGCAACTCCTGTTTCAATTGCAGATTGGAACGCTACCCATAAAAAGATCAATAATGATACGGTAACTTATGAGTATAGTCGTTACAACAACAATTTTGTGGATAATTTGTACGGTAAAGGCAGATACGGGGCATGGAAAATAATTGAAATGCCATTTGAAGAAAAGTACTTCTTAAATCCTGAAATGCCAGAATTGTTTACCAAGGTGTCGATTGAAAGAGATGCTTTCGGTCGAATAGTAAGATCGGTAGTCGTTGAAAATGAAACTGATTTAATCCCGCATGAAATTATGATTGATTACGATAAGAATAGCAATAATGTAACTGGCATCACGAAATTTGCAAAAGATGGTAAGTCTATGTGGAAATCTTCTGCTGACTCTATCAGTAAGATATTGTCCTCTTATGAAAATGGCATCTTGATGGGAGAGGAGGTCTATGCTGGAGATCAACGTGTATACCTGTCAAAAAAACAGGTTTCGCCAGAATCTGTGATTTTTGAATCTGAGAATAGATTGATTGGTGAGCCTTACGTGAAGCAAGTTGATTCTATTTCCGAATCGGTTACCATAACAAGATATTTTGATAAAAACGACAACCCTATTAATGTGGATATGAAGTTCTATGAATATTACGATCCACAAAAATCACATAAACTCGTCAAAGAGAAAATAGATGGTGACTTGCTTACGTCTTTCTTTTATATATCGGAGAACGAAATCAAACAATGCCCTTATATTTCCTCCAGGGCTAACACCCCTCTTCAAATTTCTTCCAAAAGGGAGCACTTTGATGACATGGGCAATAGGACTAAATTGATTATCTATGATGAAAATGGTATAATTAAAAAGTCGATGATGTATACCTACGAAAATGGGGTTATGCATTCGCGTTCTGCAATGGGGATAGATGGCAATCCAGTCAGATCTGATGACTGGGAGATTGAAAGTTATGGATATTATAAGATGCTGACGGTTCTTAATGAGGATAACAAATTAATTTCAGTTAAATCTGTCAATGAATTTGATGAACCATCTATTTTATTCGATCCCTTTGGTGATAAGCCATACATAAAGTGGAGTTTTAATAAATATATGCTTCCTGAATTGTTTAAACTATCTTCTGGTGAAAGTGTAAGTAGAGCTTTTGTTCAGCCCGACTATTATTTCACATTTAAGGAAGACAAGGACCTCTCTCCTTACAAAGTGGCTTATGTCCATCTTCTTGATAAGAAATCCCCCCTATATGGTAAATTAAGCGATGGTGATCGCATCATTGGAATTGACAATTGGATATACTCAAAGGATTTGACTGGATTGGATAAGGCTTGGCTATCGTTACAAGACAACAATGTCAATCACTCCGTGACTATCCTACGGCCGGAAGGAAAAAACTTGAAGAAAATAACAGTCAATATTCCTAAATATAGGGAAAATAACTTAAATGCTAAATATTATATGTTTAATTTGTCCAAATCGGAAGCCGATTTGTTTACGAGGAGTCTTAACAATGAAAAATAAAATAGTTCTTGGATTGCTGCTGTTCCTTCTATATTCGTTGCCTACAATGGCACAGCTTCGAAATATCGAAAAAGAAAATTTTGTAGTGGGGAAGTCTCGGATTATTGACACTGACATCCTCAATTCAAAATCAAGTGATTCCAAACTTAATATATCCCATTTGATTGCTTCATCACGAAAAAACCAGATGAAGGAAGACACTTTGTATTTTGCTGATATTGATTTTAAAAATATGTGGATGATAGGAAGAGGTGATACTTTGACTAAAGAAGAAGCTTTACGTCGGCCTATCTATTACAGATTCACAATGAAAAATTCCAAAGGTCATTGGCAACATATTGAAGCAATGTCTAAAAACAATTACACTACTTATAATGGCTCATGCATGTATGACGGTGTTTTCATTGGAGAAGTCGATGAAAAATTAAAGTCCTCACTCAATGAGACAACACAATGGTTTGAGATTTCAGATCTTGATGGTGACGAACTTTTAGAAGAACGCTCATATGATGCAGAAGGGAATCTCTTATTGACATGCTTGTTTCACAAACACAATGATGGTAGGGTCATTGCTTGCTATAATGATTCCAATGGGTTCCCTGTTGATTTTATGCCTGACGATAATTATACCTATGGCCATGTTTATGCTCTGACTCTTGATGAAGAGGGAAGAAGCACTGTTGTAGAATATCTTGATGGTGCTGGATTTGACCGACCGGGTGCTATGGGTGTTTATCAGCGTCGATTTATTCGTGATGAAGAAGGTCGTAGAGTAGAAAAGACATATCACAACGGGGTAGGTCATTTGATGAATAATAAATATGGTTATGCTAAGGAAACTACTGAATATTCTTCTGACAGAAAGTATCAAGTGACAAAACATTTTGATATGCACAACAATCTTGTGAAATCTACAGAACCCTGGGGTCTTGGATTTATGATTCAAGAGACAGAATATGATGAGCAAGGAGAGATTAAATCATGGAGATATTTTACAATAAAAGATGGAGAAAAAATCAATGATGAGGTGGATGGCGTGCATTGCTATGTTATTGATTCATTCGACCATATAGAGGGTTCTTCTGTTAATAGAAAGTATGATAAAAATCTTAATGAAATTAAAAACTAAAATTAATACAAGGCAATGAGATTCTATAATACAGTTTTAATAATATTTTCGGTACTTTTATTGAGTTTCTCATTTGACTGTGAATCACAAATTAGAAATCTAAACATTAATAATCCTACCCTCCCCCAAAAAAATAAAAAAGTAAAAAAATCCATTCTTTCTATTTCTACAATCCTGGAAGATACTCTATATGCTATATCTATAAAGAAACAGCATGGTTGGATTTTACCCTTGCAGACTGTCAATAAAAAAGAGTATAAGAAATACCCCCAAATTTATAGATTCACAAAAAGAAATACAGCTGGCAACTGGTGCAGAGTTGAATGTATTACAGGTCGAGGCGACCTGAAAGGAAAAGGTTTCAACACCTACATAGTAAGATCAGAACTCGAAAAGGACTCGCTTGCTAACAAAGACTGGACAAAGAAAATTTTCTGGACATGTCGGTTGGATTTTATCTCCGACCCAGTTGGTGAAAATGTGATTCAAGAGCGTGCTTATAATAGTTCAGGAAATCTTGTGTATTCATTTTCCATTTCTCCGTTAAATTCTAATAGCAGTGTTTTTGTTGGCAGTTACCGCGATATGTATGGACTTCCTGCTGAGATGCGTAATGACAAAGACTTCTCTTACGGTACGCTCGTTTATTTAGAAAGGGATAAATGGGGAAATGATTCCATTGTCAAATTTATGGATTCTAAAGGGTATGTAAAGCCAAACTATTCTGGTGTTTATTGTGAGCAATTTATCTATGATGAATTTGGTCGGCTTCTAAGGAGTCAATCACTAGATTCCAATGGCGAACTTGTAAATGACAATCTGGGCTATTGTGGCATGGAATATCAATACGACAAACGGCATAATAAAATTAAAGCCATCTACATGGATGCGGATTGGACACCGTCAAGCATAAATATAGGATATAACGGAATTAAAGAAATCTATAAATACGATGATCTTAGCCGTTTGATCGAAATCAAATATATAGATCAATATGACGCTCCTATGGAAAACTCTTTAGGAACCCATAAGGTAGTTTATGAATATAATGACTTTGGCGATAAAACATCGACCTGTGGTTTCAATCTTCTTGGTAAACTTTCGCCTTATGAAGAGGGAAAGGAATATTGTAAATCAATTGTCAACTATTCTCCAGAAGGTAATCTGATTGGTACTGCTGATTATGATCGTGAAGGCGCAATCGTTTCCAGTTCTAATTTCTCAGATTATTTATCCAAAGTTGACAAAGATGATAATACCAAGGATTCCAGTCCTAATGATAAAAATGATAATGTCAAGATAACAAAATATAATGATAACTCTTACAAGCGTGAGACTTATTCGGATGATGGAGGAATCTCAAACATAACTTATTATGATTCTAACGGTCACATAGATTCCCTGGTGCTTGTTCCCATTAAAGAGTATCTATATAATGTAAATCGTGATGAAAGACCTTTCGATAATCAATATTTGTCAGACCTTATTGACATTGAAATTGAAAAGGATTATAAAGGTAACATTACAAGAATCTTTTCTTATAATCCCAACTACACTTATTATCTTGATGCCTTGTATGAGCATGGAAGACTCATTGAAATATCTGGGCACACTGGTAGATTTACAAAAACATCAAGGACAGATGACTTAAACGCGTATGGACATCTCTCTCGCTGTGGAGGTACGTCTTGGATGCGATCCTATCATTTGAATATCTCTAAAACCTTATCGAACAAAATGAGTTGTTATTTTGGGTCTGATGAATTTGGAGAACCTAATTATGTAGACTCACCTGACGGAAGAATATATTGTTATATGTATAAATCAAATACTAATAATAATGTATATGTGGATGAGGATAATAATCCAATCGATGATTTTGATGCATTAAAGGATAGATGTCCAAAATATCTTTCCATTGAAGTAACGGACAAAAAGGGGTATGAATTGGGGGTTGAAGACAATGACATAGTTCTCTCTATCAATGATTACAAAATAAATCCTTTTATTTCTGATTATGATTTTTCAACTCTTAAATCTCTATTGCCAGTTTTGACGGCCGGGGAGAAGAAGAATATATGTTTGTTTCATATTGATCCCGTTAGTCTACAGACAAGTGTAAAAACAATTGAAATTGATGAGGGGAATGTTGAGGATTACGGAATTCGTCTCCATTGTATGTATGCTACCACTCGCCAGCATGAGCGAATTGCTGCAATGAATCATGAAGAGATGGATAATCTCTTCTACGATAAAATTATGTCGTCTAAAAATAAAGTAGTGGTTATATCTAAATCTGAATTTCGTGATAAATCCCCCTATACTATGCAAAACGGAAAGGATGCCATATTATTGGCAGCTCAAATTAATGATTTCCCGTTAATAAATTGGAAATATGGAGATGATGAAGAAAAGATAGAGAAGATAGTTGCTCTTCGAAATAATGTTAAAGATTATGTCGATACTATTCCTACCATAACCCTTTATCTTACAGATGATGGGAAGACTATCAAAACAATATCTACAAAAGAATCTGCAATAGGATGTTCATTCTGGCATGCTAATTTGGATGATCAAGACCATTTAGATATGAGAAATCTCTCACAATCCATTACTTTTGCTACACGGGATGATAATTTCATTTCAAGTAAAAATTACAAGGATTTAGATGATGAATCTAAAGATAAAATCTTTAGGTATGCAGATGTTTATCATAAAGCAGGCTTTTATGAGATATCATTTGAAATTTTTCAAAAGTTGGCTAAATCAGAGTGTTCAAAAGCAGAGCAAGTACTTGCAAGATATTACGCTTATGGTTTGGGTGTTAAAAAGGACTTAAAACTTGCTGAAAAATTAGCTTTAATATCAAATGATTCAGGACATTCAATGTGCGATATTGCTGAATCTTTTATTGAGGAGAATCAAAACGATAAAATTGTTAATCTTTTAAAAAATATAAAGAAAGACGAGCGTTACTTTGATATGGCTCAGATGTACATTGGGGATGGATATCTTCATAATGACACTGCTCTCGCTTTAGACTATTACATTAAGGCTCTTAATATAAATTATTCTATTGCTGCACACGATTTGACCTATGATTTAATCAATAGAATTAGAAAGATTGACTCAAGTCCATTGATGTTAGACTCTATTTATTCAGTTGGTATTAAATTATTTGATGATAACAAAGACAAACAAGCTTACCATATTTTTAAAGCTTTAGTAGATTGTGAATATTATGAAGCATTACACTATCTTTCTTTTCAAACACTTTATGGTTATGGGGTTAGGCAAGATGTCGACCAGGCTACATTTTTAGCAAAAACATTTTTAGAAAAAGAGAATAATGCCTTTGGAATTATTAATGTTGCAGAATTTCATTTAAAGAAAAATGAATATAATAAGGCTATAAAATTATTGCTTCCTATCTCTCAAAAGGGTAGTTATCAATTATATGCAGATTATTATTTGGGAAAAATCTATTCAAATCCCAACTACTTTGAGAAAAATTTACAAAAATCACTACAATATACAATAAAGGCATTAAGTTTTTCTTACTATTATGATAGATATAAAGAGGAATTGCCTGAAGTAGAAGAATTTCTGTTATCAAATAAAACCCTATATACAGAAGTTGCTAAAGGCTTATATTACATTTCCTTGCATTATTTAAATCATGACATTAACGACAAGAGTTTAGATCTTCTGAGAGAAATTAATGATATCGATCCCAATTTTGCAGAGGAGAAATTTATTTCATATTATAGGACGTATTATCGTGCCATGCATGCCAATGGAATTCCATCAATTGATGAATACAATGAATTTATGGAAAATAAAAGAATGGTTCTCTATGTTCCTTATGACTTGGGTGAGGACCATGAATTATATAAATTTAAAGGTCAGAAATTGCCAATCGTATCGTTAAACGGATGGAATAATTCGCAAGAAAGTATAATGAATAATATATTTGATAATATCTCTGATGAAAATATCATCAAAATTGAGGTTGACTCTAAAATAGAAGAACTCTCAATATCAGATTCAGATGTGCTTAAGGATTACATTTACCTTGAGACGAATAAATGATTCCTTTTAGAAAAATGAGTGCTCAAAACAATACCCATCATATCCTCCTAATCGGAGATCCAGATTCATGGCAGAAGCATGCTGT
>CAZCZX010000009.1:0-2053 GCA_964503095.1 uncultured Sangeribacter sp.
AAAAATTTTTATCATTTTGCAAGCAATCGGGGTCTCACGCAAAGTTCGCAGGAGTACGAGGGGGAAGCCTTTAACGTTTGTGATGGATAAGGGGTGGAGGTGATGGAGAGTAGTTAATTTTGCGGTGTCGTTCGGATGCAAAGTTTGCATCGGGATGAAAACTTGACAGAAACGTAAATTTAAAACAAGACAGAATATGAATGCCAAATCATTTCTATTCGTGGCGGCATGGATGAAGCCACTTAAAATGCAGCCTGCATACCAAAGATGGAACGTAATGGAAGCTATCGCCGAATATGCAACCACTGGCCAGATCACCAAAGAACTCGACCCGATGGAAACCCTTGCTTTCCTATTCATCCGAAATGAGATCGACCGAATGAAGAGCTATCGAGCGGATAGAACCAAAAAAAGACGTGCCGCAGTCCAGATGCGCAAGGAAAAAGAACATGAACCCATCGAACTAGACCCCGAAGAAAATGCAAACGATGCAAATCATGCAAATCATGCAACCGATACGAATGCATGTAAGCCTATACAAAAGGATGCGCCTTTATATATAATATCAGAATCAGTATCAGAATCAAAACCAGAATCAGATAAAAAAGTCGTCGTCGATGACGCGAGTACGTGTACGTGAGGGAGTGCCAAACAAAAAAATCCCAATACAGGCACCTCTACGTCGATGTCCAAATAGCAAAAATCCCATACCAGCAAAAAGTGTGGGTACAAGGAGGAAAGGAAGGGTCAGATTTTGATCTTAGCGCGAACGGGACTTAGAGGTTAAGAGGCGAGAATTTTAGTGAAGATGAATAGAAAGAAATATAAATCTAACTATTGGATTTCCGGCAATTATTAGTAATTTTGCACCACTGACTCTTGCAACTCTGTAAGAGGGAGTATTCATAATCTAAATTATGATCCGCCCTCTTTGTTCTTCGCAGAATATATTAGATGGCTGGGAGTCACGGACTGCCCTAATCGCAATTCGGACTAAATCAACAGATGGCATCAATATTGTGTTGGACTGAAGGTTGCTAAGCGTTCGCCATCCAGATAGGTAGTTAGATCCCCATTTTTACTTATAACGAACATAAGAGAATCATCAGTTTTCTCCGCATTCTTAAATGCAGTCAGCCCTCTAAATTTTGTCTTATTATAGCGTTTGGGAGTTCGATATTTATTGTCATGATAGTCATATTCTACCTTATAACAGTTATTATTCTTTTCATAAAAAATAACCCTAGAGATTCCAAGCTCCCAGGCACCAAATACTTTGCCTCCCTTATATGGGGAATCATCAGAATTATCAGTATCTTTAGGAGAACCTACACAGCTAAGTTCCGTGCTGTGCTACTTAGGAGTTCGTTTTGAAATACCATAATTAAAGCTATTTCTATCTTGGCCAGGTAAATAATACTCGATGAAAACATACTCTATAGGCTCTTCATGTTTTAATAATAATAATAACTAGCTTAAACCATCCGTAACCTAATACATCATTGTAAATTCATATAATGTGTCTTAAATATTAGAATTCTGGGGTCAAGCTACAGAATTTGTGAATCTTGTTTTTCTGACTGCAAATGTAATAAAATTTTTATTCATACCCAAATCAAAATTCATTTCTTCTTATCATAATTTCTTACGGTAGGCATGAATGAGCAAATTATCGCAAACAATGAACAGAGGGTCGGTTTCAACAACTAGCTCATACCAATAGGAACTTTAATTAAATTTTATTTACAACTTGTTCTTATTTATTTACAACTTGTTCTTATATGTACCACTTTCTCTTGCATGGATGAATTTTTATCACTAAATTTGCAAGTCAAGCATTACGGACAAATCCAATGAAACAAAGGACAGCTACATCCAATGAAAAGAGGATTCATCAAAAAGAGAAGCATAAGTTGCTGGATAGCTCGACCGCTTCACGATGAATTCAGTCTCGATCCTATTTGGAATTGAGAATATTATATGGAAGCCGCCTTCATATTTAACTAACAATGAAAAATAAAATGCAAGAACCCAAGGAGTATATAAAGAACGA
>CAZCZX010000009.1:2153-12413 GCA_964503095.1 uncultured Sangeribacter sp.
TTTAACTAACAATGAAAAATAAAATGCAAGAACCCAAGGAGTATATAAAGAACGAAAATGCAAGAACCCAAGGAGTATATAAAGAACGAGGTAGAATTTAAAATATTTCCGCCTCTTGAAAATTTCATCACATGGTATAAAATCTCGGATGATCAGATGACGGTTGAAAGAGAGATTATTCCAATTAAGGATCCTTTGTTTAAAAAAATTTACGATGGTATTGAAAACCTGCGTATATTTCAACGAAAAAATGGCATCAAAGTTTCTGACCTAGAGCTCTACCAGTTAGAAAAGCTAAAAGAAAAGCTCTCATACAATAACCGGATCCATGGAGAAACTATATTTAATGAAATAGACGATACGGTAGTGGTCACTTTCGAATCTCTCTATTATAGAGCACAAGCCTTTCTATCCTCCTTAACGGATCAAAAATGGCCTGGTTATCCATATATCGGTGCCAACTATGGAAATGATCATCAAAAAGAACAATATATTTATAATGAATTAGAAGAAAAGCTTCAAACATTCAACGAAGTAAAGTCTTATTTCAAAAATCTTCCACATCTAAATGATAGTTATGAGATTCAAGAGTTAAATATCCATAATGACTTAGGATGTTTAGAATTTGAAATTTTGTATGACAAACGATTATTAGCCAATTGTTCTGTACGTTTTGGTTCCACTGGATTTATTAGGTTTGTAGATAGCGAACTTTCTATGGGCAAATATTGGATGACTATATATAGGGAATGGACTGAAACGCCTCCTTCCAGAAAGGTACATGGAGTACGCATTTCAAATAGGCTAACGGGCAAGAATGATATTATTCCTCTCGAAGAAATGGAAAAAATTTTCAACAATGTTTTCTTGCCTCAGATAGACGAAAATGTATTTAATCAGATTCATAATGCATTTGAAACCGTCTATGGAGTAGATTTGGGAAGAGAGGACATAAGATGGGATCCTGTAAGATGTTGCTATCATTTAACTCCCAATAAAGAGTCTTCGCTGTTTCAATATTTTATACCTCAGCACACTAAGAAAAAAGCGATTTGTAAATATACAACTCTGACCACTCTCGTTCAAATCATAAAATCAAAGCAAATTAGAATGAATGGCATCTTAGCCATGAACGATAAGTCTGAGTACCAATACCTAAAAAAATACTCTAAAAACTTCAAAAATGAAGAGGACGAGGAGTTTTACTACCTTGGGAATAAGAAGTTCATAACCTCGTTCTCTAAAAAAATAGATAACTTAGGCATGTGGAGACTTTACGGACAAGAGCTCGAGGGCATCTGTATGGTATTCGAGGTTAATAATACCCTTGTTAAAGACATTATTTATATCCCTGACAAAAACAAAGAAGTAAAGAAAGTTAAGCGACTCTTGTCAGTTTTAAAAAGGAATAACGATATACATTTTAGAATCTGTATTATTGATAATAATCAAGCCTTCTATAAGTCTGATGAATACCAACATGAAGATGAGAGTAGACTTCTCATAAACTCAGAAAAACCTGATGGATGGCAGGTATATTCAAACAATCTTCTAACTCCATACATCCAACCATCCATATACCACCAGCTGAACAACGCTGAAGAAGGTAAGGATTCAAAGTATGATAAACCTTATGGACTTATTCTTAAGAAAATATTAGTGGGTCCGAATATGCCAAATAGGGAATATAATTACAATCAAATAAAACAATTGTTAAGGGAGCATAAAATGTATGGAGTTGAAGTTGAGTGTAGTATTAAGCATAAATTCAGATAGGGATCTGAGTCGCGAGGGCTTAAAGTCCCAATATTGGGAATAAGTTTAGGAATAGTCGCCAGCTTCCGTCAGAGGCAATCCCCTCTCAATAGATTGTTTTGGTAGAAGGCGTAGTGTTACTCATGAGTCCAAACGAAATTAACCTATCATAAGAGTACTTAAAGAAGATGGAGAAGGAGCAATTTTAATCAAAAATAAACTTATAAATTTGCATAAGTCAATAATTTTCATTAACTTTGTAGAAAAATAAATCATCTTGATTATGGCTACAAAAGTTTACGTTATTAACGACCCGACTGCGATAGAATACCTCCAGAATGATGACCTTGAAGGCTTCAAGTCTTACCTTTCCGAAAACGAATACCTTGACTTCGGCGATCCCATCACCTTTGACACCGAAGCAGAAGCATTAGCCTTCTGTGCAGGTCTTGGCTACGACCAGCCTGATCACGGAACAGTTGACTTCTACCCGCTCCGATCTTCCGAATCTGCAGACATCCCTTTTATAGAGGCTATTGAAAATCTCTGACCCCACTTCTTTGGAATCTCATCCAATTTATCTTTTATGAGATTTGCAAGATTAAAGATTTCTTTATAATTTTGTAAATGCTGAGAAGGATTCTTCCAGAAAGAGCTTCCAACCGAAATATGACTCTTATCATTTCTCCACTAAAAAAATTACAACATCCTATGTATAATATCTATTCCCCTATCAAGTTTTTGGCTGACGTAAAAGCCTTTACCCTGTATCTCTACAATGAGAAGCAAGATGCCTTTCATCCCGATGATTCTTTCGAAGATTATATCAATATGGATGATCATGAGCGTTCATTCTCATCCGAAGAGGCTCAGACCCTTAATTCCAGAATGGAAGAATGTTTCGACGTTTGCCAAAAAGAGAACGTTGATATCTATGACTATATGATGCAATTCTCTCCCATCCATTCTTTGATGAATTAATCAAACTAGATAAAGCCAATAGAATTGGCTTCATCTATTGAAACACACTTGACAAAACAAAATGGCCAAAAATAGATTGACTTTTACTCTACTGGACATGGGTTATAAAAAATCCGGTCCAGTTCAAATTTTTGATGAACGTACTTGTTATGATGGGGTCCTTAACGAAAACGGCGATCCCGAAGTAATTCCTTTTCCAGCGCAGGTTGCTATTGTCACTCATGCCCACATGCTAAAAGGGAAAAAGCACGGGGATATATATCAGATTAAGGCAGATCAGATCATCGACTCTTGGAACAACTCCCCTATTCCAAGCAAAGTTAATCTTGAATGCACAGAAGCCTGCGAACCTTTAAGTCCATTTGAACGCTCCCTTTTTGACGACTTAAATGATGTGCCGTTCCCAGGACCGGAAAACCCAAAGTTTACATTTATCGATTTGTTTGCTGGAATCGGAGGATTCCGGATGGCTCTTCAAAACTTGGGGGGACAATGCGTTTTTTCATCTGAATGGGATGCACAGGCTCAAAAAACCTATTTCGCCAACTATGGGGAAGTACCTTTTGGAGACATTACCTCGGAACGAACTAAACAATTCATCCCCGATAACTTTGATATTCTTTGTGCAGGATTCCCTTGTCAGGCCTTCTCTCTCGCAGGGAAAAGACTTGGGTTTGAGGAAACCAGAGGCACTCTCTTTTTCGATGTGGCAGAAATTTTAAAGCGAAAGCAACCCAAAGCATTCTTCTTAGAGAATGTAAAAGGTCTTGCTATTCATGATAAAGGTCGCACTCTTAAGACAATCCTCAACACTCTGGATGAGGTCGGATATACTGTAGTTCCTCCTCAGATAGTCAATGCCATGTATTTTGGAGTGCCGCAACACCGTGAGCGTATCTATATAGTCGGTTTCAGAAAAGACTTGGGCATAAACCCAGAGGATTTTGTCTATCCGGAACAAAAGGAAGTGACGAAACATTTCATAGACATCAGAGAAAAAGATCCCGTTCCAGCCAAATACTATTTGTCAACCACATACGTCAATACGCTCATCCGGCACAAAGCAAGACACGAAAGCAAGGGAAACGGTTTCGGATTTGCCATCGTAGGAGACAATGAAGTTGCCAATGCCATTGTAGTAGGAGGTATGGGACGTGAAAGGAACATAGTCATAGACACACGCCAAACCGATCTCACACCTACTACACATATAAAAGGAGAGTATAATAGGGATGGTTGGCGCCGGATGACACCACGCGAATGGGGAGCACTTCAAGGCTATCCTGTATATAACGACGGCAGCGGAGCCCCAGTTTTCCAGATACCCGTAGCCGATGCCTCTGCCTACAAGCAGTTCGGCAACTCCGTAGCCGTTCCTGCTATTCAGGCTACTGCTGAGCAACTTCTTAAAGTATTAACTGAACATTCAATACTTCATGGCATCAATTCTTAAAAAATATAAAGTTGTGCGTAACCAAAATGATTCTTCAAGGCTATTCGAGTCTTTATTTGAAGACCTCCCATTCACAGATATCGAATATAAGACTCCTTCTGAATATGTCCAGAAATACTGGAATAAATACATAGAAGTTAGGGAGAAATCTTCCCTTAATGGCAATATGTTTGAACTCATAATAGCAACTCTTTTCATTAGAGAAGGATTACTGCCATTGTATCTTCAGGCAAAGGTGGCTTTTGTTCCTAATATTGTGTTTGATTCCATATTATACTCCCTCGAGTGTGGACCTATAGCATTTTCATTAAAGACATCTCTAAGAGAAAGGTATAAACAGGCTGATCTTGAAGCTATTGCATTGAAATATGTACATAGAAAAGCCAAGTGCTATCTTTTGACGCTTGAAGAGCATGAATATGTATTAATGAACGAAAGAATTCGCAATGGAGAAGTGATTGGGATAAATCGTGCGATTCTTTGCACAAGTGAGGAACTTGACCACTTGATAGCTGATCTAAAAAAATATGATTTCTATTTAGCTGGCAATATCGACATAATCAAGAGCAACTACATAATTACTCCAGATTTAATCCAATAGAAATAAAGTGTATGTCGTTTCCTGAAGATGGTAAGTCTTAGAGAGACAGTAATGCATTTATGTCCCGTTGGAAATGGAAAAGAGTATTTACAACCCATTCAAATTATCCTCAATTAATTGACATGTCAAGTACACGCACAACAACCTTCATTTTAAATGAAAAAATGCTAATTAAATCTTCTGAATTAGAAGAGGAGATTATTTTTTCAAGCTCCAAAACTCTATCTTTATTGATGGATATTTCAAAAACTCCACTTGACTGGATGAAAGAATCTATTAAAGAATGGATATCTCATGTGGAGGTTGATAAAGAGAGATTTTCCTTAGAAGAGATCGAACCATCTCATCATTATCATGGAGGGGTAGTTATCAAATACGATAATTCTGTATTGGCAAATTTTGTTCTTGAGAAAAGCTGCGCAACTAATTCTGACGGAAAAAGAATATTTAGGGCTTCCATCCACATAAAATATTCAAGTTTTGCTAAAGATATTTTAGAGAACAACCAAACTGACACCATTTATATCAATGATGGCTCATTCTATGCAACCCATACTAAAGATAATGAACCTGTAAGTTTACTACAGGCACTTGATGATATTATCCCTACTCGTTCGGAAGCAAAGGTAAAAGCAATTTGTCATATTCTAAAAGTTTCTCCTACTGATATCTTGTTTGATACCTATCAAAAAAGATATATTATAACGTCTGATTATTTATCGCACATTTGGACCCATCCTTCACATCCTGATCGCTTTTACAAGTTCGTTTCGCTTAATGTTTTCGAAAACATGCTACAAAATCGAACCTTCAGAATGAACTCAATTATCGCCCAAAGCGACGAGTCCGAATCTCTTTATTTTGGCAACTTTTTATGCCATGAGTATGAAAACGAAAAGGATCGATTAAAAGGTATTCTAAAAGAAGAGAATATCTTGATTTCTTGTTTTACTACTGAAGGCAACGATCCTCATATGTGGGAAAATTATGGAAATAATGGCATGGGTGTTATGTTAGAATTTGAATCGACGGCTGGCAATATTTTACATCCAGTCCAATATATTGATGAAGAGTCGGAAACTTTAGTTAGCTTAAGGAACAATATTACATCTTTATTAGAAGGAGAAACAAGATTATATTTTAGCGAAATCGACTCTAAACATCGATTCATTAAGAGTAATAAGTATGAGAAAGAAAATGAATGGCGATTGATCCTTGACTATAAAGGTTCCCTCCAATCAACCGTATACGGTAATACCCGAGCTCGTTACAAAGATTTCCCATTTATAGGAAATTTATTGCCAGACTTGAACATAGCCCTGGTTTCTATAACAATAGGTCCTAAAAATCGAAGTAGTAACGCGGCTCTTCTAATAAAAGACTCGCGAGAAACATTCGGTGACATTAATATTCGGTTAGGGAAACAATCTTGAATGTTATTTGAATTTTAAATTAGAAAGTTCTTTTTTTATGAGCGAAACGTTGCTAACTGGGAATGTTGGGGAATGGAGTGAAATTTATGTCTTCTTACGTCTTCTTGCTTCTGGAAAAATGCATGTAGCGGATGATGCTCTGTCGGCTATTCCCGATGAATTTTATAAAATATTGGCTATACTTCGTAAGGAGTCAGAAAGCGTAAATAAATACCTGAGAGGTGATGATCGCATAATAGTCAAAATAAAAAAACTGGTGACCGAGAACGTTGAGGAAATCACGATGTCCGTAGAGCAATTTAAGGAAAATGCTGATTTGCTTCTTGACAAGTTGAAAAATCAAACTGGTCGTTCGGCTGCGTACCCACAAATACAATCATTCCTAAATGAAATAAAAGTTTGTTCCATAAAAGATATCGGTCATAAGAGAGATATCACAATTTCTATTGAGGATTTTCATAATGGGATGGCGCAAACATTAGGTTTCAGCATCAAATCTTTCTTAGGAAAACAGTCTACCTTATTTAATCCAGCTGCAGGCACAAATTTTATATATAGAATAGACTTTCCCAATGATCTGGAGATTGATTGTGATGCATTCAACAAAAATACCTACAATGGTGCGCCGAACAAAATTGCTGCCCGTTTGGCTAAAATAGAGGAACTTGGAGGTCAGATTACATTTGACCATATTCATTCAAATTGCCTAACGCAAAATCTCCGCATTATTGATGGTGAACTTCCAAGTATCCTTGCTAACACTCTTCTCATTAGATATCGATTAGGGTTAACATCTTGGAGTGAGATTATTTCTGAACTCAACAATAAAAATCCATTGAGCTATTATATCCATCCTGAGGGTTCTGCATACGAAATCAAAATAGCACGTTTCTTGCAAGAAGCTGCTATGGGAATGACACCAGAAACACCTTGGAATGGATCTTACGATGCTAACGGAGGGCAAATAATCGTCAAGAAAGATGGAGATATAGTTTGCTATCATATTTATGAGCTCAATAGATACCGTCAATATTTGCTAAGTTCTACTCGGTTGGAACAGCCTTCAACTGGGGAGGATGGGAGCAATCCGGGCCATGTGAGGGTGGATGAGAAGACGGGAAAGCCTAAGAAGCCGTTTCTTTTCGGTTGGCTGTATAAGGAGGAGGGTAAGTATTATTTCAAGATAAATCTTCAGGTGCGATTTAAGGGGATTTCGAAGAGAGGAACTAAGTTGAAATGAACTTCTTAGGCAAATTTCTATCTTCAGATTCTACTGGGGATGAGAAAATTACGTAGGCTTGCTCTTTGAGAAGAGCAATTTTGGGTGAATTTTGCTCTTTGGAAAGAAAGACTTTGGATTGAATGATAAGGTATAGGATAGACAATATCACGAATTTCCTCTCCTAGGCGACTGAGGCTCACTCCTTAACCCCATACTGAAGTCTGGGCTTTCGACACGAAGACAGTTCTCCGAGCTGAGTATTGAAACGATCGATTACTCCGAACTGAATATTGACATAGATCCATTTAGAGGTCGAGGTCGAGGTCGTCTTCGAGGTCGTCTTGGGCATCAGCGGATTCGTCTTCGTCTTCGAGGTCGTATTCCTCTTCTATCTCTTCAAGGCGTTCTTGTAGCATTTCAAGGTTGTCACGGATTTGCTCGTACTCAGAGACTGAAGGATCAAGTAGAAGGTCGCTTTCTTTGTCTTCGAGATACTCTTTGATCCAATCTGTGTCAAAGTTGTGGTATTTGCAAAGTTGACGGCGGATTTCCCGAATCAATTCCATCAAATCATCAGTAAGGCTTCCGGATGCCTTTTCATTTCTTCTATCAAATACTGGCATGGAATGGTTGGTTAAGGGGTTAAGTGGGCATTCAAAAGGAATGCGAGGATAAAGTTACAAAGAAAAATTCAGAATACCTATAATTCACATGTAAAAAATTCAGAAATAAAAATTTTTTCACAAATCGCCCTCCGGCTACTGAGTCTCACCCCTTGGCCCCAGACTGAAGCCTTGTGTTTCGACACGATTCTAGTTCTCTGAGCTGTGCAAAAAGATATATTGGTTGTAGCCGGTGCAAGCGAGGATTTTTTGGGGAACTTTTGTGTGGGGGTAGGAGAGAAATTTGGGAGTGTGGAGAATTTTTTGTATCTTTGCGGTTTGAAAACAACTATATTTACATCTCATTAGATATGTTATCGAAGATAGAAGAACTTAAAGCTGAGATTTCTGCGCTTCAGGCTAATACTGCAGAAGCTGTGGAACAGCTTCGCATCAAATATTTGAGTAAGAAAGGAGAAGTATCTTCTCTGATGAATGAGTTCCGCACCGTTCCGGCCGACCAGAAGCGTGAACTCGGACAGAAATTGAATGAGCTTAAGACCATCGCGACAGAAAAATTAGCAGCACTCAAAGAGTCTCTTGCAGCTAATGCCGATGCCGAGAAGGCTAATATTGACCTGACAAGAACTGCATCACCCCTACCTCTTGGCACCCGCCATCCGCTTTCGCTCGTAAAGAACGAAATCATCACCATCTTTGGAAATATGGGCTTTACCATCGCCGAGGGTCCGGAAATTGAAGATGACTGGCATGTGTTCAGTTCACTAAACTTCCCAGCAGATCATCCTGCTCGCGATATGCAAGACACATTCTTCATCCAGCGTGATGGAAAAGATGACATTCTACTTCGCACACACACCTCAAGCGTACAGACCCGCACCATGGAGCATACCCAGCCTCCAATCCGTATCGTATGCCCCGGACGCGTATATCGAAATGAAGCGATTTCAGCACGTGCTCACTGCTTCTTCCATCAAGTGGAAGGTCTTTATATCGACAAGAATGTTAGTTTTGCCGACCTTAAGCAAGTGCTTCTTGAATTTGCACAGCAGATGTTCGGGCCGGAGACAAAAATCCGTCTACGTCCAAGTTATTTCCCATTCACCGAACCAAGTGCTGAGATGGATATCAGCTGTGGCATATGCGGTGGCAAGGGATGCGCAATGTGCAAGGGCACAGGTTGGGTAGAAATCCTCGGATGCGGTATGGTAGACCCCAACGTATTGAAGGCTTGTGGCATTGATCCGGAAGTCTACTCAGGATATGCATTCGGAATGGGTGTAGAACGTATTGCCAACCTGAAATATCTTGTCAAAGACCTGCGTCTCTTTAGCGAGAACGACGTCAGATTCCTTGATGAATTTGTGGCTGCACACTGAATTTAATGCATAATTCATAATGCACAATGCACAATAAAATATGCCTGCATTAGCGATAATTAATTAAATTACAATTGACCAAATTGAAAAGCATAATCTCATAGTTGCACGTCATTTTGACTTAATTATGCATTATGAATTATGCATTATGAATTATAATAAATGAGGAAGAAGGAAAGGTACGATCGCATATTATCTACCTTTGAGGAGATAATGCCGGAGCCGAAGACTGAGTTGCACTACGACACTCCTTTTCATCTGCTTCTGGCGGTGATTCTGTCGGCCCAATGCACTGACAAGAGAGTCAATATGGTGACTCCGGCTCTTTTTGATGCCTATCCTGACCCGGCATCTCTCGCTGCGGCTACAGAAGAGGACGTATACCCCTATATAAAGAGTGTCACTTTCCCCAACAATAAAACGCGCCACCTTCTGAAGGCGGCGCGAATGCTGGTGGAAGACTTCAACTCAGAGATGCCATCTGACATTGACAATCTGATGAAGTTGCCCGGAGTGGGAAGAAAGACGGCGAATGTGATGCTTGCAGTGGTATGGGACAAAGCAGCCATGCCTGTTGACACTCACGTATTTAGAGTCAGCAATCGCATTGGATTCACAACGGACTCCCCCAACCCACTTGCAACAGAGAAGGAACTTGTCAAAAATATCCCGCAAGAGAAACTATCAAATGCTCATCATTGGCTGATACTCCACGGACGATACGTATGCACAGCCCGCAATCCGAAATGTGGGGAATGCGTGATCGCCGACTGGTGTGCCACACATGAGAAGAAGCAACGGGAGCAAAGTTAG
>CAZCZX010000009.1:12513-29313 GCA_964503095.1 uncultured Sangeribacter sp.
TATCTAAGGATTTCTCCTCCTTCGGATCTCCCGATTTGCTATAGAATTTGTCTGCGTAGCAAATTAATTTCTCCTCTAAAGTCTCAGGAAGCAAATCTATATGCGGAAGCGGCAGTCCCGTTTCCGCAATTTCTTTTGCGGTCAATCCTGCTCCCGTGTGTCGTTCACATACTCGAGCATATGCCTCATCCACTCCATCTTTACGCAGCAAATCGCCACCAATGATTCCGTGCCGTATATATGGCTGGTCGCCAAAGCAATATATTCCAGGGGCGTTGCACTTGAAAATCCCAATATCGTGGAGCATGGCTGCTTCGTAGACAAAATCTCTATCAATATTGAGCTTCGCTGCCTCAGCCACGTCAAGGGCTTTTCTGGCAACCATCTCTGAATGTGTCAGAAGCAAATCGAGGAGAGCAGAGCCCTCCTCGTAGTAACGTTTTATTAATGCATAATGCATAAATTCATAATGCATAATTATAATAACTTATAATGCAAATTTAAATATCTTCGATAATTTCTACCCATCCGTGGGTGTCTGGTTCTTCTCCAAGCTGAATACCACGAAGTTTATTATAAAGCAATGTAGATATTTTGCCGGGGTTTCCGTCGCCGTATTTATAACTGCGTCCAGTGTCAATATCATCTATCTCACCAACCGGGGAAATCACGGCTGCAGTGCCGCAAGCGCCTACTTCCTCGAAAGTTTCAAGTTCCTCTACAGGAATGTGGCGTCGTTCTACAGTCATGCCAAGATCCTCAGCGAGTTGGCAAATGCTCTTGTTTGTGATAGAAGGAAGAATTGAACTTGAATCCGGAGTGATATAACTGTTTCCGCGTATGCCAAAGAAGTTTGCGGCTCCGCACTCATCAAGATATTTCTTCTCTTTAGGGTCGAGATAGAACATCACTGAATATCCCAGATCATGTGCAAGTTCGCCAGCCTTTAGAGAAGCGGCATAATTGCCACCTATCTTGAATGCACCGGTACCGAGAGGAGCAACACGGTCGTAGTTGCGACTCATGCAAACTTTTGTAGGAGCAAAACCGGTCTTGAAATATGGGCCGACGGGAGTGACAAACATTACCACCAAATAATCTTTTGAAGGTTTTACACCGACCTGCGGTGAGATACCAATTTCAAGCGGACGGATGTAAAGACTTGCGCCAGTGCCATATGGAGGAACAAACTCAGCATTTAGAGCAACTACTTTTCTTACCATCTCGCAGAAGATGTCGGTGGGTAGAGGTTCCATCATTATGCCTTCGGCAGAGCTGCGGAAACGTGCAGCATTCTCATCCATACGGAACACACGGACCTTGCCATCAGCTCCACGGAAAGCCTTGAGACCTTCAAAAGCCTCTTGTCCATAGTGAAGGCAAGCAGCAGCCATATGCATCGGGATATACTCAGAGTCAGATACTTCTATCGGACCCCATTTGCCGTCGCTAAAAGTGCAACGCACATTATAGTTAGTCTTGATATATCCGAACGGAAGATTTTTCCAATCAATTGCTTCCATATCTATCTATTATAAGTTTTGCAGGTTCAACTTTAAGGTTAATTCAGGTGATGAATAGATCAGACTGCAATCTTGCAAGTTAGATCGCCCACCTTCACAATGTATACTCCATGGGAAAGAGGCAAGCGACTTGTGCCTGCAGGAATGGTTTCGCTGCTGACCACCTGACCCAGGATCGTGAAAACCTTGATCTGGACAGCCTGAGAAGCCACCACCACCACATGGCCGGGCGACACCCGGATTTCAACATCATTGTCGCGAGCCACCGAATTGAGACCTGAGACGTCGGTGCGCACCGGTTCCCATCCTTTTGCAAAGGATGACAACGGCATCATGACAGCCATTGAAGCCATCACGACAGCAACCAATCTACACAGACGCCTTTTCATCTAAATTATTTTTTAACCTTGTTATAACGGGCATTAAGTCCTTCTACCACCTCGTCTGTGATGTCGAGGGCAGGGTTGAAATGCAGGGCAGCAGCTTTATTGAAGATAGCATCGTAGCCATGTTTCTTATTATATTCTTCAATGAATGCCATTACAGAATCCGAAACAGCCTGCTGAGCCTTAGCGGCAGCCTCCGCGTATTTTTGCTGCATCATTCCCACTGAACGTTCTGCATTGCTCTGCATTGAAGCAAATTTCTGCTGATCAGTGTCAAAACTTTCCTGAGAGAGATAGGAATTATTCTGCACCTTATTCTGAATCTGGGTAGCTAAAGATTGGAGTGAAGTCTGATGACGCTTTGTCTCGCTCTCAAGATTAGTCTGCATGCGAAGCATCTCCTCATTATAGTCCTTAGCAAGAATATATCTTGCAAGGAGTGTATCCATATCCACATAGCGATAGTTGGGAAGAGCCACAGAGTCAGCCACTGCCACCTTCTTAGCAGGAGCAGCCTTTTCTTCTTTTGCGCCATTGCAGGAGACCATAGAATTTCCAACTGCCAAAGCCAGTGCAAGGCCAAGAACGGAGTAAAGAATTTTTTTCATTATATTATATTTGTATATTGATGAATCAATGTCAAATTAGTGCCTTTCCCAAGGAAGGGCACAATCCGAATGCAAAATTAATAAAAAATCGTGATAGGAACTATAAGAAATGCAAAAGATTTGTTAAAATGAAAAAAAATTCTTATCTTTGAGGTCTGAAAATAACTATGAGCAAACAAAAACGAAATAAAACCCAAAAGAAAAATGGAAGTAAAAGACCTAAAGCCGGAACTAATCTGGAAATGCTTCGATGAAGTGACCAAAGTGCCGCGACCCTCTTGCCATGAAGAGCAAATCAGAGAATTTCTCATCAATTTTGCAAAGAAGCACAACGTAGCGGTCAAGACCGACGACTGCGGCAATGTGCTTATGCATAAAGATGCCACCCCCGGATATGAAAATGCCCCAACAGTTATCCTTCAAGCACACATGGATATGGTAGCAGAAAAAAATGGAGGCGTGGAGCATGATTTCATGAAAGACCCCATCGAAACTTATGTAGATGGAGAATGGGTGAAAGCAAAAGGCACGACTCTCGGGGCTGACAACGGTATAGGCATAGCTGCAGCAATGGCTGTAATGATTGATCCTACCTTGAAGCATGGTCCTGTGGAAGCTCTCTTCACCGTGAATGAAGAAATAGGGCTTGAAGGCGCCCAAAATCTGGGCGAAGGTATGCTCGGAGGCAATATCCTTTTGAATCTTGACTCTGAAGACGATGGAGAAATTTTCGTAGGTTGTGCCGGAGGAATTGACACCACTGCATGGTTTGAATATAAGCGTTCATTGGCTCCTGACCACTTCACATATATGAAAATAAGCGTAAGCGGTCTGCTTGGCGGCCACTCAGGAGGCGACATTCATCTTGGCAGGGCAAATGCCAATAAACTCGCGGCGCGCTTCCTCTGGAATTGTTCACAAAAATGGAACCTCGAGCTTGCAGAATTCGATGGCGGCAACCTTCGCAACGCCATCCCAAGAGAAGCACATGCAGTATTTGGAATTGAGACTAAACTCGCAGAAGATGTAAAAGCATCCTTAGCAGCATATGCAGCTGAGATTGAGAAGGAATTCGCAGGCATTGAGCCTTCGACAGTGATCACCATAGAAGAAACTGAAAAGCCCGCACATTGCATCGATCAGGCTACATCTTTGGCTCTCGTCAGAGCACTCTACAGCGCACCTCACGGAGTAATCTCAATGAGCCGCGACATCGAAGGTCTTGTCGAGACTTCAACAAATTTGGCTGCTGTCAAGATGGAAGGAGACGACAAGATAAAAGTCACCACTTCGCAGCGTTCAAGCGTAGAAAGCCGCAAATACGACATTGCCGGCCAAGTTGAGGCTCATTTCCAACTTGCAGGAGCAAAAGTAGACCACTCCGACGGTTACCCCGGATGGGCTCCCAACATGAACTCCCCTATCATGAAAATCGCTGCTGAGGCTTATGAAGAATTGTTTGGAGTGAAACCAGCAATAAAGGCTATCCATGCCGGATTGGAATGCGGCCTATTCCTCGACAAATACCCACACCTCGACATGGTAAGCTTTGGCCCGACTATGACAGGCGTACATTCACCGGATGAGCAACTTCTTATTCCTACAGTAGAAAAATTCTGGAAGCATCTTTGCCTGACACTTGAAAAAGTAGCCAAGTCATGAGACGGCTACTATTGATTGGCACATACTTATTGCTGAATGTATCCGTCATAATGGCGGATACCATTCAGTCGTCGAGCCAAGCAGAGATTGAGAAATTGGTGAATCTTGTAGTTTCCACAATGCCTGAAGAAGACGAAAGCGTCAAATACAAGACATTGACAGATGCAGACTTCAAGATAGTAGCCGATCAACTTGGAGTAGAAGTGGCTGCCATTAAAGCTGTAGTAAAGATAGAAGCCGGAGAAAAACTTGAAGGGTTTTGGGCGCCGGGAGTTCCTGTCGCCAACTATGTGCAATCTCTATTCAACAAATATTGCGCCAAGACAAAAGGACGCAAGCTGAAAGATGCCAAAGTCCCCACAGGCCTTTCAGGATATGCACTCAAGGAATGGACATCGCTGACTAATGCCAGAAAGATCAATGCTGATGCCGCTGATATGGGCACTTATTGGGGTATGTTCCAAATTGGAGGCTACAACTACAAACTTTGTGGCTGCAAAAGCGTTGAGGAGATGGTGGCAAAGGTATGCGAATCGGAGTTCGCCCAACTTGAGATGTTTGCGGTATTTATCCAGAATGCCGGAATGCTTGAAGCCCTCAAGAAAAAAGACTGGGCTGCTTTCTCAAGAAAATACAACGGTCCGGCGTATGCTAAACGAGGCTACCATACAAGAATGGCGAAAGAATATGCCAATTTTAAAAGTAAGGAGAAATCGAAATGAAAATCACAGATCTGAAGCCGAAGCTCGTATGGGAATGCTTCGACGAAATAACAAAAGTGCCACGCCCTACTCATCATCTTGATAAGATGAAAGAATTCCTCACCGGATGGGCAGAGCGTCACGGACTCAAATATGCCACTGATGAGGTAGGCAACGTAGTGATGTATTGCCCGGCAACGCCAGGACATGAGAATGCACCGACAGTTGTGCTTCAAGGCCACCAGGACATGGTGGCAGAGAAACGTGGCGATGTAGATCACAATTTCTTGACAGATCCCATCACAACAATAGTGGATGGAGACTGGGTGAAAGCCAATGGCACTACTCTTGGAGCAGACAATGGACTTGGATGTGCATCTGCAATGGCAGCAATGATAGATCCTGACCTTGTGCACGGTCCTCTTGAAGCAGTATTCACAGTCGATGAAGAGCAGGGACTGACAGGAGCCACAGGTCTTGACGCCAATCTTGTCAGTGGAAGAATATTGCTCAATCTTGACTCGGAAGAGCATGGAATGATTGTGATCGGTTGCGCCGGATCAATGTGTACCGTTGCAACTTATCCAATAGAAGAAGTGGAGACTCCGGAAGGATATGTATGGTATGAAGTGCATGTCAACCACCTGAAGGGTGGACATTCCGGAATGGAAATCCACTTGGGGCGAGGCAACGCCAATCAGATTCTCTCACGCTTCCTCTGGCTTGCAGAAGATGAATTCGGCATGATATTCCTAAGCGACTTCCAAGGAGGAGGGCTTCCGAATGCGATCCCACGTGAGGCTAAAGCACTTATTGGAGTTGCAGAAGGACAAGAGGATGCTCTTGAAAAAATGGCTGAAATATTCAACGCCACTATCCATGATGAACTCAAACTTGCTGAAGGAGACGACTTCACTTTTACTGTGGAATTGAGGGAGAAACCCGCTAAAATGATTGCAGAACCTTATGTGAGTCCGCTAATCGCAACTATATTTGGCACTCCTAATGGTGTGCAGGGTATGAGTCTTGCTGTTCCCGGACTCGTAGAGACCTCATCCAACCTTGCAAGCGTACATAAAGAGGGAGAGAATGTCGTAATCACTTCTCACCAGCGTTCTTCTGTCGATAGCAAGCGTGAGGAAATCACTGACCGAATCACTGCACTCTACGAGAATATCGGATGTGTGGTAGTGACCAACGATCCGAGTGTAGGTTGGGCACCGAATCCTGAAAGCAAATTGCTTAAGACGGCAGTGGAAAGTTTTAAAGATCTATTTGGCCATGAACCTAAGGTAGAAGCCCTCCATGCCGGACTTGAATGTGGAATATTCCTTGAAAAAATGCCGGGAATGGACATGATATCTTTCGGACCGACTCTCAAGGATATCCACAGCCCAAATGAGAAGGCATATATTCCATCAGTGGAGGAATATTGGAAATTCTTGACTGATCTTCTTGCAAGGCTGGCTTAATTTTGAATTTTGAATTTTGAATTCAGAATTTATAATTAATCTTTATACGCCCTTCGCGCAACCAGCGAGGGGCGTGAAACGTTTACATTATATACGCAAATGTAAGACGATAGAAATCAGAATATCTTATGATAGAAGATAACATAATAAATAAAGAAGAAAACGAGAGGACCGTGCTTGTAGGCCTCGTCACCCAAAAGCAGAGTGAAGCAAAGGTGAATGAATACCTTGATGAGCTTGACTTCTTGGCAAAGACTGCGGGAGCAGAGCCGGAGAAACGGTTTGTACAGAAACTTGACTATCCCAATCCTCGGACATATGTCGGCACAGGAAAACTTGAGGAGATACGCAAATATGTGGAAGACCATGAGATTGGACTCGTGATTTTCGACGATGATCTTTCATCTAAGCAAGTGCTCAATATAGAGCGAGAACTTAAAGTGAAGATTCTCGACCGAACAAGCCTCATATTAGACATATTTGCAAAGAGGGCACAGACCGCCACGGCGAGGACTCAGGTGGAATTGGCACAGTATCAATATCTACTCCCCCGGCTTACTCGAATGTGGACCCACCTTGAAAGGCAAAGAGGTGGTATCGGTATGCGAGGACCGGGTGAAACACAGATAGAGACCGACCGCCGTATCATTCTCGACAAGATATCCCGACTAAAAGAGGATCTCAAGGATATTGATAAGCAAAAGAGCATACAGCGGAAAAACCGTGGGAATATGACCCGCGTGGCACTTGTAGGCTACACTAACGTTGGGAAATCTACAATCATGAACCTTCTGAGCAAGAGCGATGTGTTTGCAGAGAATAAACTCTTTGCAACACTTGACACAACTGTAAGGAAAGTGACAATCGACAATCTTCCTTTCTTGCTTTCAGACACAGTTGGGTTCATACGTAAACTTCCTACTCATCTTGTAAATTCTTTCAAGTCAACCCTTGATGAAGTGAGGGAAGCGGATTTGCTGATGCATGTAGTCGATGTGAGCCATCCCAATTTTGAAGAGCAGATCGAAGTGGTAGATAAGACATTGAGTGAGGTATGCGGTGCTTCTCAAAAACCACAGATACTTGTATTTAACAAGATTGACGCATTTAAATACACGCCAAAGGATCCCGATGATCTGACACCTGCCACAAGGGAGAACATGAGTCTTGAAGACTTCAAGAAGACATGGATGGCCAAGATGAACAATAACTGTGTATTCATATCAGCAAAAGACAAGATAAACATTGATCAGCTCAAAGAACTTCTCTACGAGAAAGCCAAGGAGATTCATGTGGAAAGATTTCCATATAATGACTTTCTTTTCCAGAAGTATGATGAAAGCCCCCTAACCCCCTGAAGGGGGAATTATGTGCTACCCCTCCGGGGTAGTAAAGAGGCGTTGAGAGATATTGCCCCCAGTTGCGACTGGGGGTTAACAAAATTTAAGCCCTCCGGGCTAATTGAGATATGGTTAAGAAAGGAGTATGTGTGGTATGAATAAAGAAAGGATAGAGAAACTTGAACATCAAGGATGCTTTGCGGATGACTGGAGCACTGTAGAGATATCGGAAGGGACGGATCTCAACAAGATTCGCAATGTCTATTTCCGAGGTATGGTCAGCATTGGAGCTAATGCTGAGATTGTCAATGTTGCTGGAGGCCTTTCTAATGTCAGAATTGGCGACAACGTCAGGATAGTCAATGTAGCAAGGATAGAAAACTCTCCTAATGCAACTTTTGGAGTAGGCTTGGACATTGCGGTCCTTGACGAGACCGGCACACGCCCTGTAAGGATTTATCCCGGGATCTCTGCTCAGATTGCCACTTTGGCCGCCAGGATTCCAGAGTTTGCTGAAGGTAAACTCTTTCCTCTCATCACCAGACATATTCTCAATCTTCCAGATAGGCTTGAAATTGGTGACAATGTAGAGATATTGGATTGCGGGCCAATTACTGATGTGAAAATTTGGGACGGCGTTAAAATAGAAGGAGCATCTCGACTTCACAATGGAAGTATTGTTAATGGAATGCCCCCCAGCCCCCTAAAGGGGGAGGCTAATTCACGCCAGGAGGGATTGACTTTTGTGGGTCAGGGAGTAGATGCTGAGAATTTCATTATTGAGGATGCTGTGGTCACTGGAGGATGCGTCTTGAGAAACGCTTATGTAGGCCAAGGATGTGTTCTTGATAAGGGATTTACTGCTCACGATTCATTATTCTTTGCTAATTGCTCGATGGAAAATGGAGAGGCATGTGCTGTTCTTGCCGGACCCTATACCGTGAGTATGCATAAAAGTTCCTTATTAATTGGATGCCATACGGGCTTTATGAATGCCGGATCCGGCACTAATATGAGCAATCATATGTATAAACTGGGACCGATGCATTGGGGAGTATTAGAAAGAGGAGTTAAAACTTCCTCAAACTCCTATATCATGCATGGATCTCGCATTGGAGCCTACTCCCTCGTGATGGGAGAGCATAAGCACCATCCGGATTCTTCCGACTTTCCTTTCTCTTATCTCTTTGGCGACCCTAATGGCTATACTATTGTGGTTCCAGGCGCTATGCTTAAAAGCTATGGTCTCAAACGTGATGAAGAGAAATGGCCCAAAAGAGACCGCAGGCTTGACAAAGGAATAAAACTTAACGACCGCATCACATATCATACACTTAACCCATATACCGTAAATATGATATTAAATGCCATAGCTATAACCGATAGTTTGCTTGGTCTGCCGGAAGATGCTGACGGATATATAGGTCATAAAGGAATGAAAATAAAACGTTCATCTCTTGAAAAAGGGAGAAAACTCTATGAGCTTGCACTTTGCAAATACTTGCATTCCATTCAAGAAAAAGGAATAGCCAATCAGGCTAATTCAAATGGAAAATTGTCTAAACGATGGGTCGACCTTTCAGGTCAAGTAATTGCTGAGTCAAACTTTCAACAAGTTTTGAATGCCAATAGCATTGACGAAATGGAGAAAGCCTTAGACAATGCAGCAGAATTCTTTGATATAAATGAATTTCTCTGGATGGATGATTGGGTCAAGGACAGCATTGACCCTGACTCATTGAATTCTCAGAATGCTATTGAGTTAGACAAGTTAATAGAGAAAGACCGCACAAGCAGCCTCGATCAAATAGCAAAGGAAAACGACATGCTCGCCTTTATCTGACCGAGTTTAATTGTCACCAAAACTTCAGTGAAAGTCTTTTCATCAGAATGGATTACTCCTTGACTCATTGGGGAAGAAAACCGAAATTATAGTAACATTATCTTCCCCTCCAGCCTGCAGGGCCAGCTGAAGAAGCTGCTTGGGAGATTCAATCGATCCTTCGATACTATCAAAGTCTACAAGATCACTTAAGCCGTCTGAACAAAGTAAGTATATATCTCCTTCCATTGGATTAATTGAAACCACGTCGGAAATAAAATCAGTCGGATGATTACCCATATAATTGTAGATAAGGTTGGATGGAATGTCGGCATTACCGGTGCGAATACGCTCAGAATGATCGACAGACAACTGTTTCAGTACTCCCTGTCTGTATCTATAGCATCTGCTATCCCCTACATTGATAAGCCATAATTTTTCCTGGATCCAAATAAGAGCAATGAAAGTAGTGCCCATATCCGCCAATTCTGTGCGTATTGCTGCAGAATCGAGAATTAACTTATTTGCAGAAATAGCCCATTCCTTGAGTTCAGTTAGGATATTATCAACCTTCTCAGCCATTAGGTTCTTAATAAACTGAGCAAAAGAACGAATCACTATCTCAGAGGCTATCTCCCCTCCTTCGTAGCCACCCATACCATCAGCCACAGAGAAAGCTATAACACCATTTGATAACTCTACACTTCCAGCTATCTCACCATCACGCAGAATCGTGCCGGCAACATATGCCATGTCTTCATTGTTGGAACGCACACAGCCTACGTTGCAGATAGCCTCGTATGTAATATTAGGAATCATATTTCCTTAACATCAAAAATAAATGTTCCAATATCGACAACATCACCAACCTTTAATTTTACCGGGGTGTCTGTTGGGACTTCCTCGTCGTTGACGTATGTGCCATTGGTGCTTCCAAAATCAACAATATACCAATCGCGACCTCGCCTTACGAATTTTCCATGCCGCCGCGAAATAAGGCCAAAACCTGAAAGATTACGAGAATAAGGACCCTCTCCTCTCCCTATGATTGCTTCATCTTCGGGAGTCAAGGTCACCCCCTCTATTCGAGATTTAAGAACAATTTTTTTGCGACGGCCACCGATTGTCGTGTTGCCATCATCATTATCGTCATTACCCTTTTTGGGGTCTTCCTCCACTTTTTTCACAGTTACTTTATCACCTTTGCGAGCAACCATCGGACTGCCACATTCCTCACAGTAAGAATCAGTGCCAAGCGCACCGCATTTGATACATTCGAGCAGTTCTACGCCACATTGGTCGCAAAATTTGCTGTCATCGGGAATCATTTTTCCACAAGCAGGGCATTCAATATCTTTCATCATTTATAAGCAGGAATGTCGACAGCCTCAATAATAGTGAGGGCATCGGGATTAGTATCAATAATTGAGGTATCAGAAGCTATGCGGTTGCCTTGCATTTCCACCACTTCGTTAAGGAGATTTACGACTTCCCGGGCATTGCCAAAATGAAGACCTTTATTCTCCACCATCTCATTGATGCGCAAAGCCAGTGCTTCCTCAGCTTCTGGAGTAAGAGAAAATTTTCTTTTCCTCGCATTGAGCATGAATATCTCTTTCAAAGCATCAGCGTCATAATCTTCAATATGAAAATTCTTATTAAAGCGGCTCATCAGGCCAGGGTTTCCTCGCCTGATAAGTTCCTGCATACGGTCCTTATAGCCGGCTATGACCACTACAAATTTACCCTTATCATTTTCCATACGAGTCATTAGGGCATCTAAAGCTTCATTTCCGGTATTATTCATACTTCCAGGCTGCGGAAGCAGGTTATATGCCTCATCGATGAATAGGACACCACCCATAGCCTCGTCGACAGCCTTATCCATATTCTGTCCAGACGCATTGACATAGCTGGAGAGGATAGTCTTGGCTTCGCGTTCTACTACTTTATCCGTTGGAAGCACACCGGCTGCGTGAAGCACTTCTCCGAGACGCTTAGCTATGGTGGTCTTACCCGTCCCTGGATTGCCTGTCAGAATAATATTGACCGGTTGCAAAGCAGCCGCTCCGAGACCTCTTTCCATTCGCATACGATTGACCATCGAAACATTGGCAAGCTTACGGATTTCCTCCTTGATGTCAGACATACCGATAAGGTCGTCCATTGAAGCAATCACTTCATCTACAGTCTTAGGAGCTTTCTCATTGCCCGTAAGGTCAGCCATGGTCAGTACGAATTCTTCTGCGGGATCGAAACCGGGATCCTTCATAGCTTTCTGCACTCTACTGTTTTGAACTTTAATTGCCTTATCCACAGCATTGCGCACAGCCCTTGCATTTGCAAAGTCCTTCCCTCTGGAAGCATACATCTTCTCGAAGAACTTATCAATCATCTTGTCGGCCTTCTCATCAAGGGAATATCCATGAGATTTGATCATTCTGCGAGCAATTTCAGTAAGTTCAGCACCATTGTAGTCGCGAAAAACGATAGACTCTCCAAAGCGAGAAGACATACCTGGATTTGAATTTTTCACAAAGAAATCCATTTCCCTTGGATACCCGGCCAAGATCACGATAAGTTTTCCACGCCGGTCCTCAGCATTTTTAAGCAATACTGTGACTGCCTCGCTGCCAAAGGAATCATCAGGACCTTTCCAGAGATCGTAGGCTTCATCAATAAAGAGGATTCCACCCATAGCCTGATCGAAAGCAGCATCAACTTTAGGGCCTGTATGCCCCACATACTCACCTCTCAAATCGGATGGGGCTTTCTCCACAAGCTGCCCCGAGGAGAGAATACCCATAGCACTCAGGGCATCGGCAAAGACACGCGCCATAGAGGTCTTTCCAGTGCCTGGATTGCCCAGAAAGAGATAATTATCCTTTATTTCGTAAGTCTTGTCGGGATGAAGTTTCTGGAAAGACTTGATGGAATCGACAATACCAGTCATGGTATTCTTGATGTCATCTACGCCTACATACTTGTCGAATTCCTTCATCACCTCATCAAGCGACTTGGGCACGTATTCTTTCCCTTGGACATCTTCGACTTCAACCATCGAAGCTTTTTTACCCTTAGACCTGCGTGTGACAGAGAGAATCATTTCGTCGACCTTGCTGGCTGAGAGATGAGCGTTGCCATACTTCTTCGAGTTGCGCCGTTCGTAGCTAAACACACGGAACAATTTTTTAAAAGCTTCATCGGAAAGGCGCAAATTATAAGTATCCTCCAACATCGCATCACAAATTTCCGCCAACTCTTCAGGAGTATAGTCAGAAAGATTGATGTTGAGGGCAAAAAGGCTAAGAAGATCGGGATGTGCTTCTACATATTGCTGCAATTTCTTGTCGCCCGCAACCAAGAGACCCATTTTTTCCTCCTTAAGTTTTCTTGCACCAGATGCCACTCTGAAGATATACTCAAGAGGTGAGCCTAAGAGATCGTCGTCGAGATTATCAGGAAGCATCATGTGGGCATCTTCCACGATGATAAGTTCGAGAGGGTTTTCAGAGAGATTGATGGTGTCGATAGTGAGGGGATTGAATACATCTGTCTTTTCCGAATCAAATATTCCCTGCTCATTAAGATAATCTCCTACAGCAAAAAGCAATGCTGAGACCCCAGATCCGGAAGGACCAGTAATCAAAATATTATTGTTTAGCGACTTCAACACAGAACTACCGCGCAACTTCATCAGTTGTTTGACAGTAGCCACATGATCTCGCACTTTCTCCTTTGCCGCATCCAGGCCTACGAGGTCATCGAGTAGGTCGATCTTTTTCTTGCGACGCTTGCGTACAGGAGCTGAATCAGGATGCGCTACCGTGGCATTAGCATGCTTCGGTTCTTCCTGAAACTTATTACCGCAGAATCGACAATAGAGAGCCTCATCGCGGTTGTCTTTATTACATTTATAGCAGGTTTTCATTAATTCGATAAGGAGTTTTAGTATAATGTATCCTCTCCGAGGATGTTTGTGGATGTTTTATTTTCCTTATTTTCCTCAGCATTATTTGCATCTTCTGCAGACTCCGACATATTCTTATTTTGGTCTGTATTTGAAACTGCAGGTGCAGAAGATTTCTTTGCCTTAGAAGATCTCTTAGGTGATGAATTGGAAGAAACTTCAACTTGCTCTTCTACTGCGATAACCGGATAGGGACTCTTTAGGTATTGCACTTCGTGGACTACTCCTTTCCTGTCGGTGTAGTTGCCACTCCAAGTCATTGAATCTCTATCGAATCTACCGTATACCTCCTGTTTTGAGTATCCTTCTGCAGGTTTGAAGAAAATAAAGTTAGGAACAGAATCATTTCTGTTTCTTATACTTCCTTTAGCTGGCACTGGTTTTTGACCAGCGATAATCATTGTGCCGAAGACCTCTTTTCCCTTATAGACTGAATCTATGGTAAACTTTATCGTGGTATTACCTTCTTTATATTTTACCTCCCAATTTCCAAGAGCCCAACTTCCAGCCAACGCTTTGACTTTCTGAACATTAATCCATGCATTATTACCACTGAAAGAAGGAGTGGCGAAGTACCATATAGCCGCCATAAGCCAAGCAGCAGAAATCCACATCCAGCCATAACGATTGATGGAGCGTAGAGCCGACTGATCCCATTGGACCTGAGTTGACGAATATTTGGTCACCGCAGTATCAACGTCCTTTTCATCATCCTTGTAGGCAAAATAAAGCGCATCCAACTGACGATACTCAAACATATCTGAGGAAATGACTTTTCCGCCTGTGTCTACTTTTTCTTTAGCAGTAAGAATCTCCTTTAAGCAATACAAAGTTATCACTACCAAAAGTGCTGCGGCTATGAAATATAACGCTCCAGGAAACCAAGCGTAGCCACACCAAATGACACCAGTCAACACGAGGCCACCACCAAGCCCCCACAACCAACCTTCTCCAGAACTTTCTTTCAACTTCCCTCCAAACATTCCTAATGCAATGGCACATAATGCATAAGTGATCCAAAAATGCCCTGATATAGGATTATAGTCGGGACGGCCAAATATCCACGGCAACGACAGAACGGCAATTGTGGGGATACCGGCTAAAACTGAGTAGATGATTGTGTTTCTCTTAATTTTCTTATCGCTTTTCTCAAGACGCTGTCCAGACTTGTCTATCTTCTTTATTGCCTTTTGATAGCGTTTAGCATAATAGTAATCCGGAGCGATTGAAGCAATGAATTCCGTATATTTTGCAGTTTCTTTTTCATAAGTGAATTGCTGACTCAAATCCAATCGTGGATTTTCTTGGTAGAATACAGTAAGCCAATAGGACAGCCAAGGAAGTGGCTCACCATCAGGAGAAGAAAGAACAAGGTCCTCCCCTCCCAACGCATCCATCACGTCTGAAGTCGGATATTTCTTCAAAGCATCTGGAGATTCTAACATCTCACCATTCATTGAATAGTGAGGAGCATGGCCTAAAAATCCGGTCACTGATTTATAAGCGCCGATGACAATGTTGTAGGGACCAGCCTTACTTTCATTCTCTTCATCGTCTACGTCCATGCAATAGCGATTCCACTTCAGGAACTTGAAATAAGCTTCTCCTCTTGCCCTAAGGTAATCACCATAAGACGTGCTGTCTAAATCGGCAAATATACCTAAGAAGATAGCCGCATCACGCTCTGCTGTTTGGAATCGAATTAAAAGTTGCTCGAGATCTTGTCCTATTTCCTCTACCGTATAAATTCTTTCCGGAGAATTCACATCAGTATTAAATCTTAAATCTACTTGAGGATCAAGTTCATAAAGAATTCGATAGGCTGAGGAAGAGTTGTAGTAGATGGAATCCACATCATCAGTATCACTGTCGATCAGCATTCTTGTCTTTCCAGCCAATGCTGGATTTTTATAAGCCAACCATAGTATGAAGCCTGGGGATTGAACAATTGCCTCATTAAAGTCATCGAGAAAGCCATCCACGCTTAGCAAGCGATACAAGTCATCGAGAGAATCGGCAAATTCAAAATTTCCATCCAAATCGATAGGAAGTGGAAGATCGTTGAATTGCTCAGCCAAATAATAGGCGGCTATATAAGCATGAGAATCATCATCGATTTCCTCTGATTTTCCCTCATTTATAAACTGATCTAACTCATCAAGCGTTTTATCGAGATTATGAGCTTTAAAATAAATCTTGAGATTGGAGTCAGTGTCCAGGACTTCCTCTTTCATCACATCAAAATGATCGAAAGCATATTTTGCAATCTCCTTAGGATCACTCATGTGCACACCATCGGGGGTGACATAGTCTAAAGAGGGGTCGAGCATATAGACCACAGTCATCAACCCGGCTTCCTGATTATCCGGATAAATTTCCTCAACAATCTCCTCTACATTTACTGCAATCTCATTGCGACTTGTCTCTTCAAGCCATTTGGTGATTCTTCCAGAGTAAAGATATTTTTTCCCAAGAACCTTGTCTTCCACAAGATAATGTGCAAGTTCAGCAGGGGAATTGGCCACCTGATTCTTTGCAGAATTGAAGACAACGTGGAAGTTGGAAGCCGACTTGTCTGTAATGAGTTCCTCACCCTTGACCCAGCGCTTGATGTCGCCGAAAGTTGCGCGGTCGGCCATTTTCAAGCGCGTCAGGGCTGTGATAAGCGACGCCATGTGGCTTGACATGTCCTTTGGCATCGGGAGGTTTTCGTTGAGTTTAGCGCGTAGGAGAGCCGACTCATTGGCAGTAAGTTTTGCCTTCCCCATCCAAAGACACAATAGCGCCACACCAAGAGAGAAATAGTCGCTCTCCACCCCCACCTCGGCTGGCTCGCCTGGAACGTTGGTATAGAATTCAGGGGCTGCATACACAGGAGAACGCATCTCATCGATTTTTACGTATGAACCTTCCGGACATTCTACAGAGATTCCGAAATCAGCAAGAACAATCTGAGTCTTTTCTTTATCCAAATAAAAGAAATTGGCAGGTTTTATATCACGATGCAGAATTCCATGTTTTGACAAGAAATCGATTGCTGCACCCATTTTTACAGCAACTTCTGTAAGGGCTTTCTCGTCTCCTGCCATGATGACCCCATCGAGCGAACCACCTTCACAGAATTCCATAAGTTCATAGTCGTTTTTCTCTGTGGGCGAATTAGGATTAGCCATTTCTCCATGGCTAATGACAGGCACTAACAATCCGCTACCACCAAATTGACGAATTTTCTCCAAAACCTTGTGGTTGGGTCGATGATCCGGATCATAATAGTAAACCTTCAAGGCATACTTCTTTCCATCACGTGAGACAGTGA